>NZ_JBMKIF010000001.1:0-304337 GCF_049238025.1 Enterobacter cloacae complex sp. IR5458
TATGTTCCCGGTCTGATCTGTCACCTATGTATCCGGTCATACACTGCGCTTACCCGGCCTACAAAACCCGTAGGCCCGTGCAAGCGTAGCGCCGCCGGGCGAAACGCGCAATACAGCCTTAGAAGGACACGCCACCGCCCACGTATGCGCCGTCAATCAGCGTGTGGCCAGGACGACCGTCTTTGCCATCAACGCTCACGTGGCGGTAACCCACTTTCAGGGTCAGCGGCGTGACAGGCGTCCAGCTTACGCCCCCGTTGGCTTCCACGTAGTTTTTCACGCTGTTGTTCAGGCCTTCAGGCGCAACGTAACCTTCGCCATAGACATGGATGCTGTCAGTCAGCGCAACGTTTACGCCGCCACCAATCGGGAACGCCACGCCGTTATCGCCTTTTTTCGGGCCGATGTAGATCGCCTTCGCGCCTGCGTTCAGCATGACCGGGCCCACTTCCAGGTTGTAGCCTGCGCCTACGCCACCGGTCTGGGTACCGTCATCGGTGTTTTTGAGCCAGTTGCTTTCGGCGTACAGGCCGGATGAGGATTTGCCCATTTCCAGATTGAGGTTAGTAAAGTTTTTACCCTGCTCAACGCTACCGCCCATGGCCAGTGCGGAACCAGAGAGGGCGGTCAGTGCAGAAAGAAGAAGGATATTCAGTTTTTTCATGTTTCGTGCCTCATCATCAAATTAATCTGGAGGCACCATAACAAGCGATGTTTATGACTGCAAATGTGATACAAGTCGCTGTTTTATGCTGGTTTTGTTAAATTTAATTTATTTAATGTTGCATTTTTGTTTGGTTGAACGGGAGTCAACGCGTGATTTTCAGGCGTTTAGAAACCGTTTAGTTTTTTGACTAAACATAAACTGAACGAGGACGGGATAGTGACTGGAGGTGTAATAATGGAGTCTCCAAAAATTTCCAAAAATATTTCAAAAATCACATAAAACAACAAAGATTTACACTTATGGTGGTGAAAACACGTTCTCTCGCGCAGGCGACTTTCCCTGCGATGTCATTTTTCTGACACGTTTGTTCATTACGTTGTTGGCTTCACTTACTGGATGCTAACAATATGAAAAGAAAAATCATTCCTGTGCTGGTTGGTTGTGCGCTCTCTTTCTCTGGCCTGGCGGCACAGCCCACGGCTGAACGCTATGTCGTCAGCTTTCCTGAAGGCTCACACGTCAACTACAGCGGCGCGTTCGCCAGCGCATTTCCGAACGGACTCCCGGTGGGTATTGGCTCTGGCCTGCTGTTTACGGGCAAGCAGGGCGATGCCCTGACCTTTGCAACCGTGACCGATCGCGGTCCAAACGCCGATGCGCCAAAAATGGGTAAAAATGAAGCCAAAATTTTTGTCACGCCGGATTTCGCGCCGCTGCTGATGACCATCCGCGTGCAGAACGGTAAAGCAGAAGCGAAGGATGCCCGCCCGCTGCATGACGATAAAGGCGAGATTAACGGTCTGCCGCTGCAAAGCGGCGTGATTGGATCCACCAATGAGGTGGCGTTTAGCGACACCCTCAAGACGCTGAAGGGTGACAACCGCGGGCTGGATACGGAAGGCATCACGCCGGACGGCAAAGGCGGCTACTGGCTGTGCGACGAGTATGGCCCGTTTCTGATTAACGTCGACAGTAAAGGGAAAATCCTGGCGATCCACGGCCCGCAGGCGGCGGAAGGGGAAAAGTCGATCGCGGGCGGTCTGCCAAACGTTATCAAATGGCGCCAACCGAACCGGGGCTTTGAAGGCCTGACCCGTATGCCGGACGGGCGCATTATCGCCGCGGTACAAAGTACGCTGGATATCGACGGTAAAAGCAAAAAGCAGGCGCTGTTTACGCGTCTCGTGAGCTTCGACCCGGCGACCGGCAAAACCGCGATGTACGGCTACCCTATCGACAGCGCGGCCTACAGCAAAAACAGTGATGCCAAAATCGGCGACATCGTGGCGCTTGATGACCAGCATATCCTGCTGATTGAGCAGGGCAGCGATAAAAATGACGGGATGCGTAACCTTATCTACAAGGTGGACCTCAGCAAGGCGAGCGACCTGAGCGCCTTTGACAAGCCGGGCGAGTACCCGGAGTTTGATGATGAGAAAACCCTGAAGCAGCGCGGCATTACCCTTGCGGCAAAAACGCAGGTCGTTGATTTGCGCGCGCTGGGCTGGCAGCAGGAGAAAGCTGAAGGGCTGGCGCTGATCGACAGCAAACGGCTTGCCGTGGCGAACGATAATGACTTTGGCGTGAAGGTGGCGATGCAAAATCCGGTCGAGGGCAAGAAGCTCAAGGATTATCGGGTGAACGCGGAAGGCAAGCTGACGCTGGATGATAAACCGGTTGAAACCACGCTTAGCGTGAAGCCGCTGAAGAAGCCGGAGTCGGATAGTGAGCTGTGGATTGTGACGCTGCCGGAGGCGTTGAAATAGGGTTGGGTCAATTACCCTTCTCCCCACAGGGGAGAGGGGATTTTAGTAAGCGCTAGATCGCTTTCGCGATACTCTCATAAGTCTCGACAAGGTGATCGCGCAGATTTCCGGATCCGTGCATCGTCACCAGCAGGTTGTGACGCGCGCGGGTAAATCCGACATACAGACGCTTGATATCGTCACTCAGATCCTCATCATTTCTTTCCTTTGCCGCATCCATAATGGCGACCGAGTGAAATTCAAGGCCCTTGCTGCTTGGCAATGGCATGACGCAGAGAAAATCATTTTGCGGTGACCAGTGTTTTTTATCATCGCTGCTCACAATCATCTGGTAGGGGATGTTACGCGCCGCGAGACGTGGCCCCAACGCACCCGAAATACTGTAGGTCGAAGGGCACAGAATGGCGATCTCTGACCATGCAACACCTTGCTGTCGCTGCTTTGTCACCCAATCGAGAACGTGAGTAATTTCCTCGTCCTGATTATCAAAGCTGGCCAGTGCCGGATATTTGCCTGACAATCCCCCTGCATCGGGTTGCTGATATTTGAGTGCCTCTTCAATGTGATTATTGAGGTAATTAAATGCAACACTGCTGGCGAAATGGAGTATTTGCCTGGTGTTGCGATAGTTGGTATTCAGGATGGTGGTGCGGCCGAGGGCCTTGATATCGACGCTGGAGAGGGTGAAGTCGAGAGCTTTCTTTTTCTGGTATATGGACTGGGCGTCGTCGTAGAGGAAAAGAAGCGAGTTATCTTTATTGTCCGGCATACGAGCGAGTATTCTCAACCACTCCGGTTTGAAATCATGCCCCTCGTCAATCAGGACTGCGCTGTATTGTCCCGGTTTTATAATCCCCTCTTCGAATGCCACCGTTAGCGCATTTTCCATTAACGCAATAAAGTTTTTGCTCTTTGGTGGAAGACGCCGATGGGCGTTTAATTGCTGATAACACCAGGCATGAAAATGGATGACTTCGACAGGAAGCCGCAGCGTATGTAGCTCAAGTTGTGCTTTGAGTTTTTTGGCGAGCGTGATGTTGTAGCAAATGACCAGAATAGGCTTGGTGTTTTCAATATTATTGGCAAGCTCAATACAGCGGTGGTGCAAAATGAGCGTTTTGCCAGAACCGGCTACGCCGTGAATAACGCGGTGTCCCGTGCCCATGCTTCTGGCGAGCTGTTCCTGTTGTCTGTCCATCATGCAAACCACATCAGGAGTGTGGAAGGTAAAATTGTCCAGATCAACCCGTGTCACGGAAGGGTTAATGCGTACGTCGGGATAAAGATGCCAGCGGATGCGGTCGAGCTGCTGTGATGATGTGTGATGAGTGAAGTTATGTCTGAGAAGGGATTCGAGCCGGGCGGTGATTTGTTCTCTGGTCATAAACTCACTGAGTTCGTTTTTGCAAATCACCTGGCTGGCCGGGAAGATTTCCTCTAGTGCCTCGGGCGTGAAACTCTTTTCGAGCTGTGCACGCGTGATGTTGCTCAAATAAACACCGTATCCATAGGGCATAATAAAGCTGCCTTCATAATCTCCCTGTTGCTGGCGAAGCAGAGGATCTTTTTTTAGGCTGTCGATGGTGTGAAAGGTATATTGGCGAACCTGCTCGATCGGGTTTTTCAACGGCTCAATACCGTTTTTAGTTTCATAGTGAATATGCGTTTTGTTGGCAGATTTAATTTTTGTGATAAACCAGTCTTTCACTTCTAAAAACAACAAACCTTTTTCGGGGGCCAGAATCACAAAGTCAGGATGATCGTCTTTGTCTCCCATTCGGGTGTCATACCAGCAGGTACACTGTTCGCTGAGTCCTCCTTCCAGGAGTCTTGCCAGCCTTTTTTCTCCGGCCGTGATTTTCTCGCTACAGCTGCTAATGGTGGGAATAATGAGTGCCATATGATGTCTACCAATTCATGAATAGTATAATCCTACGCAATTAATATTGTGGGGAATATTAATCGAAGCAGGAATTCATTATTGTTAAGGACATTAACAGACAATATTGCAAACAAAAAGGGTGAAACGAGGAATTTAACTTAGAGAACCTGGCTCCCTTTCCTGATTAAAAGGGAGCGGTTGATTATTTTTTGAGCCCCGCAAACGCCGCGCGAATCTCTTCCTCCGGCAGCTGTATGCCAATAAATACCATTATGCTATGCGGCGCTTCATCGCCCCACGGGCGATCCCAGTCGGCGCTGTATAAGCGCTGCACGCCCTGGAACAGCAGGCGGTTCGGTTCGCCGTCGATCCACAGCATCCCTTTGTAGCGCAGCAGTTTGTCGGCAAATGACAGCAGCAGTTTCTCCATCACGCGGGAGACCTCGCTGATATCCACCGGGTAATCCAGCTCCACCACAATCGACGTCACGTCGTTTTGCTTGTCTCCCATAAAGTGGAAACGCGGTTTCGTGGTGACGTTCTCTTCCAGCATAAAGCCGTTGGTGTTGAACAGCTGTGAGAGGTCGATATCGCCGTGCGTCACGGTGTAAATCGGCGCGCGGGAGTTAATGCGGGTCAGACGTTCACGCAGTTTCTCGCTGTCACCCGCCACGTCGGTTTTGGTCAGCAGGATGCGGTCGGCGTAGCCCACCTGAGACTGGGCGATGGTGAACTGGTTCATCTGATCGTTGGCGTGAACCGCATCGACCAGGGCGATGACGCCGTCCAGCAGGTAGCGCTGGCAAAGAATGTCATGGGAGAAAAAGGTCTGAATAATCGGGCCGGGGTCGGCCATGCCGGTGCATTCAATCACCAGGCGGTCGAAGTCGATTTCACCGCGATCGCGGCTGTCGAGCAGATCCAGCAGGGCGTCTTCCAGCTCGTTTGAGCGGGTACAGCAGATGCAGCCGTTGGTCAGGGTTTTGATCTGCGTGGCGCGATCGCCAATCAATTGATCGTCCACGGAGACTTCACCGAATTCGTTTTCGATGACGGCGATTCTGAAGCCGTGCTGCTCGTTCAGGATGTGGCGCAGCAGGGTGGTTTTACCGGCGCCGAGGAAACCGGTCAGCAGGGTGACGGCAATCGGGGTCATGTTCTCTCCTTTAGCAGCAGCGGACGCCGCCTTCTCCACTTCCACCGTAGCGTGCTTCCTGACGCTCGCGGAAGAATTCAGTGTAGGTCATGTACGGTTTATCCGGATGGTTGGTCTTCATATGCTCAACGTAGTTGTCATAGTCCGGAATACCAATCAGCATTTTTGCCGCCTGACCGAGGTATTTTTTTGCTTCGCCTAAGTTACCAAACATAATGCATCCTGATAAGACAAAGCCCGGTGGCGCTCCGCTTACCGGGCCTAAAGTACCGTTGTAGGGCGGGTTAGCGTAGCGCCACCCGCCATTTTTTTTAATGGTGTGAAGAGGTCTTCACGCCGCCTTCCGGCACCGGCACGTACGGCGTTTCTTTATCCGTACGGCCTTCGGCGTTACGCACTTTCAGCCAGGTTTTGATACCGTAGAAAATGATGCTGTACACCACCACCAGGAACAGAATGCTCAGACCTGCGTTGGTGTAGTTGTTCACCACGATATGGTTCATGTTGGCAATCTGCTGCGCGGTCAGATCTGCGCCGCCAGCGGCAATCTTCTCTTTGTACTGGTTCGCCATGAAGAAGAAGCCTTCCAGCTGCGGGTTGGTGCTGAACAGCTTCAGGCCCAGCGCCCAGGTAGTGCAGAGCAGCAGCCACAGTGCAGGAATGACGGTCACCCAGATGTATTTAGTGCGTTTCATTTTCACCAGTACGACGGTGCCAAGTACCAGAGCCACAGCGGCCAGCATCTGGTTAGAGATACCGAACAGCGGCCAGAGGCTCTTCACGCCGCCGAGTGGATCAACCACGCCCTGATACAGCAGGTAACCCCACAGGCCTACGCAACCCGCAGTGCCGAGCACACCCGCCACCAGAGAGTCGGTTTTCTTCAGGAACGGCACGAAGTTACCCAGCAGGTCCTGCAGCATGAAGCGGCCCGCACGGGTACCGGCATCCAGCGCGGTGAGGATAAACAGCGCTTCAAACAGAATACCGAAGTGGTACCAGAAGCCCATGTCTGCCCACGGCAGCACTTTATGGAACACATGTGCGATACCGACAGCCAGCGTCGGTGCGCCACCTGCGCGGTTCAGCACGGACGGTTCGCCGATGTCTTTCGCGGTCTGCATGATCTGCTCAGGGGAGATCACGAAGCCCCAGGAGCTGACGGTCGCTGCCGCGTGGGCGCTGGCATCCTTCAGCTGGGCCATGATCAGCGCGGTATTTTCGCCGCCCATCTCATGCAGGTTTGGCATGGTGATGCCCAGACCCGCAGGCGGGGTGTTCATTGCGAAGTACAGGCCCGGTTCGATGATAGACGCCGCAACCAGCGCCATGATCGCCACGAAGGATTCCATCAGCATCGCGCCGTAACCGATAAAGCGCGCGTCGGTTTCGTTGGCCATCAGCTTCGGCGTGGTGCCGGAGGAGATCAGCGCGTGGAAGCCAGACACGGCACCACAGGCGATGGTGATAAACAGGAACGGGAACAGCGCGCCTTTCCACAGTGGGCCGGTGCCGTCAATGTACTGAGTCACCGCCGGCATTTTCAGCTCAGGGTTGATGATCACAATCCCGATAGCCAGCCCGACGATAACCCCGATTTTCAGGAAGGTCGCGAGGTAATCACGTGGTGCCAGAATCAGCCATACCGGGAGCAGGGCGGATACAAACGCGTAACCAATCAGCGCGAAGGTGATGGTGGTGTCCTTAAAGGTCAGCGCCGGGCCCCAGTACGGGTCATGCGCAATGACGCCGCCAAAGTAGATAGAGGCAACCAGCAGCACGATACCAATCACGGAGACTTCGCCCACGCGTCCCGGGCGCAGGAAGCGCATGTAAATGCCCATGAACAGCGCAATCGGTACGGTAGAGCAGACGGTAAACACGCCCCACGGACTTTCGGCCAGCGCTTTCACGACGATCAGCGCCAGCACCGCGAGGATAATGATCATAATCAGGAAACAACCGAACAGGGCAATGGTGCCCGGCACGCGACCCATCTCTTCTTTGATCATCTCACCCAGCGACGAACCGTTACGGCGTGAGGAGATAAACAGCACCATAAAGTCCTGCACCGCGCCCGCGAGCACCACGCCCGCCAGCAGCCAGAGGGTACCCGGCAGGTAGCCCATCTGCGCGGCCAGTACCGGGCCGACCAGCGGGCCAGCGCCTGCAATGGCGGCAAAGTGGTGACCAAACAGCACGTAGCGGTTGGTTGGCACGTAGTTCAGGCCGTCATTGTTAATGACCGCCGGCGTGGCGCGCGTTGGGTCGAGCTTCATGACCTTCTGCGCGATGTATAAGCTGTAGTAGCGATAAGCCACAAGATAGACGGAAACGGACGCGACGACGATCCACAGGGCGCTGACGTGTTCGCCCCGGCGTAATGCGACAACCGCCAGACAGAAAGCACCGAGGATCCCGAGTAAGGCCCAGGGCACGTGCTTAAGTAGTTTTTTAGTATCCATAGTAAGACCTGGTTTTTTATGTAAAGAAAAAAGGGTCAAGGTTCGTTGTGAGGAGGTATTGAGTAATGCTGGAGCGATCGTGCCAGATCCTCGCGCGTGTAAAGGTGGGTAAATGAATGAGTGGTTGAAAGTGACGGGTGAGCGGTCAAAGGAAGCGGCGAGTGGTTAAGGCTCGCCGCCGCGGGAAGAAATTATGTGATTGAGATCACGTGGTTATCCGGGCTGCGCGCCATCGCCAGATAGTTTTCCAGCGTTTTAACCAGTTTATCCTTCAGCCAGTTCGGCTCCAGGATTTGAATATTCGGCAGCCAGTAGAACAGCAGTGGCAGGATCTGGTTCTCGTGTGCCGCCCGGCAGCGCAGCGTGATACCGCCGCGTTGCTCTTCCAGCAGCTCTTGTTCCGGCAGAAGATCCCGGCGCAGGAAGTAATGTGAAATATTATCTTTAATGAATATTTTCACGGTGAAAGTATCTTCAGACACCCACGGATCGAGGCTTTTTTCCAGGAGCGCGCGGACATTCTCTTCAGGGGTAAAAAGGGTTTTCTGAATATCAAACCAGCGAATCTGACTCAATGAAAAGGATTTAAGCCGACTATTTTCGGTAGCTTGTAAATACCATATATTTTTTTTGTTAATGAGTTTATAGGGATTAATCAGGCGGGTTTTACCCTTATAAACGATCTGGCAAACATTATGGTTATTAATAGATTTCTCAATTTTCGCTAAATGACGGCTGATATCACGTTGTACCGTGTGCTCTGCGTCGTTACCAAGGATAAGAATATGATTTTCGTCAACGCGTGTTTCCAGCTTTTGCCAGAATTCCGTATTTCTTTCAGGGAAAAAGTTATCTGCATTCAGGAAGTTAGCCAGTGTGTGATGTAACCCTTGTCCGCCGGGAGATTGTGCGGAATGGATCAGCCGATATAGCCCGTTACCGGTATGTTCAACGATAGGAGAGAGCGCATTTAAATCCCGGTAGACGGTACGCTCGGTAATTTTAAATTTGGTCATTAGCGCACTGCGGTTTACCACACCGTTTAAATGTAGCTCAACCAGAATATCGACCAGACGTTCAGCCGAGCGGCTCCGCGTCGTTTTAGCCATAAGGTCATCCTGTATATTAGATATGCGCTGAATGAAGCGGGAAGCACTGACCAGAGATGTCAGTATTCAGGCACAGAAAATTTATCTTATGGTTGTATAACGGCGTGATTTAGCGGAAACCTTAGGAGTTTTTGCAGAAAGTGGCGCTGGCCGAAAAAAAGGCCAGCGCGCGGGAGAATTACGCGGTGGCTTCCACCTCCATCATGACCGGGTGGAAACGGCGTTTGAAGTAGATCAGGCCGTGTCCTGCATCACTCAGAATGATATTTTTAATTTCAACAAGATACACTAGATGCGTGCCGATGGTTTGCACCTGGCTTATCTCGCCTTCCAGGCTTGCCAGCGCACCTTTCAGCATCGGCTGCGCCAGCGGGCCTTTCTGCCAGCAGGAGAGGGCAAAGCGCTCCTCCATTGTCATACCGGTCATCCCGGCGAAGTGGCGAGCCATGATCTCCTGCTCGTGGTTCAGCACGTTTATGCACAGTCTGCCGTTGCCCTGGAATACCGGGTTCATGGCGCTGTTGGCGTTGATGCACACCATGACCGACGGCGGGGTGTCCGTAACCGAACAGACTGCGGTGGCGGTAATGCCGCAGCGGCCCGCTTCCCCCTCGGTGGTGACGACATTGACTGCGGCCGACAGGCTGGCCATCGCGTCGCGAAAACGCAGGCGTTCTTCTGATTGCATTGAAACCTCCCGCTGCGCTATTTCAGCAGCTTATCCAGCATGTTGATATCGCTGTTGTTGTGCAGGTGCGGCACCGTCCAGCCGTGTTGGTCGTATTCGGACATACAGCGGTCGACCATCGCCATCATTTTGTCCATGTTGCCGGAGCTCTGCGCCTGGCGCAGGCACTGCAGGCGAATTTCATCCTGGCTACCGGAGTAGTTGATCTCATACAGCTCGTGACGGCCGCCAAACTCGCTGCCAATGGCATCCCACATCAGCTTCAAAATCTTGATGCGTTCGACGTGATCCATGCCGTTGGAGCCGCGCACGTATTTCGCCAGATACTGGTCAATCTGTGGGTTATTCAGGTCCCGCGCGCTGGACGGCAGATAGATCAGCCCGCTGGTGACGTTACGTTCGATAATATTCTTAATCTTCGCGTAGGCCATCGGAGCCATCACGCGGTAGGTCTGCAGCGCCGCGTGGTCCGGCAGATACGCGCCATTGACCCACGGCGTGGCTTCAGAGCACATGGAGTCGCTCAGCGCCCAGAACATATTGCGCCAGGCCACCACCTCGCCGAGATCCGCCTGTACGCCGCGGAATTCAAGGGTGCCGGTACACTCCAGCGATTTTTTCAACAGGGCGGTGATGAAGTCGAGCTTCACTGCCAGGCGCACGCATGCCTGTAGCGGATACATCCGCGCAAAGCCACCTTCCATCGTCCAGCGACGACAGCGGTCGAAATCGCGGTAGATCAGCACGTTTTCCCACGGGATCAGCACATGATCCATCACCAGGATCGCGTCGTTCTCATCAAAGCGGCTGGAGAGCGGGTAGTCATACGGGGAGCCGGTTGCGCCAGCCACCATCTCGTAAGAGGCACGGGAGATGAGCTTGACGCCTTCGGCATCCATCGGTGCGACGAACATCAGCGCAAAGTCCGGGTTTTCGCCCATCACCTGCGCGGAGCCGAAGCCGATCATGTTGTAGTGGGTCAGCGCCGAGTTGGTTGCCACCACTTTCGCCCCGCTGACAACGATCCCGGCGTCGGTCTCTTTCTCCAGTTTGATGTAGACGTCTTTCACCTCATCCGCCGGTTTGTGGCGGTCGATAGGCGGGTTAACGATGGCGTGGTTGAAATACAGGCCGGTTTCCTGAATGCGGGTGTACCAGTTGCGGGCGTTCTGCTCGAACTGACCGTAGAAGGCCGGGTTGGCACCGAGTGCGCAGCCGAACGCGGCCTTATAGTCCGGCGTACGCCCCATCCAGCCGTAGCTGAGGCGTGACCATTCGGCGATAGCGTCGCGCTGCTGGCGCAGGTCGTCGGCGCTTTTCGCCACGCGGAAGAACTTGTGGGTGTAACCGCCGCTGCCGGTGTCGGTGCCCCAGCACAGCGTGTCCTGCATGTCCGGCTTGTGCAGGGCATCGTACATCTGCGCGATGGAGGCTGCCGCATTGCGGAACGCCGGATGGGTGGTGACGTCTTTGACGCGCTCGCCGTAGATATAAATCTCACGCCCGTCCTGCAGGCTTTTTAAATACTCTTCACCAGTTAACGGACGTTTGGCATCGGCGCGGAAATCTTCAGGCTTCATAGGGACCTCGTATCGGAATAGTGATGTTAAATTTATGTTTTGTTTTTGTTGTTTAATTGAAGCGTGAGAGGGGCGGGACGTGAAGGGACGATTGGGACAACGGCGGGTACTTTTCGGGTGGGATGTGGATTTGTGATCTGTGCGGCTTTTCGGCGGGTGGCGCTGCGCTTACCCGCCCTACGAACCGTGATGCGTTCAGGAAACCGGTACTTTCTGCGCCCGATATGCGCTTGGCGAGCACCCCACTAAGCGGTTAAAAAAGCGGGCGAAATAGGCCGGATCTTTAAACCCCAACTGCCAGGCAATCTCGCTGACCGCGCTGTCGGAAAAGAGCAGCAGCCGTCTGGCTTCCCGCAGCTGTCGGTCGAAGATCAACCGCTTCGGCGGGCGATTGGCGAAGCGGCGACAGATATCGGTTAGTCGGGATTCGGTCAGGTGCAGTTCGCTGGCGTATTCCGGCACCGTCCAGTGCTGGTGGTAGTGCGTGTCGATCAGTTGGGTAAAGCGCTGGAACAGCTTCAGCTCGCCGCGCATACCGCCTGAAGCGTGATCGTCGAGCTTCGCGTTGCGCAGCAGCAGAGTGAATACGGCCTGCGCCAGCAGAACCAGCGTATGCTCGCGGCCCGGCAGCTGTTCCATGGACTCGCGGGCTATCAGCTGCCAGTAGTGTTTCAGCGCCGCCAGTTCATCAGGCTTGTCGGCCAGCGACAGGCAGATCCCCGGCAGACCAAACGCTTCCCGCGTGCCGGGGTAGAGCACCTCCAGCAGAGGCCAGATTAGATCCTCGCGCACCGTCAGCACGTGCCCGTCGCTGTCGGATTCGGTAATAAACGCGTGCGGCACCGACGGCGGCGTGAGAACGAAAAGCGGGGCCTGCACCGAGTAACGGTGATCGTCGAGCTGGAGTTCAATCTGCCCGGTATCCAGAAAGTGCATCTGAAAATACTGGTCGTGACGATGCGCCTGCATGTCGCGGCCAAAAAAGGCCGCCATGCGTGCGAACGACTGGTAGTGCACATCGTCGGTGCCCAGACTTTCGTCGTACTCCTTGCTGATATCAATGTTGGCGATAGGGCTCTGGCACATGATCGTTCCTCTGTTGATCCCGCTGCGTCATCGGAATGCGCGTCAGCACCAGCGCGCCGACCACCAGTAGCCCGGCCACGAACCACAGCCCGGAGCTGAAGCTGCCGGTCGCGTCGCGCAGAATGCCGATCAGCAGCGGGCTAACGGCAGAACCCACATTGCCGATTGCGTTGATCACCGCCAGCGCCACCGCGCGGGACTGCAGGCTAATCACCCGATCTGGCGTGGTCCAGAATATCGCCATGGCGGTAAATGATCCGGTTGAGGCCATGATGATGCCAAGCAGCTGGATCAGGCTGTGATCGGTGGCGGAGGCCAGCATCCATCCCGCCGCCGCGAACAGGTACGGCAGGATGGTGTGCTTTTTTCGCTCTTTTAGCCTGTCGGATCGGCGGCTCCACCAGATCATCCCGAGGATGGTGCAAAACTGCGGGATCGCCGCCAGCAGGCCAATGACGATATTGCTGCTGCCGGTGTTAAAGCTCTGCAGGATCTGCGGCGTCCAGATGTTGATCGCGCTCAGCGTGTTGGTCAGGCAGAAGTAGGCCAGCGTATAGAGCAGCACGGCGGGCGTCAGCACTTCTCGCAGCGTCGAGCGCGGCGTGACGGCACGGACAATGGCGACCTCCTGCTCGCGGGCGATCATGGTTTTCAGCGCCTGCTTTTCGTCCTCATCCAGCCAGGTGGCCTGATCCGGCGTGTCGTTAAGGTAGAACCAGGTTACTACCCCGAGCACTACTGACGGCAGCCCTTCCAGCAGGAACAGCCACTGCCAGCCCTTCAGGTTCCACAGCCCGTCCATCGCCAGAATGTACCCGGAGAGGATTGAACCGAGCATCATGGTGACCGGCATGGCGATCATAAACAGCGCGTTGGCGCGGGCGCGGTGATAGGCCGGGAACCACCAGGTGAGATAGACCAGGATCCCCGGCAGGAAACCGGCTTCGGCAATGCCCACCAGCATGCGCAGGACGTAAAGGGTTTCAGGGCTGGTGGCGAACATGGTGCAGGTGGAGGCGATGCCCCACACCACCATGATCCCGGCGATCCAGCGCCGCGCGCCGATCTTCGCCAGCATGATGTTGCTTGGGATCCCGCACAGCACATAGGTGACGTAAAACAGGGTTGCGGCCAGGCCAAACATGGTGGAGGTGAGGCCGAGATCTTTACCCATCGTCAGTCCGGCAAAGCCGATGTTGATGCGGTCGAGAAACGAGAAAACAAACAGGATAAAGAGAAACACGATTAAACGTCGGAACAGCTTGTTAATGGCGCGTTGTTCAACAGCTTTATTATCATGGGTTTGCAGGGTAGAGGTCGTCATGGTGCGCTCCAGATCTTACGTTTAGTAGACGGATTTATTGTTATTAACTGACGTAACCGGTTGTTCGATAAAGCGTGCAGCCAGCGCTTCCGCACCGCGGGCGAGCAGGGTAGTGTCGACGCCGACGGCGACAAACAGCGCGCCGAGGTCGAGATAGCGTTTTGCCAGCGCCTCGTTTGCCATCAGGATGCCGGGGGCTTTGCCCGCGCTCAGGATCTGCGCGATCGCCTGCTCGATAGCGGCCTGGACCTCCGGGTGCTGCGGATTACCGGCAAAGCCCATGTCGGCGCTGAGATCGGCCGGGCCGATAAACACGCCGTCGACGCCTTCCACGTCGAGGATCTGCGGCAGGTTTTTCAGCGCCTCACGGGTTTCGATTTGCACCAGTACGCACATGGCGTCGTTAGCCTGCTGCAGATAGTCCGGAATGCGGTTCCAGCGCGACGCTCTTGCCAGCGCGCTGCCGACGCCGCGAATGCCCGCCGGTGGGTAGCGGGTGGCACGTACCGCCAGCCGCGCTTCTTCGGCGTTTTGCACCATCGGCACCAGCAGGGTTTGTGCGCCGACGTCCAGCAGCTGTTTGATCTGCACCGGATCGTTCCACGACGGGCGCACCACCGGCTGGCTCGGATAAGGGGCGATGGCCTGCAATTGGGTTAAGACGGTTTGCACGCTGTTCGGGGCGTGCTCGCCGTCGATCAGCAGCCAGTCGAAGCCTGCCCCGGCCAGCAGTTCGGCGCTGTAGCTGCTGGTGAGCCCCAGCCATAAGCCGATTTGTGGACGGCCCGCTTTCAGCGCCGCTTTGAATGCATTCTGCATGATCGTCTCCTTACACAAAGCGGCAGCTGATGGAGCCCATGTTGCCGTAGTCAACGTGGAAAGTGTCGCCTCTGCTGGCGGGCACCGGGCGGGTAAACGAACCGCCGAGGATGATCTGCCCCGGCTCAAGCTGCACGTCGTAAGGCGCCAGCTTGTTCGCCAGCCACGCCACGCCGTTCGCCGGGTGGTTAAGCACGCCAGCGGCCACGCCGGTCTCTTCGATCACGCCGTTGCGGTAGAGCAGGGCGGAGATCCAGCGCAGATCCAGCTCGTCGGGTTTAATCGGGCGACCGCCGAGGATCACCCCCGCGTTGGCAGCGTTATCGGAGATGGTGTCGAACACCTTGCGCGGGCGCTGGGTTTCCGGGTCAACGTTGTGGCAGCGGGCGTCGATCAGCTCCAGCGCGGGAATGACGTAATTCGTGGCGTTGTAGACGTCGAAGATCGTGCAGTTCGGGCCGCGCAGCGGTTTTGCCAGCACGAACGCCAGCTCTACTTCGATGCGCGGGACGATAAAGCGATCGACGGGGATGTCGCTGCCGTCGTGGAAAAACATGTCGTCCAGCAGCGCGCCGTAGTCCGGCTCGCTGATCTGTGAGCTGGCCTGCATCGCTTTGGAGGTGAGGCCGATCTTGTGACCCTTCAGCACGCGGCCTTCGGCGATTTTCAGGTTTACCCATTCGCGCTGAACGGCGTAGGCGTCGTCAATGGTGATCTCCGGGTAGTCCAGCGAGATCGCGCGGATCTGCTCCCGGGTTTGTTCCGCCTGATGCAGGCGGTGGGCGATCAGGGTATGGGTGTGTTTATCGAGCATGGCGATATCCTGTTGTATTGTTTTCTCCCTCTCCCCGTGGGAGAGGGCCGGGGTGAGGGCATCAGGCCGCTGAGATTTCCCTCACCCTAACCCTCTCCCAAAGGGAGAGGGGACAGATCGAGCGGTATTACTTAAACAACGCGTGCACGTTGTTTTGTTTGTAATTGAGCGTCGGGTGCAGTTCGTCCAGCTCGAACGACAGCGCCAGATAGCGGGCAGCCATCAACGCCGCAAAGTGCGCTTTGATAAGCCCAAACAGCATTTCCCCCACGGCTTCCCGACTTTCCAGGCTGCGCCCGGAACCGATCTTCAGCGTCATATGCACAAAGGCGTAATCCTGCTTACCGTCGGCCATCTGCCAGGTATCCAGCCAGTGGGCGCGGCTGCGGATACCGCCGATCGGGAAGATGCCCGTGGCGGCCAGCGCCTCGTTCACTTTAGCGAACAACCCCGGCAGGTCTGCCTGCTCGCGGATGTTGTCGGTACATTCAGCAATAAAGTGCGGCATGGTGGCTCCTCACGCGGGCAGGGGGAAAACGGCGTTAACCTGGCCGGTGCCGGAGCTGGCGAACAACTCGGTGAGAAACTCCACCTTGCCGTCGTATTTGTCCCAGCCGAGCATGCCCAGCAGCATCACCGTGTCATGCATATTGCCCTCGCCGTAGCAGTAGTCGGCGTACTCCGGCAGCATGCTGCAGAATTCTTTGAACTGCCCCTCTCGCCACAGCTTCACCACGCGCTCGTCCATCTGGCGGTCAAACTCGCGGGTATAGCTGTTCATCCCTTCTTCCGCGCGCTGGTCGTCGATAAAGCGGTGCGACAGTGAGCCGCTGGCGAGCACCGCCACGGTGCCGTCGTATTTTTTGATGGCGCTGACGATGGCCTCACCGAGTTTGCGGCTGTCGGCGAAGTCGTGAACGGTGCAGAACGCCGAGATAGAGACCACTTTGAAGTGTTTATCCGGGTTCATGTAACGCATCGGCACCAGCGTGCCGTACTCCAGCTTCAGGCTCGGGATGTTGTGCGCCTTGGCGCGCACGCCGAGCTTCACCGCCTCGTCGGCAATCAGCTGGCCGAGCGCCGGGTTGCCGTCGTAGTCGTAAGTCATGTCGCGGATAAAGTGCGGCAGTTCGTTGCTGGTGTAGACGCCTGAAAAATGGTCCGCACAGTTGATGTGGTATGCGCTGTTCACCAGCCAGTGGGTATCGAAGACGATGATGGTGTCCACGCCCAGCTCGCGGCAGCGCTTGCCGATCTCTTTATGCCCGTCGATGGCGCCCTGACGGCAGCCGTGGTTTTTCCCCGGCAGCTCGGAGAGATACATTGACGGGACGTGGGTGATTTTTGCCGCTAACGCTAATGTACCCATGATCAGATCCCCCATTTTGGAATCGGATGGTCGCCCATGGAGATGCAGACGTTCTTCATCTCCGCAAACACCTCGAAGCTGTACTCGCCGCCTTCGCGCCCGGTGCCGGAGGCCTTCACGCCGCCAAACGGCTGGCGCAGGTCGCGCACGTTCTGGGTATTGACGAACACCATGCCCGCTTCGATATTGCGCGCCAGGCGCAGCACTTTGCTGACGTCCTGGGTCCAGATGTACGACGCCAGGCCGTACTCCACGTCGTTCGCGAGGCGCAGACCTTCCGCTTCATCCTTAAACGGCAGCAGGCAGGCCACCGGCCCGAAGATCTCCTCCTGCGCCACGCGCATGCGGTTGTCGACGTCCGCCAGCACGGTCGGGCGCAGGAAGTTGCCGCCTTTCAGATGTGCAGGCAGGTCGGTCGGTTTGTCCGGGCCGCCCGCCAGCAGGGTCGCGCCCTCTTCAATGCCGAGGCGAATATAGCCAGAGACTTTCTCCCAGTGTGACTTGCTGATGAGTGCCCCAATCTGGGTGGTCGGATCGGTTGGGTCGCCCACGCGCAGACGGTTGGCACGCTCCGCAAAGCGTTTGACGAACTCCGGGTAGATGCTCTGCTGGATGAAGATGCGCGAGCCCGCGGTGCAGCGCTCGCCGTTGATGGAGAAGATGGTGAACAGGGCGGCATCCAGCGCGCGCTCGATGTCCGCGTCTTCAAAAATCAGCACCGGGGATTTGCCGCCCAGCTCCATGGAATACTTCTTTAGCCCGGCGTTTTTCATAATATTGCGCCCGGTGGCCGTGCCGCCGGTAAAGGAGACGGCGCGCACGTCGTGATGACGCACCAGCGCATCGCCTGCCGTCGCGCCGTAGCCCTGCACCACGTTGAGTACACCCGCCGGAATGCCCGCCTCCAGCGCCAGCTCGCCCAGACGGTCGGCGGTCAGCGGGGAGAGTTCAGACATTTTCAGTACCGCGGTATTGCCGAGCGCCAGGCACGGGGCGACCTTCCAGGTGGCGGTCATGAACGGCACGTTCCACGGTGACACCAGCGCGCAGACGCCCACCGGTTGCACCAGGGTGTAGTTGAGCATTTTGTCGTCAACCGGGTAGGTTTTGCCGTTCATCTGCTGGCACACCTCGGCGAAAAACTCGAAGTTGTGCGAGGCGCGCGGGATCAGCACGTTTTTAGTCTGGTGGATCGGCAGGCCGGTGTCGGCGGTCTCCATAGCGGCGATCTCGGGCACGTTCTGATCGATTAGATCGCCCAGACGACGCATCAGCCGCGCGCGTTCCTTCATCGGCAGGTTGGCCCATTTTGGAAACGCCTCTTTCGCGGCGGCTACGGCCTGATGGATTTCGGCTTCACCGCCGGAAGCCACTTCGGCCAGCACCTCGCCGGAGGCCGGATTGGTGGTGTGGAAATAGTCGCTTCCCGCCACGTTTTTGCCGTTGATCCAATGGTTAATTTTTTTCATTTTGCCGTCTCCTCACTCACAATTCGGTTTACCAGGCGTCCCACGCCTTCCACTTCCACCACCACTTCATCCCCCGGCACCACGTTGGACAGCCCCTTCGGCGTGCCGGTGGCAATCATGTCGCCCGGTTGCAGGGTCATAAAATCGCTCAGGTAGGCAATTAGGAACGGGATGCTGAAAATCAGATCCGCCGTCGTGCCAAGCTGTCGCAGTTCGCCGTTAACGAAGGTGCGCAGGGCGAGGTTGTGTGGGTCGGGGATGGCTTCTTTTGGCACGATGTTTGGGGAAATGGGGGTCAGCCCGTCGCGGCTTTTCACCCGCAGGTTTGGGCGGTAGTAGTTCTCGAGATAGTCGCGGATGGCGTAGTCGTTGCAGACCGTATAGCCCGCAACAACGTCCATCGCCTCGGCTTCACTCACCTTACGGGCGGTTTTGCCGATGACCACCACCAGTTCCGCTTCGTAGTGCATGTAGTCGATGTTGTTCGGGCGCACCGAGGTCTGGTCATCACCGTTGAAGGTGTTCGGCGCTTTGATAAACACCAGCGGCTCGGTGGGGGGCTTGAAGTCCAGCTCGCTGGCGTGGTCGGCGTAGTTCAGGCCAAGGGCGAACAGCGTGGCGTGCGGGGGCGTGCGGTGAGCGATAGCGACGTCGCGTTCGTCCACCACCGGGTTTTCCAGCGGCGGAAACCCTTTTGCCAGAATGCGTACCCGGTCTCCAGGGCGGATCTCGACGCGGCTGTGCGGGGTGCCGAGCAATATCGCATCGCCGGGATTAAGGGTCGCGAACTCACTCAGGGCGCTCAGCAGCTGCGCGGCGTTGCGATGCAAATCGGCCGTATTCCAGTGGTCCGCCTCGCGGCCGTTAATCTCGGTGATGAGGGTCAGGTTATCCACGTTATCAACGTTGACCAGCTCGCCCAGCGGGCAGAATCCGTCCCGGCATTTCGCCTTGATCGCCGGGCGGTAGAAGCTCTCTTCCGGCAGACTCACCTCGTTGGCCAGCGCATATCCGGCAATGTACGCCGCCGCGTCTTCCTCGCGCACCTTGCTGGCCGTTTTGCCCACCACCAGCGCGACCGTTGCGCCGCTTAGCACCGTTTCACCCTGCGGGAAGGGAATGGGATCGCCTGCGCGGATCACGGTGTTATGTGGTTTGATAAACCATACTGCCGTTTTCGGCGGCGTGTTGTAGGGGGCTTTTTCAAACGCCTCAGCCCAGGCATCGCGCTGGCTTTGATGATTCAACGCGACGGCAAAAACGGTACCTTTCATTCACCTGCTCCTCACCCCGGCAGTCCGGGTTATGATTTCATTAATATGTTAATGATCTGGTTTTATGCTTTTGCTGTTTATTTCGCAATCAGAAGTGAAAAATTTGTGATATGAATAACAATAAATTTACATGTTGGTTTTTATTTTGATTAAAATCAGTGTGTTAACAAAATTGGCGGGTTTCTGTTAGACTTTTTGGCAGAAAACGTGTTGTTTATAAAAACATCTTTTATGAATTGTTTACTTGTTAATGAAGGGCGGGGAGAGGCTATGCATGATTCATTAACCATCGCGCTGCTGCAGGCGCGGGAAGCGGCGATGTCGTACTTCCGACCCATTGTGAAGCGACATAACCTGACCGAGCAGCAGTGGCGGATTGTGCGCGTGCTGGCGGAACATCCGTCGATGGATTTTCACGATCTGGCGTTTCGCACCTGTATTTTGCGTCCCAGCCTGACCGGCATTCTGACGCGCATGGAGCGCGACGGCCTGGTGCTGCGCTTAAAGCCAGTGAACGACCAGCGCAAGCTGTACGTGTCGCTGACCAATGCTGGCAATGCGCTGTATGAGCACGCCCAGGCACAGGTGGAAGAGGCATACCAGCAGATTGAGGCGGAATACACGCCGGAGAAGATGAAACAGCTGACGACGCTGCTGGAAGAGTTTATTGAACTCGGAAACCGGCATAACGCAGCGCGGGAAGAAGAGTAAAAACCACAAATTCCAGGATGATTTTCGTAAAGTTTTCCCTTTCCAGGCCGAAAATTCTGTATCTGTCTGAGGAAAGAGAAAACATGTTAAACCGTATCAAGATTGTCACCAGTTTAATGCTGGTTTTAGCTATATTTGGCCTGTTACAACTCACATCCGGTGGTCTTTTCTTCAATGCCCTTAAGCATGACAAAGAGAATTTCACCGTCCTGCAAACCATTCGCCAGCAACAATCCACGCTGAATGCCAGCTGGGTGGCGTTGCTGCAAACCCGTAATACCCTGAACCGCGCGGGTATTCGCTACATGATGGATCAGAGCAATATCGGCAGCGGCGCGACCGTTAACGATCTGATGCAAATCGCGTCCACGTCGCTGAAGCAGGCGGAAAAAAACTGGGCCGCCTACGAGGCCCTGCCGCGCGATCCGCGTCAAAGCGATGCGGATGCCATGGAGATCAAGCGTAACTACGATATCTACCACGGTGCGCTGGCGGAGCTGATTCAGCTGCTGGGTGCGGGCAAAATCAACGCCTTCTTCGATCAGCCGACCCAGAGCTACCAGGATGGTTTTGAGAAGCAGTATGTCAGCTACCTGCAGCAGAACGACAAGCTGTATCAAATGGCGGTTGAAGACAGCAAGAGCTCCTTCAGCCAGGCCATCTGGGTGCTGATTAGCGTGCTGCTTGCCGTGCTGGTGGTGATCGTGGCCGTCTGGCTGGGTATCAAGCAGGCGCTGATTTCGCCGCTGACGCGCCTCATCGACAACATTCGCCATATCGCCAGCGGCGATCTGGTGAAGCGCATTGAAGTGGAGGGTTCCAACGAGATGGGCGAACTGGCCGATTCTCTGCGTCATATGCAGAGTGAGCTGGTACGGACCGTTGGCGACGTGCGTAATGGCGCGAATGCTATCTACAGCGGCGCGAGCGAAATCGCGATGGGCAATAACGACCTCTCTTCCCGTACAGAACAGCAGGCTGCGTCCCTGGAAGAGACTGCTGCCAGCATGGAGCAGCTGACGGCGACCGTGAAGCAGAACGCCGAAAACGCCCGTCAGGCGAGCCATCTGGCGCTGAGCGCGTCCGAGACCGCGCAGAAAGGCGGTAAAGTGGTGGACAACGTGGTGCAGACCATGCGCGATATCGCCGGTAGTTCGCAGAAGATCGCCGACATTATTAGCGTGATCGACGGGATTGCTTTCCAGACCAACATCCTGGCACTGAACGCGGCGGTAGAAGCGGCGCGAGCAGGCGAGCAGGGCCGTGGTTTTGCGGTGGTGGCAGGTGAAGTGCGTAACCTGGCCCAGCGCAGCGCCCAGGCAGCACGTGAAATCAAGAGCCTGATTGAAGACTCTGTGGGTCGCGTGGAAGTGGGTTCAACGCTGGTAGAAAGCGCCGGTGAAACCATGGGCGAGATCGTGAATGCGGTAACCCGCGTTACGGATATCATGGGCGAAATCGCCTCGGCTTCTGACGAGCAGAGCCGCGGTATCGACCAGGTGGGTCTGGCGGTCGCCGAGATGGATCGCGTGACCCAGCAGAACGCCTCGCTGGTGGAAGAGTCTGCCGCAGCGGCGGCTGCGCTGGAAGAGCAGGCGAGCCGCCTGACCCAGGCTGTCGCGGTGTTCCGCATTCAGCAGGAGCAGATGAAAGCGCGCGAATTCGCTTCGGCGAAAAGCGTTGCAACCCCGGTGATGTCGCGTAAAGCGGCAACCGCTGATGCGGGTGATAACTGGGAAACGTTCTGATCGTGCGTGTTGTGCCGGGTGGCGGCTTCGCCTTACCCGGCCTACGGAGAGGGGTATGTGCCGGGTGTCGGCTATGGCTTATCCGGCCTACGGTTCAGGGTTTTGTAGGCCCGGTCAGCGCAGCGCCACCGGGCGATATCAAAGCGGCAGACGCATGGCGCAGCGGGAGTCAAACGCTAAGCCGTGCGCTGTCTCATCTTCCCTTTTCTGACGCAGTTCAGGCGTGAGTTCAGTGACGTAGTCAAACCCCAGCCGCGCATAGAACGGCGCATTCCACGGTACGTCGCAGAATGTCGTCAACGTCAGCGACGACAGCCCCCCTTCGCGGGCATGGTCAGCCACAGCGTTAATGAGCTGCCGACCAATCCCCTTTCCCTGCCAGTCCAGATGCACCGAAAGTTCGACAATAAACAGCGATGTCGCGTGCGCCTCTGCGAGGATAAACCCAACGGGATGGTCGTTCGCCAGCGCCAGCCAGCTTAGCCCCCGTTCGGCATAGTTGAGATGCTCTTCAGTTGAAATCACCTCACCCTCGGCAAGCCAGGCGAGAGGGGGGATTTCACGAAAACGCTCGCCCGCCGCGCGTTCAATGGCGGGCAGGGTGGCAGCATCGCTGAAGGTGGTAGGGCGAATGCGAATGTTCATGGCGGGAAGTATAGCCTGACCCGTCGGTATTATTCTGTGCAGACCAGCACCGGCGAGTAAAAATTGCTGATAACCAGTGCATCATGCGTCGTGCGCTCTATCGCCAGGAGCCTTTTTTTCCCCTGGGTCAGGCCCGCGACGTATTTCTCAAATACGCCCGGCGGCATGGCGTCATGGCCAAAACGCTCCACTTTTTGAATAACGATCTCATACAGTTCCCCTTCCACGTGGCGCCATTTAAACATCTCCTGACGGGATACTTCCCAGTGGTTTGGGGCATTCTCCACGTTACCGTTTAGCGTGATGTACCCGGTTTTGTTGGGGTGAAACTGCATGATGACCTCCCCGTCAAACGTGAAATCGTGGCTGTCACGTTTGTCGGAGAAGGTCAGATATCCATTGCAGGCCACCGACAGCGGTGGCGTGTAGAAATACCACGCCAGTGCAGCGCCGGTAATCATCAGGTTAAGGGCCAGAATGAGCCAGATTTTTGTGTATTTCATATCACCACTCGTAATAGTAAAGCGTACGACAGGCGCTCGCTTTCCCCTGCGTGAGCGAGCATTGGGAGAGCACCAGTCGTCCCTCGTGGCCGTAGAAAAGCGTTCGCTGAATGTGCATGTAGAAAATTGAATTTTCCAGGCACGGAAGGTGACCGTCCTGCTGAAGGCTTTGCGCCAGCGCAGCCGCCCGCTCGTGAAACACATCCGCCAGCGGCGTAAAGGTATACACCGGACAGTTCCCGATATGGGTCAGCAGATGAATGTCCTTCTGCCGGGTTTCGGGTTTGATAGCCGTTATCCAAAGGCACAGCGCAACGACCGCCAGCGTAAGCGCCCCCCAGAGCAGCCGCTCCGGTCGGGCGGGTACTGCAGTTTTCGCCGTTTCGGCGGCCGGTGTTTCTTCCTCCAGGGCTGTTACCGTGACGTCTGCGCTGAGCATAAAGCCCGTCCTGGGGACGGTGACGATAAACAGCACGTCGGGAAGCAGGCTGGTCAGCATTTTGCGCAAGATGCTGATGTACTGGTTTAACGAATTGTTAGACCCCTGGAGCCCACGCCGATCCCAGACGTCATGCAGGAAGGTCTCCCGCTCGACCACGTTCCCATGATGCTGCACCAGCAGCTTCATAATGCTATTGGCTGTGCAGGTGAGGATCTGCGCATCCTCAGGCGGTACATTGATAAGAGAAACAGAACCGTCCTCGTCGTTGTAGACGATGGCGTCAGCAAGCAGGTATTTCATAAGTTGTTGTAAAACAGACAGAGATAACGAATAAAAAAGAGAAGGTTTACGCCTTGTATGCAGAGCTGGTGGCTATTTTAACGCCATTGTTACCGATAACATTGATCCAGACAGGATTTTGGTCTGTTTAATAAGTCAGCGTGATTATCACGTCATCAATAAATTCCCCTGTACCGCTCAGGGGCTGAGCGGGGACTTCCCCGTAAACGGTGAAGTTCTGGATGCCGCCAGCGGGATGGGTGACATGCAGCGCATCGCCGCTGTGCAGATCGCCCCAGCTTTGCGTGGCACCCGCATCCTGCCAAAGCCCGTAGCGCAGGCACTGACCCTCATCGTTACACAGCTGCCGCTGATTCCCGATGGCATGGTTGCCGTTGCCCATGCCAAGCGTAAACGCTGTACCGGCCGGACAGCGCGTGGTAAGGGTTGCGGTGGAACGCGTCGGGCGCAGCGTGGCGGTACTGTTCAGGGTGCCGAAGTTAAGCGGGGTGACGCGTTCTATGTAGCAGCCCTGGCTGATTTCGGCCTGCGCATTGGTACCGCCCTGCACCTGCTCCCCCTCCGCAGAGCCATCCGAGCAGTTTTGCAGTGCATCCTGACGGCTAGCGCTGTGCCAGGCGATGCGCAGATTCATGTTGTAGTTGTAATAGTGGTACGCCGGAAGTTGGTTTTGCCCTGCCGGGACGGTGGCGATAAGCGGAAAGCTCCCGCTGATGTTGGCATTGCTGTCGGCGGTCAGAGTCTGCTGAATGAGCTCCCCGCTGCTGACGGGACCGAGTTCCTGAGCGCGCGCGTCGCCGTTAAGCAGGCGGAAAAGCAGGGTGTACTGTTTACCCTCCGAATCTCCCGGTGAGACCATCTGAAAGGGCGGTGCGTCGATACTGCTCAGACAGACGTTGATATATTCCGTCGTGCCGTTGTTGTCAGCCTGACAGCTAAATTTAACTTCGGTGTTGGTCGACGCGGCATTGCCCGCCACGACATTGCCAAAGTTGATGACGGCAGGTGATGTTATCCAGCATGCGGCGGCCATCGCCTTCACGGACACCGCAAGCAGCAACAAGAACGGTGCTTTTAATGACACTGTTGTTCTCCAATATTTTGTATGGGTGACGCAGTACGGGGGGCCGGAAGCCTGACACGGCACTCACCCTCACCAGTTTTTACCACCAGCTCACCCGGCAGAGGCGGGTCTTCAAGCCAGATAAAACCGTCACGCCCCACAATGGTGGCACCGCGTGGCGTTGAGACAATGCTGCCGAGCGGGAGCGGATTGTGGTGGCTGTCCACCAGTCGGGCCTGAACTGTGACGGCGTGATGGACGTTAAAATCGACTTTTACCGCGCCGCCGTTGCCCGGTCTGGCCTGCATGTCGGTGACGGGGGCAATCACGTCGGCAGGCAGATCCAGCGGATTGATGCTGACTTTACTGGCGTGGTAACGCGGCAGGTCGGTCAGCAGCAGATACCCTTTCTCGTCGGTTTCGCCTGCCGGGCGGTTTTCCAGCATCACCGGCACATGTCCGACACCGTGCGTGGAGACCAGGGCCAGGCTTTGTTGGCTGTAGCGCAGCGTGTGCAGGCTGCCATCCAGCAGCGTCAGGCTACCCTCGGCTGAGGCATAGTTAGCGCCCTGCGCCATCCCGGCGTGCCACTCACCTGCGTGGCCCAGATAGCCCACGTCCGCATAGGTTTCCCGGTGCTCGCCAAAGCCTCGCCCCAGCTGCCATGACCAGCCGCCGACCTGATCGTCCGGCTGATGGCGATAATCCATGCGCGGCATATCGCGGCTGGCCTGAACGGAGAGGGTATCCTCACGCCCTAACGGGATCGAGAGCATCAGCTGAACGTGGCTCGACGCATCCGTAAACGAGCGGGTGTAGCTCAGCGTGGTGGAAATATGTGCCGGCAGCGAGGCGGACCAGGAGGCGTTGAGATAGCGTTGTTTGGTGCCCTGAATGTTTTGCTGTACCCAGCCCGCACCGAAGGTACCTAAATGGGGAATCGACTGGCTGACCCAAACGCTATCGCTGCGTCTGACGGGGAGGGTACCGCTCATGCGGGCGTTATCGGCAAATGTGGCATCGGTACGAACGGTACTGGCAGAGATCCCCGTCCCGCGACCGTTCCATTGCCAGCCAAGGCCCCACTGTTTTCCCTGACCGTAGGGGCTGTCGCTGATGGCGACATGCTGGCTGATAATCCCTGTCCCGGGCGAGATCAGCCAGTCGACCCCTGTCCCGACATTGCGCAGTTTACTCTGCTGCTCCGTGTGCAGCGCCAGCGTCAGCTGGTTATTCACCCCGTAGCGCCATCCTGCGTCGAGCATGGGCGAGGCGGCATAGTCATTGGATCGCAGGGCGTAGTTTTGTCGCATCCAGCCGATATCCAGCGAGCCGCTGCTGAGTCCTTCCGCCAGCATCCCCGGCGCACCGTAGAGATCGAGCTGTACGGTACGACGCTGACCGTTGATATCGGTAATGACCACCTGGGCCTGCCCGCTTCCGTTAAATGAGGGCAGGGTATCCAGCAGAAAATCGCCCGGCGTGACGCGCTGGCTGCTCTGCTTAAGCCCGTCGATGTACAGATCGACCGTAGAAGGCAGAACCGCCGTGTCGCTGTAACGGCTACGCGGTTCGGTGTTGAGCTGCGGATTGAGCTCAAAATTACGCGCCCAGTGCAGCCCGCCAAAGCGTACCTGTCGGCTCCAGCGGGAGCCCGTGGTGATGTTGTCGCCCAGCGCCAGGCTGGTGAGCGAGTCTGTGTTGTCCCACTGCCAGCGGGTTTCAAGGCGTGTGTGGCGGGGCCGACCTGCGCTGTTTTCCTCACCGGCATGGCTCGAAAAGCTGCTGCTGAACGTTCCGGGAAGCGCCCCGGATGCGGTGAGCGACGTTTGCGCGTTAAGCTGGCGTTTCCCCTCTACGCCGCTGCCATAAAGCGCATACCCGAGCGTCAACACGCTGATGGGCTGCGCCTCAGGATAGCGATACTGCGGCGTCGGCCTCCCGACAGACAGATGCTGTTGGCCCTCAAGTGCCTTTGCGTCGGCGGTAATGGAGACCTGCTGAGCATGCAAATCGAGACTGACTTTCAGACCCGGCAGGGACGTCAGCGCGACCCACTCGTTGGCGTTATCCGGGGCGCGAAGCCCCAGTTTTTTGAGGTCGCGGTGGTCCATCCACAGCGCATCTCCCACTACCCGGCAGGCCCACAGATCCCCGCGCGGATCGTGGTTCACGGTGATTGCCAGCCATTGCAGGGTATCGGCGGCGGGTTCAGTCCGGGCTGACAGCATCAGCGGTAGCCAAAACAGGAGCGCGAGAAGCAAGCGGGCGCAGGGGTATCTGGCTGGCATTGTGGTCGTCATTGAGATAGGCGCGCAACGCGCTGAACGTGTGGCGCGAAGTGTGCTTAAGCGTTATAAGCGCGGTCTGTCCCGGCAGAACATAACCTGCCAGCCCTTTCAACGACCCGACGACCTGACCGGCGGCTGTCAGGATCTGCAGGTGGCTCAGGCGGATATGGCTGTTTCCGGCGTTATAGCAGCGGATCGTTCCCGGGGTGTCCGCCTGTTCGCAGCTCAGGGCATCGCGGCTGACGGGCTTATTCTGGTTTCCGGCAATGAAGACAGGAATAGAGTAGCGAAGCAGAAAGTGTATCACGTTGGGATTGGCCGCACGGGACGTTGCATCCGGTAGCTCATCAATGACCAGCCGGTAACTTTGCTCCTGTTCACGGATCCCTGGCTGCATCACGATTATGCGCACCAGCTGCTGCTGGCCCGGCGCCAGTGAGGTCATCGCCGGGCTGCTGACCACTTCGTCGGTGGCCGTTAATACATCTTTACCGTTTTGCTGGGTCCATTCGTAAACCCGTATCTGCGCATGGATGGCCGCTTTACCGCTGTTAGTGAGGTAGACCGCCGAGGCGCTTTGCCCGCTCTGGAGGTCGAGCGTCACTGGGGCCACTTGAAGCGTGGCGGCCATCGCGTAGCGTGACAGCAGCGCCAGCATCATGAACCACAGAATGAAGCAGGGGAGAAAACGACGCATGATCAATACACCAGATTCAACGTGACATCATCGCTATAGGCGCCAGCCTGCGCGGTCGTCAGGGCACCTGCGTCAATCACGCCATACAGCGTCTCTTGCTGTTCCATGCCGTTGCCGGTGTCGGTGAGTCCATCGGTGCTGGTAATTTGCGTCTGTTTGCCCTCATCGGCAAAAAGTTTCCAGGCAATCTTCTGTGCGCCCGTTTCACCGTTTTCTGGCTTCAGCCAGAAGGTGCCGTTGTCACTGCTATCGTTGCTGGTAGCAGAGAGCGTGAACGGCGTCCCGTTGGTACAGACGATATCGACCTGCGTTTTGGCTTGAATTTCGCTTGATTCGTCCGAGCCGTGGCGCGAGAAATTGAGGTCGTTGGCTTTGAGCGTGCAGGACTTCACCACCTCAAGTGAAACGTGCATCGTCGCGCTTGTGGTGCTGTCTGCGGCGATTGCAGCAGCAGGAAGCAGGAGAACGGAACAACATACAACAACAGGGATAATTCTCATGATCGTATTTCCTGACGTGAATAACAGTGCAATTACAAAGAAGAGGGGAGCGCGTCCAGCAGGCAGAGTTTTTGATGGAATTCCGCCAGGTTCTGGCAGCAAAATTTGTTCATCGCGTTACGTTTGTGGGTGTAGATCGTTTTAGGTGACTTATTAAGGATTTGCGCAATACGTATCGGGCTGAATCCTTTATGGAACAGCATGCAAACCCGCATCTCCTGACAGGTGAGCGTGGCGGTATTCTCGAAAGAGAAGCTTGTGTCGCTAAAACAGTGGCTTAGCTGCGCGAGAGACACATTGTCCGCAACCACTCTGACCCGCGCGTTGTGTAGCCAGGCGTTAATGTCGTTGACCCGGGCCGCGTCCGTCAATAACAGCCAGTTTCCCCCGACGTGCGTATTGAGCAGCAGTGTCTGCAGACGCATAAGCCCTTGTGGATTAACGTTGTTAATCCAGTACACCTCAGGACGGGGTGATACGGCTGTCGACAGGATCGAATTCAGGCCAAGCCATAAAAAAGCGTTGCTGCTCAGAACGATAACCTGATAGCCGGCATTTGCGATGAAAGGCGTCATTTTAGACCCCACAGATAACCCTGGCCGTAATCGGCCGCGCTCGCCCGGGCCAGTGCGAAATCGCCCGCCGTTTCGATGCCTTCAATAAGGACTTTACTGGCGACACGCTTACATTGACGGGTGAGATGCAGAAACTTCGCCTGCTCTGTGCGCCCGCTCCAGAAAGTATGTTTGTCAATTTTGACGCCACAGAAGCGGATCTGGCTGGCAAGCAGTTCGGGAAGAATGGCTTCACAGACATCATCAGCCCACACTTCAATTCCCCAAAGATGAAGTGTCGCAATGCAGTTCCGCAGGGCCCGGCTTTGCGTATCATCGAGTTGTACCATCGTATGGAGATCGGTCACTTCGATAGCAAGCCTCTCCGGACAGGGTGTTGCTTCTTTTAGCCTGTCGAGGAAGTCCGTTTCCAGCAGCAAATCCGATGTCGCGTTGAGATAATATTTGTCGCCCTCTTCGCAAAACATGGCATGGCGAAGCTGCGCAAAGAAAAGTTGTTTACGCTGCGTCGAAGGCATGGCGTCAAAATAGTCTTCGAGATTGACGTGGGGTTTTGCCGTGGACAATACCTCCCAGGCAATCACATGTTCACTGCGCAGTGCCCGGATGGATTCGAACTTATAGCCGGTTAACATGATAAAAGTGTGTCACTCTCCGTCGTTACTTTAGGAGTTACACATTTTATAGAATGGTGTTTTTGCGGGATATTTATAAATAAAAATGACTTATATATGGTATTTTTATCTGATTTATAATCAATTTATAGGTTTATTTATTTTTATAAGCACCCGGCAGGGACGCCGGGTGCTCAGGCATTAACCTTGTCTGCTGACAATTTTGATTTCGACCATGCCAATCCCGAGCTCGCGCGGTGAGTGGCCAAGAATATTTCCTTCATTGGTGGACTGCGGGTCTGGCGGCACAATCACCAGGGTATTGCTGCGCGATGGGTTGGCAAAATGCAGAGTGTGCGTGCTGACATCATTCCCAAGCGTCAGCGTCTGCTCCTCATCGCCCACGCGCACCGGCACTGGCTTATTCGCGTTAGGTCCATACGCTCTGGCTGTGATCACCAGGTCAAATTGCTCCGGCAGGGGATGGGTGTACTCAATTTTCACTTCGTTACCCAACTGCGCGTTTGACCAGCGTCCCCACGACTCCGGACGAGAGATGCCGCTAAACTGCTTCACTTCTTCAGGCGCGCCGGCCACGTTGAAGATGAAGCTGTCTGCTTTATAGCGAATGTCGTTGTCGACGATTTTCAGCATGTCGATGTTGTGCTGATAGCGTGTGGTATCAATCACCGTATCTTTAAAGGCGGTTTTGCCTTTCCACTGGGCTTTGTCCACATGCTGCACGGTTTGCTCCCCGCCAAGCTGCCCCTGAGAGACGCACCAGTCGGTCGACAGCGCCAGCGGCTGTGACCAGAGCTGACCCATTTTGTAACACCTGTCGATCCAGACAAAGTTATCGCGTGGGGCGAAATCGGCCAGCTGGAAACGCAGCGGTGCGGAATATTCACTTTCCGGTAGCGGTTCAACGCGACTGTCCGACACCCGTACCAGCAGCGGCAGACGGAAGTTACTGCCAGAGAAGGCAATCGTGTTTTTCTCCCGATCGATGGTGAAGTCTTTCATCTCTTTCGGGAAGTTCCACAGCCGGATGATGTCGGGCTTCCAGGCGAGGATTTTCTCCTTCATGTTGAGGAACACTTCCGACAGGGATTGCCCGGACAGCGTGCTGCGACCCAGGCCAATAAAGTTGTCGCCGCCCAAAATGTCCAGCACGGTTGCGCCGTTATCCATGGAGTTGCGTTTGGTGGCGATCACCTCTTGTTGCGGCTGGTCGCCGCGCAGAACGAAGAACAGGTTGCTGCGATCCTGCTTGTTGAGCTGATCCCAGGCGCTGTTTTTCATCGCCAGATGGTCAGACGAGACGACGATGACGGTGTTTTTAAAATACGGCGAGGCTTTGATTTTCTCGACCAGCGCGGCGATATGCTCCTGGCTACAGGTCACGGCGCTGAAGGAGGCGTTGCTTTTGCCGTCCACGTCATAGCGTTTGCGTTTACAGGTGCGCGAGACGAAACCATCCGGATGGTGCGTATCTACCGTCAGCGCGAAGAGGGAAAAACGCTTCCCGGCGCGGGAAAGCGCCTCGAATTTCTTCCAGGTTTCGTCCAGTACCGTATCGTCATAGAAACCCCAGTCGTTGCGGTAGGTCGGGTCGGCAACCGTCGTCTTTAACTCTTCTGAGCCGTACAGGTGATCAAAACCGTGGGATTTCAGGAACACATCTTTTCCGGCAAAGCGCAGGTTTGCACCCTGCACGAAGTAGTTTTCGTAACCGGAATTTTTCAGTATATCGCCCAGGCAAATATTCTGCGGGAAGAACGTCGACATCGAGGCTGAAGCGTTACCTTCAAAAGGTGCGAACAGCGGGATACCGCACTGGGAAGCCACCATCCCGGCGATAGTGTAATCCGTGCCGGGCAACTGCATGGTGTGGCTGAAATCGAGACCTTCATCTTTCAGCGCCCCCAGGTCCGGGGTCAGGTTTGGGAACGCAGTGTTGTCGAAGTAGGTGCGCTCCAGGCTTTCACCGTAGATATAGACCAGGTTGAGTTTCGGGTTGGCGATCGTTTTCGATGGCTCTTTGTAGTACGCCACGAAGTCTGGATCGCCGTCACGCGACTGAGATTTCACCAGTTCGGTGATCTGATGAAACGCCGGGCTGGCATCGACGGAGGCTAACGCCAGGAAAAGCGCCAGCAGGCTGTAACCATGATGGTGAGGAAGATGACGACGGCGACGCAGCACCCAGGCGAGTGCGCCAAAAATGGTTACCAGCGCCACAACCAGGCCCAGCCCCGGAAGAATGTACTTGCCCACTCCCGCGCCCGTCAGGCTGTTCGTCAGGGTATAAAGTACCGCATCGTTGATCCCGTCACCGGTGAAGTAATCGCTGGCGTATAAGGTAATGTTTAAAATAATAAAAAAGCCGAGTACGACCAGTGTGGCGATAAACCACCAGGTGTTACGGCCGGCTTTCCAGGCATAAACGCCCACAGAAGCCAGAAAAAGGACAAGAGACATGAATTCTGACAACAGCATATCCTCATGACGCCAGGTGCTTCGCTGGCTAACTGTTTATTTTTTGGGTTATACAATGTAATGGCGATGTCGTTTAGCTGCAATTTTAGTGTCACGAAAGTGTGCTGTTGTTAGGATTTGGTTTAGAAAATCGTTTTTATGAAGAAGGTCGCATCCTGACAAACGGACGCTGAGACGGTGGCAGGTTGGAAAAACGCTCGTTTCACGCCGCGATGCAAGACTATCGCATTAAACGCGGCGTGTTGTGGCAGAAAATGGGGGAAATCAGGAGATGAAATTAACGCCTTGTTTCAACACCAGATCGCAGGCTTTGGTTTTCACCTGTTTCGCCAGAGAAGAGTTGCCGAGGGTGCTCAGGTTAAGTTGCTGACCGTTTTGTGCGTTAAGCAGACCCTGAATGCCATCCATATAGCTGGTATCCGCTTTTTGCTCCTGAGTATCGAGACCCAGTTTACCCAGCACCTGGTTTTTCACGTTTTGCGCGTCGGTCACCGAGGCCAGTTTTTGCTTCGCGCAATATTCCAGAATCCCCGCCGCGTTGTTCATCGTGCCCGCGCTCAGGCTTTGGGAGCTGTTGCTTAGCAGGCTGGTGAGGGAAGAGGCGGAGAGCCCACCCTGAGTGCTGCTGCTCTCTTTGGTCAGCTCGTTTGCTGCGCTTGAGAGGGACTCCTGCCAGGACGCCGCTTGCGCTGCGCCGGTAACCAGCAGCGCGCCTAAAAAGGTGCTGATAAGGATCTGTTTTTTCATAATGGCTTTCTCAAAAAGGTCCGTTTTGGGCCGGAAGGGGTTCCATTATATACCTGTGTCCCGCTGGCGATTCCTGGAACTGTCTTAATACTCTTTGCCGGTAACGCGGCTGCGGTAACTGTCCCAGTCGAAGATGACATACAGACTGTTACCCAGCTTCATACGGTCCATGACGCGTTCACCCAGTAAGCGGGTCATCTCGTCGATGTTGTGGTTTGTGAGCATGCCGGTGGGGCGTTTGGAGGAAGAACGGCGATCGACAATCTGATTGATGATGACCTTTTCATAACGGGATTCCGTCTGAACGCCAATCTCGTCGATGACCAGTAAATCGACATTACTCAGATCGTTAAGCAGCTGTTCTTCGCTGGTTTCGCGGTTGCTAAAGGTGTCTTTCATGGCGGACATGATATCGGCCACGGTGATAATGAGCACCGATTTACCGCGCAGAAGCAGTTCGTTACAGATGGCCGCGGCAAGATGGTTCTTCCCGGTGCCCGGTTTACCGCTAAAAATGAAGCTGGCGATATTACCGTCAAATTCATCCACGTACTGACGTGCGGCGGCGAGCGCGTTCATCTGCCCGCTGGTTTCAACTTTATAGTTATCAAACGAGCAGTTCTGATGCAGAGGGCGAATACCGGAGCGGTTAAACGTGCGCTGCATTTTCATCGCCCGGTTTTCGCGGGCGAGCGCGGCGGCACGGATTTTTCCTTGCTCTTTTTGCCACGCCAGCAGTTCTTCCCCCGTCGTGAAAGCGGGCTTCACGTTAGCTGGCATCATTTTTTGCAGACGTTTCATCAGGTCACCGACGTTCTTCATTTCGCACCTCGGAATCCACTGGGGATCTGTTTATCCGGTTCTGAAAACGCGTTGATATCGCGTTTTGGCTGGCCATTATTGCTGGCGCGGGTAATCTGCAGATGACGCGCGAGCTTTTGCTGCCACTGAATATGGGTGAAAACTTTACCCTCTGCCTGCCACCAGGCCGTAAAGGCGGCGAGCTCTTCCGCGGTGGCCGGTTGGGTTAACGCAATGCCCCACAGCGCGGCCTGCCGTTGAAAATCGGCGTCGGGCTGCCAGCCCGCATACAGGGCAAATTTGCCCATCGGAACGGTCACCGGGGCGTTAACCGGTTCATCAAACAACTGGTTATCCAGCGTGACATCGCTCACCGGGCGGGACAATTGCGCTTCAGTCTCCAGAAGCTGTGCCAGACGTTCCGGCGTGATTGCGTAAAACGCCGGCGCGTTGTCGGCAAAAACCGCAACCGTGCCGCCTTCGGCGTGAGTCAACACACCGCGTGGGTCGCGCATAAAGGCATCAATGCCAGCAATGCTGGTGGTCAGAATTCTGGAGGACATAACGCTTACTCTACTGATAACGACGGGCGTGATAAGGGCTTATGGTAGCACAGAGAGGGGGAAGGGAAGGAGGGGATTTCCCCGGTGGCGCTGCGCGTACCGGGGCTACAGTCATAGGCCTGATAAGCACAGCGCCATCAGGCATTTATCACGCGATGATATTCAGGGTCACATCGATGTTGCCGCGGGTCGCGTTAGAGTAAGGGCAAACAATGTGCGCCGCATCGACCAGTTTTTTGGCTTCCGCCTGATCCATCCCTTCAACGTGGATGTTCAGTTTTGCTTCGATACCAAAACCGGTTGGCAACGGACCAATACCCACTTCACCTTCAATAAAGGCTTCTTTAGGCAGGGCAAATTTGTCGCGAGCCGCGACAAACTTCATTGCGCCCAGGAAGCAGGCGGAGTAGCCAGCAGCAAACAGCTGCTCAGGGTTAGTCACTTCACCCCCCATGCCGCCCATCTCTTTTGGCACGCCCAGTTTGACATCCAGAACGCCATCGGAAGAGGTCGCGCGGCCGTCACGGCCCCCGGTGGCTTTTGCTTTGGCGGTATAAACAACTTTTTCTAAAGACATGGCAGGTTCCTCATCTTACTTTTATGTGTGCTATTAAATAGCGTGCGATATACATGGGTAAATAAATACGCGTAAAGTATAGCGTCACGCGCGTTGAATCTGTTGTCGCAAAACTTCCAGCTGCTGCTTGAGCGACAGCATGGTCTCGGTATCACACTGTGCCGCGCATCCCACCGCATGAGGGATCCCTGCGGCCTGCTGCTGTAGGTGACGTCCTGCATCAGTCAGGGTGACAGCGACCTGACGTTCGTCTTTACGCGAGCGGTGACGGTTGATGAGACCGGCGCTTTCCAGACGCTTCAGCAGCGGCGTCAGCGTTGCGGAATCAAGGAACAGCCGTTCACCGATGTCTGATACCGTCACGTCATCCTGCTCCCACAGCACCAGCATCACCAGATATTGCGGGTAAGTCAGGTTTAGCGGTGCCAGCAACTGCCGGTACAGCTTGTTAAGCGCCAGATTTGCCGAATAGAGGGCAAAGCAGAGCTGGTTATCCAGCAGGAGCGCAGCGGTCGTGTCGTTCGTTTTCGCGTTCATGAGATGAATATAGATAGTGTGCGATTTAATTGCAAGCAATTTTATGGGCAGGTATATCGCAGCGCCACCTGAACGGCCATTTTACGGTAGTGCTGGCGCTGAGCCCGCTCGTCGGCACCCTCTTCAAACAGCAGAGTGAAGGTGTAGCTGTTGGCGACGTAGTGAAAGCTGAAGCTGCTTATCAGGCGGTGGAGATCGCGGGCGTCAACCGTCTGGCTGAACAGCAGTTTCTCTTTGCCGCGACGCAGGATCTCTTCCAGCAGGTCGAGCGCGCTGCGGTTAACCTGGCGCAGATAATTCGACTGCTGCATAAAGCGGCCACGCTGCATGTTTTCCATGCAGATGATACGGATGTAATCCGGATGGTCAGCATGATAGTCAAAGGTGGTTTCAACCAGGTGGACCAGCGCTTCGACGGGGGGCATATCCGCCAGGCTAAGCGCTTTTTCGCTGGCGCGAATTTCGGTGTAAACGTGTTCCAGCACCAGCAGATAAAGATTTTCTTTATTCTTAAAATGGTAAACCACCATGCGTTTGGTGGTGCCCGCTTTCTCCGCGATCTGCTCCATGCGGGCGCCGTTCAGTCCGTATTCGGCAAACAGCGCAATAGCGCTCTGAAAAATTTTCTCTTTCAGGCTGGACTCTTCGTTGTGCTCGGGGTGTTCGCTGCCAGGGTTAGCCACATCCTTTCCTTATTTTCACCAAACGGACCAGAAAGATTATCTCCACGGCAGCGAAATAACACAAATATCAAACGCGCGGGCGTTTGCGGTACAGCCACAATCCGGGGATCGACAGCCCGATAGAGAGCGCACCGACAATGGACGACGCTTTAAGAAAGTTGCTCAGAAGAAGGATCATCTGCGGCTCGGTGTAGCCAAAATGGCTGATTTTCACCGCCGAAATCATTGCCGTATACGCCGATATGCCAGGAAACATTGGGATCACGGCGGCGACGGTGAAGACTTTAGGATGCGCCAGATACCAGCGCGACCATTGAATGCCGATGCTACCGACCAGCATAGAGGCCATAAATGTCGACCATTCGATATTAAAACCCGCCGCCATCATGGCCATTCGCGAGCCGTGACCAATCGCCCCCAACAGCGCACACCACGGCAGAGCACGTTGCGGAACGTTAAAGACCATCGCAAAGCCGACGGCAGGAATGGCGGCCAGGATCATATCCTGTGCCAGTGCCAGCAGAAAATCTATCACGCCCATCCGCGTAACCCCCAGAGAGTCATAGCCATGACCACGCCGATACAGGTTGCCAGCGTCAGCAGGCTGGCGATGGCCCAGCGTGCCAGACCGGTATTAATGTGCCCTTTAAACATATCGGCGACGGCGTTGATTAACGGAAAGCCCGGCACCAGCAAAAGCACGCTGGCCGCCATGGCAATCGTCGGAGTGTTGGCGAGCTGCGGCAGGCGCAGCAGCAGGCCTGAAACGGTAGTGGCGACAAACGCGGTAATGCAGAAGTTAATTTGCGGGTGCAACTGCCGATGGGTCAGCAACTGGCGTACATACATGGCGATACTGCTGGCGAAAAAGGTGACCAGTGCGCCATCCCAGCCGCCTTTATTGAGCTTACAAAAACAGGCGCATGAGAGCCCGACCATCAGCACGACAAGCCAGCGCGGATAACGTAACGGTTTGATTTGGTTGAACCGTTTTTCAATCTCTTTGAGATCGAGAAGCTTATGCTCCGCAAGGATGACGATATGCTGCACTTCGGTCACAACGTGCATGTTAATGCCACGGTCCTGGTTTTTACGGGTGGAGGTCAGGCACTGACCGTCCTTGATCGTGGTCAGCACAATGGCGTTGGAAGAGATGGCGCTTTCCACGCTGTCCATCCCCAGCGCCAGCCCCAGCCGGGTTGAAAGTTCCTCAACCAGCGCGCTTTCCGCGCCGTGCTGGAGCAGAAAAAGACCGCACTGAATACAGAGCCGCGTGATAGCACGCTGCGTTGACCGTTCTGCCTGCATGTCGTGTCCTGAAGAGAAGGTGAAGAGTAGCCGCGTGGCCCGTAGTGCCTACTTTTAGCACAAAATGCAGTGGCAGTTGCTGTGGGTCAGATCAAGGTTTATGCAAACAGTTGCAGCCTGGCTGACGAAAGACGTTTGGATCAATTTATCAATTCGGTGAATTATTGGTTTGGAAATATAGAATATTTGTATTTAGTTATTCTAATTTTATATTGTCGATATTTTAATGATTGTCGAATTAAATTTATTGTCGCTTTGTGAGATATTAGTGCAGTTTTAGGCATTTCTTAAACTTAAAACATTTCTCATCTTCTGCTTGTATTAATCAGTTTTACACTCAGGGACGAAAATACGTATAACTTGATGCGTTTTAACGTTACTTATCAAATGAAAATGGACACGGAGGGTCTATGTTGTCATTGCACGGTAAGCATGGCGTTGTCATTAGCCGGATACCCGTAATGCAAAATGGGTTAGGGGATGTGGTGACACGTCATTTTCCCGATTTTGAATTGACCTATTGCCGCTCACTGCAGGAGTTGACCCTGCTTCAGTTACGCCGCGCAGATGTTATTATTGCCGATGTTTCAGGCGAATACAGGAACCCGCGGGGTGCGCTCGAAGAGTATTACCGCTTATTGAATCAGTACAGGGATATCCACTGGATCTTTTTGGTTTCCCGGCCATTTTATCCTATTGCCGTTGAGCTGCTTATGCGCCCGGAAACCACGTTGCTTTCTGATATGGAACCTATCGAAGGTGTCGTGAACGCTATCCGGGCAGGAAGTGAACGCGCAGAGCGGATTAGCCAGACGTTATTAACTCCCGAATCTCAGGAAGGCGAAGAGGAAGACGAACACGTCATTGCGCTTACAAATTCTGAGCGCAAGGTACTTCGTCTGTTAGGTAAAGGGTGGGGGATTAACCAAATCGCTACGTTGCTTAAGAAGAGCAATAAAACGATCAGTGCGCAGAAAAACAGTGCGATGCGAAGGCTGTCATTACGGAGTAATGCCGATATGTACGCCTGGATCAACAGTACACAGGGAATGAGAGAGCTGAATCTCATGTCAGCCTATGGAGAGTTCGAGGAATGGAAAAAACCGATTCAACACGACATATCGCCATCATCGAAAATTGCACGATGAGTGCCATTGGGCTGCAGCATCTTTTTGCGCAGTCCGAACTCAGTCAATATCAGCTGCACCTGTTCAATGATTTCGATGGCTTTAAGAAGGCGCTTTATCACGTTAATTTTTTCTCGCTGATCTATTCCCTTTCCGATGCGCGAGAAGCACGTCGCAACTGCCTGGCACACCTGAGGGATCTCGCGTTTACGCATAGCCATATTCAGCGCATTATACTGGTATCTGATGAGATGGAGGCGCGGCTGATTAGCCATCTTTCCCCTTCTCGCCTTCACGGTGTGGTCAGTAAATCAGTGACGCTTGAACACCTGCGGAAAGAATTCATGGTGCTATTGAGCGAAACGCTGCGCATAAACGACAATATGCTTAATCACTGGTACTGCAGCCAGAACCGGATGTTAAGCCCGACGGAGAGGGCAATATTGCGTTATATGTCGTGCGGCTATTCCATCCCAGAAATCGCGGCGCAGCTTAAGCGCAATATCAAGACTATCCGCGCACATAAGTTTAATGCGATGGTGAAGCTGGGGGTGAATTCTGACGTTGGGTTGCTCGATGCCGCGGATATTCTTACGCATTTGCCGGTAAGAGAAACGCGTAGTGTGGGGTTAAACAAACCGACATTTTTGTAACCTGCCTTTTGCGCCAGAGATCTTCTGGCGCATCAATCAGATGCACACATCGACCCACTTTGCGGATGTCAGCTCTGCCATTCTGTCCGGAGAAATACGCACAGCACTATGGATTGCGCCAGCGGCAGGAAGCACTTCCGCGTACTGTTTTAGAGAGATATCACAGTAAACCGCGAGCGGGTTTTCCAGCCCGAACGGGCAGACGCCGCCAACGGGATGGCCCGTCACGGTGACCACTTCATCACTGCTGAGCATGCGCGCTTTTGCGCCAAAGGTGTCTTTCAGTTTTTTGTTATCCAGACGCGCATCACCCTTCGCAACGACCAGTATCACCTCATTTTTAATCTTCAAAGATAAGGTTTTGGCGATTTGTCCCGGTTCCACACGATGGGCGGCAGCAGCCAGCGCAACGGTAGCCGTACTCTGGCTAAGTTCTATAACTTCTATCTCCGGCGCGTTGTCGGCAAAAAACTGCTGTACGGACTGCAAACTCATTATTTCCTCCTGACAAATAACCTGCGTAATCTGTCATAAGAATTTATGCTCTGTAAATATCTCTTAAGTAACAAATATCCCGGATGGCTGATTTCTGGATCCCCTTCACAATCACAGAAACCGGTTACAGTAACCGGTTGCAGAGCGTGATGCGTAGATTAATACTGAGTATGTAACGTCCCCTGTATCCAATAATAAGAGCCAATTATGAAACCATTTCGTCTGAGCAGTACCGCGGGTACACAAGCCAGCAAGGTTGTGAAGCTGAGTTATGGAACAACGTGCGGCGCGAGCGCGTCCGTTATAAACGTCTGACAGGAGAGCTGCCATGTCTGCCAACCATGCTGCGTTTAATCTGATATTCCGTTTCGTTGAAAATTACGTTAGCCCGATTGCCGGGCGCATCTCTTCTCAACGTCATGTGATGGCTATCCGTGATGGCTTCATCTCCGCGATGCCGTTTATGATTGTGGGTTCATTTTTATTAGTGTTCGCTTACCCGCCGTTTTCGCCTGATACCACCTGGGGTTTCGCACGCGCCTGGCTGGATATGGCGAAACAATTTGAAGGCCAGATCCTCACGCCGTTTGATATGACGATGGGGATTATGTCCATTTATATCTGTGCGGCCATTGCCTATAACCTGGGCAAACACTATGTCAAAACGCACCAGCTCGATCCGTTTATGTGTGCCATGCTCTCGCTCATGGCATTTTTGCTGGTCGCGGCACCGAAAACCAAAGGTACACTTCCTGTCGATAGCCTCGGTGGAACCGGTATTTTCACCGCCATTCTGGTCGCGATTTACTGCGTTGAGATGATGCGTTTCCTCAAGGCGCATAACATCGGTATTCGCCTGCCAGACCAGGTACCGCCGATGATCAAAAACTCCTTTGACCTGCTGATCCCGGTGCTGGTGGTGGTGTTAACGCTCTATCCGCTGAGCCTGGTGATTCAGTCTCAGTTTGACATGCTGATCCCGCAGGCGATTATGTCGATCTTTAAACCCCTGGTTTCCGCGGCAGACTCACTGCCTGCGATTCTGCTGGCGGTACTGATTGGGCATTTGCTGTGGTTCGCCGGGATCCACGGCGCGGCCATTGTCTCCGGGATGCTGCAGATGTTCTGGCTGACAAACCTTGGGGCTAACCAGACCGCGCTGGCCGCCGGTCAGCCTTTGCCACATATTTTTATGGAAGCCTTCTGGACGTTCTTCATCGTGATCGGTGGGTCGGGCGCGACGATGGGGCTGGTGATTTGCTATCTGCGTAGCCGCTCGGCGCATTTACGTTCTATCGGGCGTTTGAGCGTGGTGCCCAGCTTCTTTAACATCAACGAACCCGTTATCTTCGGCACGCCGATTGTGATGAATCCGGTGTTCTTTATACCGTTCCTGCTGGCCCCCATGGTTAACGCCGTCCTGGCCTGGGCCGCGATGACCTTTGATTTGATTGGCCGCGTCATTTCCGTCGTACCCTGGACAGCACCGGCGCCGATAGGCGCAGCATGGGCCCTGGGCTGGGATTTCCGTGCAGCTATTCTGGTTGTCGTTCTGGCCTGCGTATCGGCCATCATCTACTACCCGTTCTTTAAAGTTTACGAGAAACAACTGCTGGAGCAGGAAGCTGAAGAAGCGCAGCGTAATGCGGAAGAGGATAATCAGCAGGTGGCCTAGGTAAAAGCAAAACGGCAACTTTCAGGTTGCCGTTTTTAATGTTTGTTCCCTCTCCCCGTGGGAGAGGGGCAGGGTGAGGGCATCAGGCCGCACCCAATTACTTCAGCGTACAATCCCCGCACTGCTTAACGTCCGGCAGGCGATAGCGCTGGCAGCAGGTGCGGCGCACCAGGAGTCCGTCACGGAGTACAACGGTACGAAAGAGCGGGTTATCGCGGCCGTCTGAAAGCTGTTTTGCAAAGAAACAGGACTGACGCAGTGCATCAACGTTCTCATCACCAAGCAGCGGTTTCATTTCCGTTAAATACCAGTGGATTAAATATCCGGTATTACTCCAGATAAGCTTTCCGTTGATCTCCCCCGTCGCTTCAAGCGCATCCACCACCGGAATCAAGGCCTGAATGACAAGTTGCTCCAGACGTTCCTGGGCAGTGAGTGGCGCCGCGTTCAGGTCTTCGTGCAGATCGATCCAGAAACAGGCCGCTCGACCGGTTTCGTGGAACTCGACATGGAAATGTTCCGGGGAGAGCGCCAGCATACTTTTCTGGGTTAATACCGCCAGCATGAGCGGAGGCACCATCAGCCCGATATACCATTGTGCCCACAGGGAAAGCAAAGGCTTATTTTCTCGCGTCAGGGCTGGCTGATTGCGATAGATATGGTCGGAATAGGTGGCAAGCAGCGACTGCAGCGTAGAGGGTTGTCGCCACTCCGCGAGGGTCATGGCGTGGTGCGGGGGCGCTTCATCAAGCCGGATAAAGTCCAGCAGGTGAGCGCGTGTTTCCGCAATCTTATCCCGTATGGCATCCGCAAGCGACGCATTCCCGTTGGTGAGGGGCGCTCGCCAGAGAAGGGGTTCAACAATGTGTGCGGTATGCGTAGCCATAGTTGAGATAGGAATCTAAATGATAATGATTGCCAATCCTAACTATTGCTTATACCAATGGCAAGACTTTTGTCCTGATTCAACGCCGACCCGTCTACGCGGTTTGCAGCTCTTCGCTCAGAAGAATGTTGTTACGTCCCAGATGCTTTGCTTCATAGAGCGCTCTGTCTGCTCTCTCCAGCGCGCCTTCGACATCTTCATTTTCAAAAATGGCAATACCGATGCTGATGGTGACATTGGTGGCGACGCTTTCGTTGAAGAGATGCGGGATTTTCAAATCGTAGACTTTCTGCCGGATCCGCTCTGCCGTATGACGGGCGTGTTCAAGTGAAATATTCGTCAGCAGCACCATAAACTCTTCCCCGCCGAAACGCGCCACAATGTCACGCGAACGCACGGCGTCGCGGATTGCTGCAGAAACACGTTTCAGAGCCTGGTCACCCATCATATGGCCGTAGTGGTCGTTATAGGCTTTGAAGTGGTCGATATCCATCAGCAGAACAAAGTGTTCACCGTTTTCCACCGCTGGCAGGTTCTCTAGGCGGCTCTGCAGGCCGCGCCGATTATAGAGGCCGGTAAGCGGATCCATCATACTGAGATCGGTAAGGGTCTCCCGTTCTTCCAGCAGCCGGGAAAGCAGTTCCTGCGCAAAGCGATCGTTGCGTCTTTGCAAAATGTTATGAATAGCGATGGCCACCACAGGAAGTGCGAAAGAATAGGTCATTCTCAGCCACATCTCTGGATCGCTTAACCACAGACAGACAATAAACGCGGGGAGTGAATGCAGAGTAAATGCTTTGATATTACTGGCGAATGCCAGCGTTCCGATAAAAAGCACCGTTAATAGGGCGATTAACAAATACGTCGCCTGGTTATGGGTAATTAGCGAAAATTTCGAATCAATTTGCCATGCCCACAAAATACCGAAGATCCCTGAAACAAAAGGAATATTTATCTTTCGCGCACACTTTTTCCAGTGCCAGACGAACAGGCCGGTGCTGATGGAAAAAATAGCAATCAGCGGGGCGGAAAACACGCGCACGGAATAGAGCGGATTTGTTACCGAGAACACCGCTGAGGTTGCATTCAGAAATAAAAATAAACGTAACGATAATTGATATTTTCGTTGAACCAAAGACCGCCAGGATTGTGATGTCATAGTCGTGCGTTTTTATTAAAATTTAATTAAAACAGATAAATAGGCGTTGTTTCGCAATAAAATATGCAAAAAACTCAAAGAGTAATTATAAGAAAAACTTTATGTGTAGTTAACAGGTGAGCAATTTATCACCTTAGGCTATTCCTGTCATTCTACATAGCGGTAAAGGTCGAACTTTTTTGATTGTCTGCGCTGACAAATGATAATCTTTATCATATGATATTGTTTATCATTATCGTTATGAAAGGGCGATGCATGTTGAACAGGGTGCTGGGAAGTGCATGGGGGGTACTGCTGCCGGGCGTCGTGCTTGGCGGTTTGATGTTCGCCGATCTCTCCATTGATGTCTGGAAGACCATTCTTGTGTCGGGATTGCTGGTGACTTCATGCATGATCTGGCATAAGCAACTACGTCACTTTGTTTTACTGCCATCCGGTATGGCACTGATCGGTGGAATTCTGGTAATACTGATGAGTTTGAAATAACAGGGAAAAATAAGAGGTACAACAGAAGGGATGCAAGATAATTGGTGCGAGGGGGGGGACTCGAACCCCCACATCCGTAAGGACACTAACACCTGAAGCTAGCGCGTCTACCAATTCCGCCACCTTCGCACAGTTATCTTACTGGTTTGATATCGCCTCGTTGGTGCGAGGGGGGGGACTCGAACCCCCACATCCTAAGGACACTAACACCTGAAGCTAGCGCGTCTACCAATTCCGCCACCTTCGCCCAGTGCGAGCAATATCAACGTGATTTATGGTGCGAGGGGGGGGACTCGAACCCCCACATCCGTAAGGACACTAACACCTGAAGCTAGCGCGTCTACCAATTCCGCCACCTTCGCATACCATCGATACTGTAAAAGTATCGTAACCACGGAGGCGCATTCTAGATGTTTTCAGCTTTACGTCAACAGAAAAGTGCGCACGATTTATTGATCGCTGCAAAAATGGTCGGGAGCGAGGTGCCTGTTTGCCGGATAGCGCGTGCGCTTATCTGGCAAACAGAACGGGAGATTACTTTTTGGCCTGACGCGTCATCACGGTGCGATACACCTTAAAGCGGCCGGTCTGGGCGATCACTTCGTGGAAGCCAAAGGTTTCATCCAGCACTTTCGGATACGCCAGGAAGGCGTTCGCGACGATACGCAGTTCACCGCCACTGTTGAGGTGACGGGTCGCACCACGAATCAGCGCTTGCGCCGCTTCGAGGCTGGTCTCCATACCGTCGTGGAACGGCGGGTTAGAGATGATCATGTCAAAGCGGCCGGTCACGTCAGAGAAGACGTTGCTGGCAATAACATCGCCTTCAATGCCGTTTGCCGCAAGCGTTGCACGGCTGGCTTCTACCGCCGGGGCGCTCACATCACACAGGGTTAAACGGACTTTAGGCGAATGGCTGGCAAGCACCGTTGAAAGCACGCCCGCGCCGCAGCCCACGTCCAGCACTTTGCCTTTGGTGTGTGGTGTCAGGGTAGAAAGCAGCAGCTTGCTGCCGGTATCCAGCGCATCACGGCTGAACACGCCCGGCAGAGTTTTGATGGTCAGGCCGTCAAGCTGATACTCGTCCCAGTAGGTGTTAGCATCGAATTCTGTCTGTTTTTCCAGACGACCATGGTACAGACCGCAGCGACGCGCGCTGTCGACTTTATTCAGTGGCGCATAGCCTTCCAGCATCTGTTCAGCACTGCGCACGCCGCTGCGGTTCTCACCGACAACGAAAATGTCGCAACCCACCGGCAGCAGGGAGAGCAGGTTCATCAGCTGAAACTGGGCTTCCGGCTTGTTCTTCGGCCAGTAGTAGATCAGCGTATCGCAGTCAGCAATATCGCGCTGCTCCGCCACCAGGCTAAAGCGCGCGCGCTCGCCCATCTGACGGCTCAGCACCTGCCAGTGGTGGTAGTATTGGGTATGGGCACGGCTTTCAGCACAGTCGAAACGCGCAGGCAGGTCATCCTGCATATCTCCGGCAAACAGAATACGGCTTTCTTCGAAATCATCACTGTGACGCAGCAAGACTTCACTTGCCGGGGTAAATGCAGACATGAATTGTTCCTCAATAAACTCAGGCGGGGATTATAGTAGGTAGATGGCGCACTTTCGACACATTTGCTATATTTGCGCGCCTGAGAGACAGGAGTTTTCGCTATGACATCCCGACGAGACTGGCAGTTGCAGCAACTGGGCATCACCCAGTGGGCCTTGCGTCGCCCGACGGCGTTGCAGGGCGAAATCGCTATCTCCATCCCGGCGCACGTCAGGCTGGTGATGGTGGCGGAAGAACTGCCTGCCCTGAATGAACCCCTGATTGGGGATGTCCTTCGCAGCCTGAAGCTGACTTCCGACCAGGTTTTACAGCTGACGCCGGAACGGGTGGCAATGCTTCCTCCTGAGAGTCGGTGTAACAGCTGGCGCATCGGAGAGACGACCGACATCTCTCTTCAGGGGAGCCAGATCTGCTCGCCAGCGCTGGACGAACTGAAAGCCAACCCAAAAGCGCGCAGCGCGCTATGGCAACAAATCTGCGAATATGAACACGATTTCTTCCCTCACGACGCCTGACCTGACCACCGCGTTCGCGATTGAAACACGCGCCCACGCGTTTCCGTGGAGCGAAAAAACGTTCGCCAGCAACCAGGGCGATCGGTACCTCAACTACCGGCTGGACGTTGACGGCACTATGGCGGCGTTTGCCATAACGCAGGTCGTCCTTGATGAGGCGACGCTGTTTAACATCGCGGTTGACCCTGCGTTTCAGCGCCGGGGACTGGGAAGAGAACTGCTTGAGCATCTCATTCGTGAGCTCGAAACCCGTGACGTTTTTACCCTCTGGCTGGAGGTGCGCGCGTCGAATGTCGCCGCCATCGCGCTCTATGAAAGCTTAGGCTTTAACGAGGCGACAATCCGCCGTAACTACTACCCCACCGCAGAGGGACGTGAAGACGCCATTATTATGGCTCTGCCAATTGGATAACAAAGATAAGGTTGTAACGATGAAATGGGACTGGATTTTCTTTGATGCCGACGAAACGCTGTTTACCTTTGACGCGTTCGGCGGCCTACAGCGGATGTTTCTCGACTATAGCGTGACCTTCACCGCTGAAGATTTTCAGGACTATCAGGCGGTGAACAAGCCGCTGTGGGTGGATTATCAGAACGGCGCCATCACCGCGTTACAACTCCAGCACCAGCGTTTTGACGCGTGGGCGGAACGCTTAAACGTCAGTCCGGGCTCGCTGAACGAAGCTTTTCTCAATGCGATGGCAGAGATTTGCTCCCCACTGCCGGGCGCGGTTTCCCTGCTGGATTCTCTCAAAGGTAAAGCGAAGCTTGGAATCATCACCAACGGCTTTACCGCGCTGCAGCAGATCCGCCTTGAACGCACCGGCCTGCGCGATCATTTTGACGCGCTGGTGATCTCCGAAGAGGTGGGTGTGCCGAAGCCGGATCCGCGAATTTTTGATTATGCCCTGGCGCAAGCCGGAAATCCTGACCGCGACCGCGTGCTGATGGTAGGGGATACCGCAGAGTCTGATATTCTGGGGGGTATGAACTCCGGTCTGTCGACTGTCTGGCTGAATGCGCATGGCCGTGTGAAGCCTGAAGGCATTGAGCCGACCTGGACCGTCACGTCGTTGAACGAACTGGAGCAACTCCTGTGTAAACAATGATTGCCTGCCCCCCATTGATGGGTAAAATAGCCGCAATTTTGTATTCCATGACGCGTGGCGTGCTGCCGCGCTTATAAAAGAAGATTTAATTATGACGTTGTCTCCTTATCTGCAAGAGGTGGCCAAGCGCCGTACTTTTGCCATTATCTCGCACCCGGATGCCGGTAAAACGACCATCACCGAGAAGGTGTTGCTGTTCGGACAGGCGATCCAGACTGCGGGTACCGTTAAAGGCCGTGGCTCCAGCCAGCATGCGAAATCAGACTGGATGGAGATGGAAAAGCAGCGTGGTATTTCGATTACCACCTCCGTGATGCAGTTCCCGTATCACGACTGCTTGGTAAACCTGCTGGACACCCCGGGCCACGAAGACTTCTCCGAAGATACCTACCGTACACTGACGGCAGTGGACTGCTGCCTGATGGTGATCGACGCCGCGAAAGGGGTAGAAGATCGTACCCGTAAGCTGATGGAAGTTACCCGTCTGCGCGATACGCCGATCCTCACCTTTATGAACAAACTCGACCGTGACATCCGTGACCCGATGGAGTTAATGGATGAAGTGGAAAACGAGCTGAAGATCGCCTGTGCGCCAATCACCTGGCCTATTGGCTGCGGTAAGCTGTTTAAAGGGGTGTATCACCTCTATAAAGACGAAACTTACCTGTATCAAACCGGTAAAGGGCACACCATTCAGGAAGTGCGCATGGTGAAAGGTCTGGACAACCCGGATCTGGACGCTGCGGTCGGTGAAGAGCTTGCCGCGCAGCTGCGCGATGAGCTGGAGCTGGTGAAAGGTGCCTCGCATGAGTTCGACAAAGAACTGTTCCTGAGCGGTGAAATTACCCCGGTGTTCTTTGGTACCGCGCTCGGTAACTTTGGCGTAGACCATATGCTCGACGGTCTGGTGGAGTGGGCGCCACAGCCGATGCCACGCAAAACCGACACCCGTGAAGTGGAAGCGAAAGAAGAGAAATTCACCGGCTTCGTATTCAAGATTCAGGCTAACATGGACCCGAAACACCGTGACCGCGTCGCCTTTATGCGCGTAGTGTCCGGTAAGTATGAAAAGGGCATGAAGCTGCGCCAGGTGCGTATTGGTAAAGATGTGGTGATCTCCGACGCGCTGACCTTTATGGCGGGTGACCGCTCGCACGTTGAAGAAGCGTATCCGGGTGACATCATCGGTCTGCACAACCACGGTACGATCCAGATCGGCGATACGTTCACTCAGGGTGAAATGATGAAGTTCACGGGTATCCCGAACTTCGCCCCTGAGCTGTTCCGTCGTATTCGCCTGCGCGATCCACTGAAGCAGAAACAGCTGCTGAAAGGTCTGGTTCAGCTCTCTGAAGAGGGGGCGGTGCAGGTCTTCCGTCCTATCGCCAACAACGATCTGATCGTCGGTGCGGTCGGCGTACTGCAGTTCGACGTTGTCGTTGCGCGTCTGAAAAGCGAATACAACGTGGAAGCGATTTACGAATCGGTGAACGTGGCGACGGCGCGCTGGGTTGAGTGTTCTGACGTGAAGAAATTCGAAGAATTTAAGCGTAAGAACGAAGTACAACTGGCGCTGGATGGCGGCGATAACCTGACCTATATTGCCCCAACCATGGTGAACCTGAACCTGACGCAGGAGCGTTATCCTGACGTTCAGTTCCGCAAAACGCGCGAACACTAATTCCCTCTCAGGGCACGGCACTCGCCGTGCTCTTCTTTATTTCCTGTCTTATTAGTCCCTTGCGGAATGTTCTTAATTCACTGCGTTTTCACGCCTTTTGCCTATTTTTTGCCCAAATCTGAAAGCGGCATTGTGAGAGTGATCTATATTTAACTCAGTGTTTAGCACCGGGCGTGGATAAATTAACTGTTCAATGCATGGCTTTAGGTTATCCATTTCGCCCGTGTGTTTATTCGCAATATATAAAACTACTAAGGAAGTATGTAGCCCGAATAACGGGTCAACACAGGAATACATCGATGAATATGACAAGACTGAAGATTTCTAAAACTCTGCTGGCTGTAACACTGGGTAGCGTTCTGGTTAGCGGTTCCGCTCTGGCGGAAAGCAGCACCATGGATAAAGCACAGTCCACAGCCGATAGCGCAGGGCAAAAAATCGATAGCTCTATGAATAAAGTCGGTAATTTCATGGACGACAGCTCTATCACAGCAAAAGTGAAAGCCGCACTGGTGGATGACGAAGCGATCAAGAGCACCGATATTTCCGTTAAAACCGACAAGAAAGTCGTGACCCTGAGTGGCTTTGTGGAAAGCCAGGCCCAGGCCGAACAGGCTGTCAAAGTGGCGAAGGGTGTTGAGGGTGTCACCTCCGTGAGCGATAAACTGCACGTTCGCGACAGCAAAGACGCTTCAGTGAAAGGTTATGCCGGGGATGCGGCAACCACCAGCGAAATCAAAGCTAAACTGTTAGCAGATGACATCGTACCGTCCCGTAAGGTGAAAGTGGAAACCACCGATGGCGTGGTTCAGCTTTCCGGTACGGTTGATTCCCAGGCGCAAAGTGAACGCGCCGAGTCAATTGCGAAAGCGATTGATGGTGTGAAAAGCGTTAAAAACGATCTGAAAACGAAGTAAATCTGGACCAGTCGCCCGCCAGGCTCAACCCTGCGGGCGAAATAAGAACGACTCTGGAAAAACGCCGGTGAGTGACCTGAGCGCTCACGTTTAGCGGCCGACATTAACTATGGTAAAGGAGAAGCTTATGTTTCGTTGGGGCATTATATTTCTGGTTATCGCGTTAATTGCCGCCGCATTGGGCTTTGGTGGACTGGCAGGTACAGCGTCATGGGCAGCTAAAATTGTCTTTGTTGTGGGTATTATTCTGTTCCTGGTCAGCCTGTTTACAGGGCGTCGACGTCCATAGCAAACGCAATATTCCATCAACAAAATAAAGCCAGTCACTGCGACTGGCTTTTTCTTATTTGCGTTACAGGTCGGGTGCGTTACTGTGGTGTTATAAAATAATCAAAACAGGAAAGCAGAGGTGGGGCAACGAATTCCCGTTACGCTCGGCAATATTGCGCCGCTGACGTTAAAACCGTTTCGCGCGGGTCAACTCGCACTGGTCTGTGAGGGCGGTGGGCAGCGCGGCATTTTCACCGCTGGCGTGCTGGATGAGTTTATGCGCGCGCAGTTCAACCCGTTTGATCTCTACTTTGGCACGTCTGCCGGGGCGCAGAATCTCTCAGCCTATGTCTGCAACCAGCCTGGCTACGCGCGAAAAGTGATTATGCGCTACACCACGGCGAAAGAATTTTTTAACCCGGTGCGCTTTGTGCGCGGCGGCAACCTGATCGATCTCGACTGGCTGCTGGAGTCGACCTCCAGCCAGATGCCGCTGGCAATGGACACGGCGGCCCGTCTGTTTGATAGCGGAAAAGAGTTTTGGATGTGCGCCAGTCGGGGGGATGACTATTCCCCGGGCTATTTCTCTCCGCAGAAGGAGAACTGGCTGGACATCATCCGCGCCTCCAGCGCCATTCCCGGTTTTTATCGTACCGGCGCCCTGCTGGACGGCATCAGCTATCTGGACGGCGGGATCAGTGACGCGGTACCGGTGCAGGAAGCCGCCCGTCGCGGTGCGAAAACGATCGTGGTGATCCGTACCGTGCCGTCGCAAATGTACTATACACCGCAGTGGTTTAAGCGGATGGAGCGCTGGTTGGGTGACAGCAGCCTGCAACCGCTGGTGAACATCGCGAAGCAGCATGAAACCACCTACGGCGCGATGCAGCGTTTCATTGAAAAACCGCCGGGTAAGCTGCGAATTTTCGAAATCTATCCTCCTAAGCCATTGATCAGCATGGCGCTGGGCAGCCGCGTCCCTGCGCTGCGCATGGATTACAAAACGGGGCGGCTGTGCGGACGCTACTTCCTGGCGACGGTCGGTAAGATGCTGGCGGAGCAACCGCCTCTGCATCGGCATAAACCCATCATTACGCCCCCTGCAATTGTCGCCAACGACGCCCTGACGATGCCGCTGGTGGACATTCCACAGGCGAATGACGCTTTATTAGATAACGAGGATCTGGCGTGACGCACCGCTTTGTTGATACCCACTGCCACTTTGATTTTCCGCCGTTTACGGGAAATGAGGCGCAAAGTATTGCGAAAGCCGCTGAGGCAGGCGTTCAGGCGATCGTTGTACCGTCGGTAGAAGCGGCTGATTTTTCGCGTGTGCTGACGCTCTCCACGCGTTACCCCGCTCTCTATGCTGCGCTCGGCCTGCATCCGATAGTGATTGAGCGCCACCTTGATGAGCATATTGAGGCACTTGATGAAGCCCTGCAGACCGCAGGAGACAAACTTGTCGCTATCGGCGAGATCGGGCTCGATCTCTATCGTGAGGATCCTCAGTTTGAACGCCAGCAGACGATCCTCGACGCGCAGCTTCGGCTGGCTAAGCGTCACGACCTGCCGGTGATCCTCCATTCAAGACGCACGCACGATAAGCTGGCGATGCACCTGAAACGCATCGATCTACCGCGTAGCGGCGTGGTGCACGGTTTTTCCGGCAGCCTGCAGCAGGCGCAGCGTTTTATCGAGCTGGGCTATAAAATTGGCGTGGGGGGCACCATTACCTATCCGCGTGCCAGTAAAACCCGCGATGTGATGGCACAGTTGCCACTCTCTGCGCTGCTACTGGAAACGGATGCCCCGGATATGCCGCTGAGTGGTTTTCAGGGCCAGCCGAATCGTCCGGAGCAGGCGGCGCGCGTGTTTACCACCCTATGTGAGCTGCGAACGGAGCCTGAAGAGGTGATTGCCGATGCGTTACTGGAAAATACGCGTGCGGTATTTGGCATCACGCTATAGGTAAAGTGCCGGACGAATCACCGTTATCTTCTGTTTTTCCAGTGCCTGCGCCAGCGGTTCAATGTCCTCCGGCGTGGCGCTGCGCCATGACGCCGCCTCACCGTAAACCCCATGCGCATGAAACGCGTTAATACGCACCGGAACATTCCCAAGCCCGCGGATAAACGTGGTCAGCGGCTTAAGATGTTCCAGATAATCGCACTGCTCCGGGATAACCAGCAAGCGCAGTTCCGTCAAACGGTGGCGATCGGCAAGCCAGCGAATGCTCTGTTTAATCAGCGGGTTTTCGCGCCCGGTCAGGAAACGGTGATGCGCGTTTCCCCATGCCTTGAGATCCAGCATCGCCCCATCCAGTACCGGCAGCAGTTTCTCCCAGCCGGTTTCGCTTAGCAGCCCGTTGCTGTCCACCAGGCAGGTTAAATGCTGCAGTTCAGGATCGGTTTTGATTGCGCTAAAAAGGGCGATTAAAAACGGCAGCTGTGTTGTGGCCTCGCCGCCGCTGACGGTAACGCCCTCAATAAAGGGGGCAGCTTTTCGGATCTGCGTGAGGATCTCCTCCACGCTCAGGCGGTGCGCCATGGGCGTGGACTGCTGCGGGCAAAGATGAAGGCAGGTATCACACTGCTGGCAATGACTCTCCTGCCACCATACGCGTCCGGCCTGAATGTTGAGTGCATCATGAGGGCAGTGGGGCACGCAGTCGCCGCAGTCGTTGCAGCGCCCGATGGTCCATGGGTTGTGGCAGGTTTTACAGCGCAGGTTGCAGCCCTGCAGGAACAGGGCCAGGCGACTGCCCGGCCCGTCCACGCAGGAAAAAGGAATGACCTGACTAACTAAAGCGCATCTGTTGTTCATAGCTTATCACGCGCGGCTGACGTTCCAGGATGCGGGTATTGCGTGCGGCTTCTTCGCCAAGCCAGGTCGTATTGGTGCGCGAACCGGCTTCGCGGAATTTTTCCAGGTCCGACAGGCGCACCATGTAGCCCGTCACGCGGACCAGATCGTTACCCGCAACGTTGGCAGTGAACTCCCGCATACCGGCCCTGAACGCGCCCAGACAAAGCTGCACTATCGCCTGTGGGTTGCGTTTTACCGTCTCATCGAGCGTTAAAATATCGCTGATACCGGAGTGATAGTGTCTGTGGTGTGGCGCAACGGCCAGCAGATGGCTGATGGGATCCGGTTCGTCACCATAAGGCAGACGCGCGCCTGGCGTGGTGCCTGAATCAGAGCTGATGCCCGACTGCGCATGGAGCATGGCGCGCTGTTTCCAGCCGTGCTTCACAGGCGTGTTTTCTACAAACGCCGCAAGCTGTTCGCTGATGCGATAGCCCAGCGCGTTAGCCTGCCCGTCTTTGCCATAGCGACCGTTGATTCCGTCCTTCTCACAGAGCGTGTTTACCGCTTCCGCCAGGCCGTACATGCCAAACATCGGCACAAAACGCCCGGCATCAATCAGCCCCTCTTTTACCAGGAAGCTATTCTCAAAGAAGCCTGATTGTTGATAGAGAAAATCACAGCGGGCATCAATGATGGCGATTTGCTGCTGACAGTAGTGCGGAAGCGTACGGTTGAAGAAGTCGTCAACGGAGGTGCTGTGCTCCGCAATGGCTTTGAGGTTAAGGCGCACCAGGGTGCTGCCACCGCCAGCCAGCGGCAGGGAGTTGTAACAGCTCACCACGCCAAAACGGCCTTTTGTGAAAATTTTATCATTCACGGGGCCGTTTGAAATATGCGGTTTACTGCATTCGCAAATGTTTCTTGCCACCTCAAGCAGCAAATCGTCCGGGGTGATTTCAGGATCGTAAATAAAGGTCAGATTCGGCGCGACCTGCTTAAGCTCTGCATCTGCACGTAGAATGGCGCGGATGATGGGGCCGTCAGCGGGCCCGATGTTTGCGTGCATAAACGCATCAGGGAGCGTTCTGTCGAGATAGCGCCAGAAACGTTTTATTCGGCTATCGATTTCTTCTTGTGTTAGAATTCTAACATATGGATTCAGTATCGCATCAAGCTGCCCCAGATAGACCGGCATAGATGTCACTGAAGGAACATGATGGTAGAGAATGGTTAATAGCGAGAGGGCATCATCCAGATCCTTTGCCCCTTCCAGCTCCAGCCATTCAGAACCGTTAGCCAGGAATTTTTCATAATCCGGCAGGACGTAGCGCGGTTTGTAAGGCGCATGGCCTTCGAACATGTCGCAGATAAATCCCTCGTCCAGCGCGGCGCGGGCGGCTTCAGGAAGCGTCGGATAAGGCAGGTTGATTTCCGCTTCCAGCGCCAGAAAATGACGTTTTTGTTCCGGGGTTAACACCGGACTTGTCACAATGTGCTGGCAACGTTGTTGCAGGGTATCTGGCATGTTCGCTTCCTTGAGTGTTCTGCTGATGATGAACAAATTGTAGAAAGCCAGCCTGTTGGGGCTTTTGATCCCACAGGGGGTATCGCGGCTTTAGTCAGCAATAAGTGCGCTAAAGTTTGAAGAAGATCTCATTACAGTAATGCAAATTTGTACGCAGTTTTCATTAACTGTGATGAATGTCGAAGTGTGGATGCGGGTGGATGTTAAAATACTCACAGACCCGCAAGGTAAAATTGATACGGCACTGCCGTTGGAGAATGTTATGACCGATTTAACTGCAAGCAGCCTGCGCGCGTTGAAACTGATGGACCTGACTACCCTGAACGATGACGACACCAATGAGAAAGTCATCGCCCTGTGCCATCAGGCGAAAACGCCAGTGGGTAACACCGCAGCCATCTGTATCTACCCGCGCTTTATTCCGATTGCCCGCAAAACGCTGAAAGAGCAGGGCACGCCGGATGTGCGCATTGCAACCGTAACTAACTTCCCGCACGGCAACGACGATATCGAGATTGCGCTGGCAGAAACCCGCGCGGCCATTGCTTACGGTGCAGACGAAGTTGACGTGGTATTCCCGTACCGCGCGCTGATCGCCGGTAACGAGCAGGTTGGCTTCGACCTGGTGAAAGCCTGTAAAGACGCGTGCGCGGCGGCAAACGTGCTGCTGAAAGTGATCATCGAAACCGGCGAGCTGAAAGAAGAAGCGCTTATTCGTAAAGCGTCTGAAATCTCCATCAAAGCCGGTGCGGATTTCATTAAAACCTCCACCGGTAAAGTACCGGTGAATGCGACCCCGGAAAGCGCGCGCATCATGATGGAAGTCATTCGCGATATGGGCGTGTCCAAAACCGTTGGTTTCAAACCTGCGGGCGGCGTGCGTACTGCCGAAGACGCGCAGCAGTTCCTGGCGATTGCCGACGAGCTGTTCGGCGCCGACTGGGCCGATTCCCGTCACTACCGCTTCGGTGCGTCCAGCCTGCTGGCAAGCCTGCTGAAAGCGCTGGGTCATGGCGACGGTAAGAGCGCAAGCAGCTACTGATTGCCAGACAATGCCGGATGACGCTTTGCTTATCCGGCCTACAGGGTCGTAGGGCGGGTAAGCGTAGCGCCACCCGCCACAATTCCCCCGATTCCGCATGGAGGTTACCGTGTTTCTCGCACAAGAAATTATTCGTAAAAAACGTGATGGTCATGCATTAAGCGACGAAGAGATCCGCTTCTTTATCAATGGCATTCGTGATAACACCGTCTCTGAAGGGCAGATTGCGGCTCTGGCGATGACCATTTTCTTCCACGATATGTCGATGCCCGAGCGCGTGTCGCTGACCATGGCGATGCGAGATTCAGGAACCGTTCTGGACTGGAAAAGCCTTAACCTTAACGGCCCGATTGTGGACAAACACTCCACCGGCGGTGTGGGTGACGTGACCTCCCTGATGCTGGGCCCTATGGTGGCCGCCTGTGGCGGTTACATCCCGATGATTTCCGGGCGCGGTCTGGGCCACACCGGCGGTACGCTCGACAAACTGGAAGCCATTCCGGGCTTCGATATCTTCCCGGATGACAACCGCTTCCGCGACATTATTAAAGACGTGGGTGTGGCAATTATCGGCCAGACCAGCTCTCTTGCCCCGGCAGACAAGCGTTTCTACGCGACCCGCGACATCACCGCCACCGTTGACTCCATTCCGTTGATCACCGCCTCTATTCTGGCGAAAAAGCTGGCAGAAGGGCTGGACGCGCTGGTGATGGACGTGAAGGTGGGCAGCGGTGCCTTTATGCCGACCTATGAACTTTCTGCCCAGCTCGCCGAAGCGATCGTTGGCGTCTCCAACGGCGCAGGCGTGCGCACCACCGCGCTGCTCACTGACATGAACCAGGTACTGGCCTCCAGCGCCGGTAACGCGGTCGAAGTGCGTGAAGCCGTCCAGTTCCTGACGGGGGAATACCGCAACCCGCGCCTGTTCGACGTGACCATGGCGCTGTGTGTAGAGATGCTGATCTCCGGCAAGCTGGCGAAAGACGAGGCGGAAGCCCGCGCGAAACTGCAGGCCGTGCTGGACAACGGCAAAGCGGCAGAGATCTTTGGCCGTATGGTCGCCGCACAAAAAGGCCCGACCGACTTCGTTGAGAATTACGCCAAATACCTGCCAACCGCGACGCTCAGCAAAGCCGTATATGCCGACAGCGAGGGCTTTGTCTCAGCAATGGACACCCGTGCGCTGGGTATGGCGGTGGTCTCGATGGGCGGCGGTCGTCGTCAGGCGTCAGACACCATTGATTACAGCGTCGGCTTTACCGATATGGCCCGTCTGGGCGACAGCGTTGATGGCCAACGTCCGCTGGCGGTGATCCACGCCAAAGACGAAGCCAGCTGGCAGGACGCGGCGAAGGCGGTGAAAGCGGCCATTACGCTTGCTGATAAAGCGCCAGAAAGCTCACCTTCGGTCTATCGCCGTATCACCGAATAGCGGTATACTGATCTGATCGAATTTTTATGAAGCACTACGTACGGAGAACAATTATGAAACGTGCATTTATTATGGTGCTGGACTCATTCGGCATCGGCGCAACCGAAGATGCAGAACGTTTTGGTGACGTGGGTTCCGATACCATGGGTCACATCGCGGAAGCCTGTGCGAAAGGCGAAGCGGACAACGGTCGTAAAGGCCCTCTGACCCTGCCAAACCTGACCCGCCTCGGTCTGGTGAAAGCGCATGAAGGTTCTACCGGTAAAATCGCAGCCGGTATGGACGGCAACGCGGAAGTGGTGGGCGCCTACGCCTGGGCTCACGAGCTCTCTTCCGGTAAAGATACCCCGTCTGGCCACTGGGAAATCGCCGGTGTGCCGGTCCTCTTCGACTGGGGTTATTTCTCCGATCACGAGAACAGCTTCCCGCAGGAGCTGCTCGATAAGCTGGTGAAGCGTGCCAACCTGCCGGGCTACCTCGGTAACTGCCACTCTTCCGGCACCGTGATTCTGGACCAGCTTGGCGAAGAGCACATGAAAACCGGCAAGCCGATTTTCTACACCTCCGCTGACTCCGTTTTCCAGATTGCCTGCCACGAAGAGACGTTTGGCCTGGATAAACTCTACGAGCTGTGTGAAATCGCCCGTGAAGAGCTGACCGAAGGCGGCTACAACATTGGTCGCGTTATCGCCCGTCCGTTTATCGGCGATAAAGCAGGTAACTTCCAGCGTACCGGTAACCGTCACGACCTGGCCGTTGAGCCACCGGCTCCTACCGTGCTGCAGAAACTGGTCGACGAGAAAGACGGTCACGTGGTGTCCGTGGGTAAAATCGCAGACATCTACGCTAACTGCGGCATCACCAAAAAAGTGAAAGCCACCGGTCTGGATGCGCTGTTCGATGCCACCATCAAAGAGATGAAAGAAGCGGGCGATAAGACCATTGTCTTCACCAACTTCGTGGACTTCGACTCTTCCTGGGGGCACCGTCGTGACGTCGCGGGCTATGCTGCCGGTCTGGAACTGTTCGACCGCCGTCTGCCAGAGCTGATGGAGCTGGTGGGTGAAGATGACATTCTGATCCTGACCGCCGACCACGGCTGTGACCCAACCTGGACCGGTACCGACCACACCCGTGAGCACATTCCGGTGCTGGTGTACGGACCGAAAGTCAAACCAGGTTCACTGGGACACCGTGAAACCTTCGCAGACATCGGCCAGACCCTCGCGAAGTACTTTGGTACGTCCGACATGGAATATGGCAAGGCTATGTTCTGAGGTCATTGCCCGGTGGCGCTTCGCTTACCGGGCCTACGGTTTTGTAGGCCGGGTAAGGCGTAGCCGCCACCCGGCAAAAACAACAATGTAAAAGGAACTGAAGATGGCAACTCCTCACATTAACGCAGAAATGGGTGATTTCGCTGACGTCGTATTGATGCCGGGCGACCCGCTGCGCGCGAAGCACATTGCAGAAACTTTCCTCGAAGACGTGCGTGAAGTGAACAACGTGCGCGGCATGCTGGGTTTCACCGGTACCTATAAAGGCCGCAAAATCTCCGTGATGGGCCACGGTATGGGTATCCCATCCTGCTCTATCTACACCAAAGAGCTGATCACTGATTTCGGCGTGAAGAAAATCATCCGCGTGGGATCCTGCGGCGCGGTGCGCATGGATGTTAAGCTGCGTGATGTGGTTATCGGCATGGGCGCATGCACAGATTCTAAAGTGAACCGTATTCGCTTTAAGGATCATGACTTCGCGGCGATTGCTGACTTCGACATGGTGCGTAACGCGGTGGACGCGGCCAAAGCGCTGGGCGTTGACGCGCGCGTAGGCAACCTCTTCTCTGCCGACCTGTTCTACTCCCCGGACGGTGAAATGTTCGACGTGATGGAGAAGTACGGCATCCTCGGCGTGGAGATGGAAGCGGCGGGTATCTACGGCGTAGCGGCAGAATTCGGTGCGAAAGCGCTGACCATCTGCACCGTCTCTGACCATATCCGTACCCACGAGCAGACGACCGCTGCTGAACGTCAGACCACCTTCAACGACATGATCAAAATCGCGCTGGAATCCGTTCTGCTGGGCGATAAAGAGTAATGTTGTGCTGCCGGGCGGCGAAAGCCGCCCGGTTTCTGTGACTTACAGGTACACCACGCTGATGGTGGCCTGACCATCAAACTCGGTATCTTCTGTCAGAGACAGTTTCTTCAGGTTTTCCACTGCCAGCGAGATGTTCAGCGGGAAAGAGACGCTGGTCACCGCCATCGGAGCCGTTTTGCCCGCAGAGGCGACGCTCATTAAGCCCAGATCCTTATTGGCGATAGTGCCACCATTGGCTTTTTGCCAGCGACTCATGCCCACACCAGCAGTGACTGCCGTACGAATCGGTTCAACCGTCGCCCCGTTTGCCGTCACTTCACCCGTGCTGGTATAGATGGAATAGGCACCGATATTCTTGCCATCGTGCGTTTTGCCAAGGCCAAAGGTCGTCATGCTGCCGCGCAGTTCGCCGCCGTTTGACGTGGCGTTCTGCACCTTCAGGTTTGAGTCGGTTCCGGTGCTGGCGTTCGAATCCGTACGGTTGTCGGCAATACTCCAGCCCACTTTGGTAGGGGTAGGGCAGGTGATAGTCAGCGTCAGACCCTTTTCACCTAACTGCGTGGTCTGGGTTTGCGAGAGATCGCCAACCTGAACGGTACCGAAGTCAATCACGCCATCGTTGCTGAGTTCCGGCGTACAGGAGTTGCTGGTCAGTGAGGCTTTCACTTTCAGCACTGCCGTATCTCCCGCATGAGCACAGGTCGCTGTCAGCGCCAGCGCAGCGGCAAGGAGACTCTTTTTCATGGTTATTCCTTAACATAGATATATCGTTAAAATAAATGGACGAATCCACGTGTTTTGCCTTTATTTTTCTTCTTTTCTCTTCACCCGAATAATCTATTCGGCGGTGAATGCGTTACTCTGTCGTTAATAGCTCCCAGGCGAGTGCGCTTTCCAGCTCGGTATTATCGGAAATGCCGCGCAGCTGAACGTCATTAATGACAGGTATAATTTTTATCGTCACACTCATTTGTTTGCCACGCACCGGCAGGCCATTTTGATATGCAAGGATGCCGTCATTATTCCTCAGAAAGACTTTTTCCTTGGGGGTTTCCGCAGAGGTGAACAATACCCGGTCAGAGGTCCTGACCAGATTATAGTGATGACCATCGACCAGAATATTGCTGGCAACCAGCGCCAGTCGGCTCTTCTGACCAAACAGAACGCCCCCGTTGCTGCCGGACGTGGATTGCAGAAAAAGCGCCATCACCCTTGGCTGCGGGCAAAAAACCGTGGCGGTGACCTCTTTGCCCGGCATGCGGTTCCAGTTTTTACGCGAGGCGATAATGTCATCCTGTTTGAATCTGCCAAAGGAGACGTTCGGTTGCGACAGCGTAATTTGACACGCTTCGGCCACGACATAAGACGAAAAAAGTGATGCTGCACCGATGAGCACTGCGTTAACTATTTTCACTGGCAAACTCCTTCTGCTTTTTCGTAATAGGCGTCTTTATCTTTTTCGTCTTTCAGGGTGTAAGCGATCTGGCAGAGTTTGGTTAAATCGTCGTCCACCACATAAAGCGCAGGCGTATCCGACGCATCGGGAATAAATACGCTGCCGTTATCCATTACGCTGACAATATAGTTACCGTCCTGATCCACCACGCTCAGCCCTTTTTCCAGCCATGACCCGTTGACTCGCTTGACGTCCAGCATGACGCGACGCGTATTCAGCACGTTGAAATCGATCAGCGCAAAAGAGCCATACGCGGCGGAGACGGTCTGAATACCGTTTGATAAATCCATTCCCTGTGGTAACGAGCTGGCATTAATCACTATTTGCGATTTTTGCCATTCCCGAAGTCCGGGAACCACGGCCTGTCCCCAGCGATCTGTCCAGACGGTTCCATCGGGGGTGGTGATTTCAATACCGCTTTCCGGTTCGCTTAACCGGGCGATGCCGAATGTCTCTTTTACCGGATAGGGCGAAAACGTCATGCCATGACCATGCAGCGCTACGCCACCGTTTAAGGATGCGCTGTAGTTATGCTGATTGCCGTCATTCAGGCCAGCGGATAAACCGAGCTGCGTATAGTGAAGATTGGTGGTGATATTGCCGTTAAAGGCGTTACTCTTATCCTGATTATCGCGGTCTGCAGAGACGTTGTAGTTAAGGTTTTGACCGATAGAGCCGCTTTCCTGAACGCCATAATTTTGTTTTTCCCCCTGAGCGCGCATGTAGGTACTGACGCGATCCTCGCCAAAAGGAACGATCAGGCTGACATAAAACAGATCGTCATCGCGGCTGGTGCTGCTCTGGTTCTGGGTATCACTATTGCTCATGGCATGCTGCCAGTTTACGGACAGCGAGGTACGCCCGAGACTTTTACTCCAGGAAGCCATCAGATAGCGTGAATCACCGCTGTTTTCATCACCGGAATTCACGCTGTATTGCATTGAGATCGCGCCAATGTACTCATTGTTCCAGGTGAGGCTGGCGTTCCAGTTATTTTCGTAGGTCTGCGCCTCTTCATCCATGGCTTCCGTGAGTTCGCGGAAGCCGCCGCTGAACTGGGACGCACTTACCCCCATCGTCAGCTGGGCGGGCAGTAAGATATTGCTGCTAAGTTCAGCCTTGCTGCCTTTCAGTCGATCGTAAAAGTGGGACTGGCTCAGTAAAAAGCTCGGTGAGATCGCCCAGTTTTCGTTGATAGAAACGTCGAGTTTGGCACCGGTAGCCTGATATTTTTCTGCCAATACGCCGGCGGCTACGGCGGACATGCGCGTGTTCAGCATCGTTCCGTCAGAGAGCGTAAATACCCAGGGCGTACTTGACTCATCCCCGCTGTCGCGAACCCGTCCGAGAGAGAGGTTTAACCCTTCGGCACGATTACTTCCCTGTATATTGAGGGCGGAAGAGGGAACGGTAAATTGCGTTGTCGAACCGTCCGTTTCCACCACGCTGACGTCAAGATCGACATTTCCGCGCACCAGGGGCACGTCCGTCAGGGAGAAAGGGCCTGCGTTGACCAGGGAAGAGTAGATCAGCTGTCCCGACTGGCGAACTTCAACGCGGGCCTGATTCGTCCGGGCAATTCCCGACACCTCAGTGGCCTGGATATTAGGCTGAAGGCCGGTTTCAGGCATTAGCTGAACGCCGGTGATTTGCGCGCCGCTAAACAGGGCCGAATTGACGTTGATCTGCCCAACCTGCGCCCGCATTTTCCGCTCTTCAAAAACGTGTTCAGCGTATGTGTACAGGTTCTCTGTGCTGCGAGTCCCGTTGTCATCCGTCAAAATGAAATTGCTGCGCAGCGTCCAGTTCGCAAGGTTAATGCCTGCCCCCAAATTTCCCTGGGCATAACGGCTGCTCCCGCCCGAGCCGTACTCGTTAATGTTACTGAAGGCGCTATAGTTGATTAAGCCCGCAACACCGCCGTGCGAGTAATATTTCGCGGCATAAAATCCAGTGTCCATTGCCTCTGCGGGAACGAAAATCTCCAGTGATTCGGTATTCGGTAGAAGCGTTACCGTCGCGGAAGGGTAATCTTTCAGCAGGTTATGACATTTCTCTTTTTCGCCGATATTCAATGGCAGTAGGCCAGCTGCACGGGTGAAGTCATCATCAATGCAAAGCTGCCCCTCTTCTCCAACCCGAATGGCCAGGCTCCCCTTCTCAACGCCGTTAATTTTGACCTGCACGGCATGCTGGCCGGGCAGGTAGCGTTGTGCATCAGAGAAGTAATGGGCGAGATTAGTACTGATTCCCCGCGAGGCCAGTATATCGGTATTGAAATCCAGATCGGATGCATACAGCGCCGACGACGGCAGAAAAGCGACCGCCACTGCTATTCGACGCATCGTGTTTTGCAAAGCGCGCGGTATCACTAAAAATTCCCTGTGATATCAGCGTGTAAGCGCGGCAGTGTACTTGTCCACTTCAATCCCGTAGCGACTGGCAGGGTTGAACTCGACGGCATTATCGCCGCTACCGATCGGGGTATTTGTCTGCACCTTCATGGTCTCACCCGGCAGGATAAAGGTTTTATTAACCACTCCCTCGGTGTGGGAAGGCAGTAGCGTCACTGATGTGGAAAAACGTACAACGTACGGCGAGGTATTACGGACCTGAACCTCTTTCTCTTGTACGGACCAGGTCAGTAATTTCCATGCATCCGTGACAACAGGAAGATTTTTAGGATGGATCAACACCGGTAAATCCTGACGAAGATTGATACCGACTTTAACGTTTTTATCTTTGGTTTTAGGCGGAATGCCTTCAAAAATCACGCGTTTATAATGTTCAACGGTCAGCGGTTCTTTGGTTTCAAGAATAAAGCGCACCTGCTGTTCCTGGCCTGGCTCAAGGCGTACAACCGGCTGAGTGACGTTGAGCTTGACCCCATTCTCCCCCTCGATGTCGTTAATGGAGGTATAAAGCAGGGTGGGGATGGAGTCCGTGTTTTTCACACTCATGACACCGCCGTGGTTGGCTTCATCAATCATCAGCAGTGTGGTTTCTGGCACCATGCCTGCAGCATAGACTGTCGCTGGAAGGGTGAGAAAAAGAGCGCAGACCAAAGGAGAAATTTTCACAATTCTTTCCATGAATATTCATATTGAACAATGGGTTAAAACTCCCCGCCTGAGCGGGGAGTTTAGCGTCGTGAATGCGGGTTACAGATAAACCAGCGTGATTGTGGACTGACCGTCCAGGTCGGTCCTGTCAGTCAGGGTCAGATTTTTGCTTGGCGCAATCGCCAGCGCGATCTTCAGAGGGAAGGCCGCCGTCGTGAAGGCCAGCGGAGCGCGTTCGCCGGTTTTGGCAACGGTCATGACGTCGGTACCATCGTTAGTGAGGATGCCGGTGGCCCACAGGTTGATCCAGCTTCTGCTGCTGATGGTACCGCCGGTATACATCGCTGCGGCGATAGGCTGAACGGTTGCACCGTCAGCAGTGACCGCGTTCATGTAAGTTGAAACTGAATAGGCACCGATACTTTCGCCAGCGCTGGTTTTTCCGACACCGTTGAGCTGGTAATCGCCGTATGCCTGCGCGCCGCTCGCGGTAGCGTTATCCACATGGAACTCGCTTGACGTTTTATGTGCGCCCGCGTTTGAGTCTTTGCGGTCATCTTTGATTGTCCAGCCGACGCGGGTCGCAGACTGACATGTGATGGTCAGAGTGACATCTTTATGCCCAGCCTGATAAGCCACACCGGAGGAGAGTGAGTCCAGACCCACTTCGCCAAAATCGGCCACGCCGCCGTTGCTAATTTCAGGAACGCAGCCTGCGCTGGTCAGCGTACCGTGAACTTTTAACATTGCAGTAGGTTCGGCATAAACTGCTGTCGCCGCCATCATGATAACGGTGGCGAGAAGGCACTTTTTCATTGTTATTCCTTAACCATAGAAAGAGATAATTCGGATATTTTTAATTTGAATGAATCTTGCCAAAAGATAATTTCTGGCATAAGAGTCGCGGCCGATTCTATTAACGAATCAACGCATTAAATAGTTAGATTTTCTTACGACAGTATTGAGATTTTATAATGTCGATTAAACATTTCTGAACGTATGTTTTATGCAGAAACGGCGGAAATATCCGCCGTTGAGTCACGCGTTTTTATCTGTTAGAGATAAACCAGAGTGATGGTGGTTTCGCCGCTCAGCTGCGCTTCGTCTGTGGTGGTCAGACGGTCAGTGTTAACAATGGCCAGAGAGACTTTGAACGGGTAGACAACGCTGGTGATGGCCAGCGGTGCGGTATAACCTGGTCTGGTAGCGGTCATGATCTCGGCGTTACCGTTGGCAATCACACCGGTGGCCAGGTTACGCCACATATATTCGCCTTTGCTGTTGAGGAAGTTTGGCGCAAAGATCGCCTGAGCAGGCACACCGTTAGCGGTGATCTCATTGATACGGGTACTGATTGCATAGGCGCCAATTTTATCGCCAGCAGCGGTGGTACCTACGCCGTAGGTGGTACCTGAACCGTAAACGTCCCCACCATTGTCTGTGGCGTCACGAATGTAAAACTCGCTGGAGTTCAGGTAGGTCGCCGCATTGGAATCTTCTTTGTTATCAGCAATACTCCATGCCACTTTAGTCGCTGACGGGCAATTGATCGTCAGAGACATATCTTTATGACCCATCTGGTTGGTCTGGGTTGGAGAAAGCTGGTCCAGCGCGATTGTGCCAAAATCAATCGATCCGCCGTTACTGAGTTCCGGCGTACAGGATGCATGGTTCATCTTGCCCTGAACCTTCATGACGATGCTGCCTTCGGCGAATGCAGCCGAAGAGGTCATCGCAATCAGCGTTGCGAGAAGAAGCTTTTTCATTGTTATTCCTTAACCATTAATAAAATAAATGTATAAATTTCCGTGAAGTCATTAACTTGCTGAAATGCAAGCGCAGGGATTCTATTAATGGTTATTGTTATTTCTGTAATGAGTATTTCTAATCTCTGAATTGAGTTTTATTAAAATGTGTAAATACATTCACGGTTGTATTTACACATTCCGGCAGGATAAGAACGGAGGAAGCTATTTTCTCTTCTTAACCGGGGGCGAGAATTATTTTATCGCCTGAGCGATCCACGCCGACAATTCCCGAAGTTCCCGCTCTTGTTCCGGATAATGTTCAAGCAACCCGTCGCACACATGTTGCAGCATATCGGGACGGTATACACAGCCCTGCAGGCGTGACGCCAACGCTTCCAGCGGTGCCGGGTTAAGACTATCCGTAAAAATTTGTGTGCGGGTAATATGACCTTTCTCCACGTCAAAGTGCAGCTCCACGCCGCCCCAGGTAAAACGCTCATCCAGCAGATGTGAAAACGCCGGTGCCTGGCCGAAGTTCCACTCCCAGCTGCTCTGGCGGGCAAAGGTTTCAGCGAAGTTGGGCAGGTCAGGCGTTTTATCAGGGGAAATCACTTCCGCCTCCACACGCTCGCCGTAGTGCGCAAAGAAGGCCTCACGGATCGCGTCGCAAATCTGCTCGTGAGTAATACCCGGCAGAAGCTCCACCAGATTCGCCACGCGGCCGCGTACGGAGGTAATGCCCTTAGCCTGTAACTTTTTCTTGTCAGGATTGAGGTAGTCAGCCAGCCGGCTGAGATCGGCATTCAGCAGCAGAGTGCCGTGGTGGAACCCGCGATCCATTGTTTCGCGATAGGCTGAGCCGGAGACCTTCCGGTCGCCCTCGGGGGTCTTGACGACCAGATCGTTCCGGCCTGGCGCCTCCGCGGTTACGCCGAGCGCATTCAGCGCGTTCAGCACAATCGACGTAGAGATGCTTTTGTCGTATTCCGGCTTGCCTGCCATAAAGGTAAAGCAAGTGTTGCCCAGATCGTGAAACACGGCTCCACCGCCGCTGCTGCGGCGCGCCAGGCGGACGTGGTCCTCTTCCATGCGGCGGGTATTGCACTCTTTCCACGGGTTTTGCGCGCGGCCAATCACCACCGTGTCGGCATTGCGCCAGAGAAACAGTACTCGCTGGGTGGCGGGCATCTGGCGGAAGATGCACTCTTCCACCGCGAGATTAAACCAGGGATCGTAAGAGTCAGAGATAAGCAGGCGTAACGTCGTCATGGCAGAGTTCCTTTTCCATATCCTCCGCCTACTTTATCACTATTCTTTCTTCTCGCTCTCTTCGTCTTCCGGAACCGACTTGCTGGCAGTCAGCAGGAACGGCGACTGTTGCCATCGGGTGCGCTTACCCTGCAGCAGCGTGCGCGCCAGCACCACGCCAATCGCCAGTGAGAGTAATAACATCAGGCGCAGAATATTGGTGGTGTTATCCACCTGCTTGGCTTCGGTCGGCAGGGTGTGAGTGTCGAGCGTCAGGCGCAGATAGCCCAGCGGGCCATTTTTTCCCTGAACAGGTTCGACGAGCTGCTGGTTGAAATAGCCTCCGGCTTTTTTGCCGTCCAGCGCCAGCCTGTCGCGCACGTCGACGTGCTCACCGGCGCGGGCAATCAGGTCGCCTTTTTCATCGTACACGCCCGCATCGAGAATGCGGCTGTTTTCCGTAAGCTGACGCAGGATCTGGCCGATGCGCTTATCGTCCGGCGTCTCGGTGCGCATATAGGGGGCGACGTTAAGGGTCACCTGACGCGCCAGCGTGCGGGCCAGCTCTTCAAACTGCGGGTTACGCTGCCGTTGATGATTCTGGCTAAACCACGATGCCCCTTGCATCAATGCCACTAACAGTGCGAGACAGGAAAGGACAATCACGGCGCGATGAAGCCGGAATTTCAGTTTTGCGCGAGCCATATTCCACCTGCTGAAAATTTAGGGCTTAATGTTGCCAGAAGTGATGGTTACAGGGTAGCCTCATGCGTTATTTTCCCTCTGGAACCTTCCGGCGCGAACGAAATTACAGGAGCTTTGATGCCGAACATTACCTGGTGTGACCTGCCAACGGATGTCTCTTTATGGCCAGGATTGCCGCTCTCGTTAAGTGGCGATGAGGTGATGCCTCTGGATTACCACGCTGGCCGTAGCGGCTGGCTGCTGTATGGACGCGGCCTGGATAAGCAACGCCTGACCCAGTATCAAACCAAACTGGGTGCGGCAATGGTCATCGTCGCCGCCTGGTGCGTAGAAGATTACCAGGTTATCCGCCTGGCGGGTTCTCTGACGCAGCGTGCCACGCGTCTGGCGCATGACGCAGGGCTGGACGTTGCCCCGCTCGGTAAAATTCCGCACCTGAAAACGCCGGGTCTGCTGGTCATGGACATGGACTCCACCGCTATTCAGATCGAGTGTATTGACGAGATTGCTAAACTGGCCGGCAGCGGTGAGCTGGTGGCGGAAGTCACTGAACGTGCGATGCGCGGCGAGCTGGATTTCACCGCCAGCCTGAGACAGCGCGTGGCGACCCTGAAAGGGGCCGATGCTAACATCCTGCGCCAGGTGCGTGATGTGCTGCCGCTGATGCCAGGACTGACGCAACTGGTGCTGAAGCTGCAGTCCCTTGGCTGGAAGGTGGCGATTGCCTCTGGTGGCTTCACCTTCTTCGCGGATTATCTGCGCGAGAAACTGCATTTGACCACCGTGGTGGCCAACGAACTGGAAATTATGGACGGCAAGCTGACCGGACAGGTGATTGGCGACATCGTGGATGCGCAGTACAAAGCTAACACCCTGACCCGTCTGGCCGAAAAATATGAAATCCCGGTGGTCCAGACCGTCGCCATCGGGGACGGTGCGAACGACCTGCCGATGATCAAAGCTGCTGGTCTTGGCATTGCCTACCATGCCAAGCCAAAAGTGAACGAAAAGACGGAAGTGACTATCCGTCATGCTGACCTGATGGGGGTGTTCTGCATCCTTTCTGGCAGCCTTAATCAGAAATAACGGTCTGCTTTGTAGGCCGGGTAAGCGTAAGCGCTACCCGGCACGCAGTCCGCACAGAAATAACGAGGTACACCGTGGCGAAAGCTCCAAAACGCGCATTTGTCTGTAATGAATGTGGTGCGGATTATCCGCGCTGGCAGGGGCAATGCAGCGCCTGTCATGCCTGGAACACCATCACCGAAGTGCGTGGTGTGGCGGCTTCGCCGAGTGTGGCCCGCAATGAACGCCTGAGCGGCTATGCGGGCAATGCAGGCGTGTCGAAGGTGCAAAAGCTTTCAGACATCAGCCTGGAAGCGTTACCGCGCTTCTCCACCGGGTTCAAAGAGTTTGACCGCGTGCTCGGCGGCGGCGTGGTGCCGGGCAGTGCGATTCTGATCGGCGGTAACCCCGGGGCGGGTAAATCGACCCTGCTGCTGCAAACGCTTTGCAAGCTCGCCGAGCAGATGAAAACCCTGTACGTCACGGGGGAAGAATCACTCCAGCAGGTGGCGATGCGTGCGCACCGCCTGGGCCTGCCAACCGGCAACCTGAATATGCTGTCGGAAACCAGCATTGAGCAGATCTGCATGATCGCCGAAGAAGAGCAGCCGAAGCTGATGGTGATCGACTCCATTCAGGTGATGCACATGGCGGACATTCAGTCCTCGCCGGGCAGCGTGGCGCAGGTGCGCGAAACCGCGGCCTACCTGACACGCTTCGCCAAAACGCGCGGCGTGGCGATTGTGATGGTCGGCCATGTGACGAAAGACGGTTCCCTGGCCGGGCCAAAAGTGCTCGAACACTGTATCGACTGCTCGGTGATGCTCGACGGCGACGCGGATTCCCGCTTCCGCACCCTGCGCAGCCATAAAAACCGTTTCGGCGCGGTGAATGAATTAGGTGTTTTTGCCATGACGGAGCAGGGGCTGCGTGAGGTCAGCAACCCGTCGGCCATCTTCCTGAGCCGTGGCGACGAAGTCACCTCCGGCAGTTCGGTCATGGTGCTGTGGGAAGGAACGCGCCCGCTGCTGGTTGAAATCCAGGCGCTGGTGGATCACTCGATGATGGGCAACCCGCGTCGCGTGGCGGTGGGTCTGGAACAGAACCGTCTGGCGATCCTGCTGGCGGTGCTGCACCGCCACGGTGGTCTGCAGATGGCGGATCAGGACGTCTTCGTGAACGTGGTGGGCGGGGTGAAGGTCTCGGAAACCAGCGCGGACCTGGCGTTGCTGCTGGCGATGGTCTCCAGCCTGCGCGACAGGCCGCTGCCGCAGGATCTGGTGGTGTTTGGCGAGGTTGGCCTGGCAGGAGAGATCCGTCCGGTGCCGAGCGGCCAGGAGCGTATCTCCGAAGCGGCAAAACACGGCTTCCGCCGCGCGATTGTGCCCGCCGCTAACGTGCCGAAAAAAATCCCCGAAGGGATGCAGGTTTTTGGCGTTAAGAAACTCGCAGATGCGTTAAATGTCTTTGACGACTTATAATTACGTATTCGATTTTGCAGGAGGCACCGTAATTTATGTCATCATTTGACTACATCAAAACCGCAATCCGCCAGAAAGGCTGCACGTTGCAGCAGGTGGCGGACGCCAGCGGTATGACCAAAGGCTATTTAAGCCAGCTGCTGAACGCCAAAATCAAAAGCCCCAGCGCGCAGAAGCTCGAAGCGCTGCACCGTTTCCTGGGACTTGAATTTCCCCGTATGCAAAAGAACATCGGCGTGGTGTTTGGCAAGTTTTACCCGCTGCATACTGGTCACATCTACCTGATTCAGCGCGCCTGTAGCCAGGTGGACGAGCTGCACATCATTATGGGGTACGATGAAACCCGTGACCGCCAGCTGTTCGAGGACAGCGCCATGTCGCAGCAGCCGACGGTGCCTGACCGCCTGCGCTGGCTGCTCCAGACCTTTAAGTACCAGAAAAACATTCGCATTCATGCTTTTAACGAAGAGGGCATGGAGCCCTATCCGCACGGCTGGGACGTGTGGAGCAACGGCATCAAAGCGTTTATGGAAGAGAAGGGCATTGCGCCTAACTGGATCTACACCTCTGAAGAGTCCGATGCGCCGCAGTTCCGCGAGCATCTGGGCATCGAGACGGTGCTGATCGATCCGAAACGGACCTTCATGAACATCAGCGGGGCGCAGATCCGCGAAAACCCGTTCCGCTACTGGGATTATATCCCGACCGAGGTAAAGCCCTTCTTTGTACGTACCGTTGCGATCCTGGGCGGTGAGTCGAGCGGAAAATCCACTCTCGTTAATAAGCTGGCGAATATCTTCAACACGACCAGTGCGTGGGAGTATGGCCGCGATTACGTTTTCTCGCACCTCGGCGGTGACGAGATGGCGCTGCAGTATTCCGACTACGATAAAATCGCGCTAGGACACGCCCAGTACATTGATTTTGCGGTCAAATATGCCAACAAAGTGGCGTTTATTGATACCGATTTCGTCACCACGCAGGCGTTCTGTAAAAAGTACGAAGGGCGCGAGCACCCGTTCGTGCAGGCGCTGATTGACGAATACCGCTTTGACCTGGTGATCCTGCTGGAAAACAACACGCCATGGGTCGCTGATGGCATGCGCAGCCTCGGCAGCTCCGTAGACAGGCGCGAGTTCCAGTCCATGCTGGTGGAGATGCTCAACGAAAACAACGTTGAGTTTGTGCATGTTGAAGAGTCGGACTACGACTCCCGTTTCCTGCGCTGCGTCGAGCTGGTGAAGGAGATGATGGGGGAGCAGGGGTAATCTTACCCCTCACCCTAACCCTCTCCCCAAAGGGGAGAGGGAACGATTACCCCTCAGAACGCAACCACCACTTTCCCTCGCATATGTCCCTCCAGCACTTTGCGGTGCGCCTCGGTAATGCTTTCCACGCTCAGTCCGTGAAGCGTTTCGCTGAGCGAGCTTTCCACCACGCCGTTGTCCACCAGCTTTGCAACCTCGTTTAAGATCTCGCCCTGACGCGCCATATCAGCGGTCTGGTACATGCTGCGGGTGTACATAAACTCCCAGTGCAGGGCGGCGGATTTCGATTTCAGCTTATCCTGGTTCAGCGGATGCGCGTTCTCAACGATGGAGCAGATGTGCCCCTGCGGTGCGATCAGTTCGCTGACGGCATCCCAGTGGCCGTCGGTGTCATTGAGGATGAAAATGTAATCCACATAAGTGATACCCTGTTTTGCCAGCTCACCTTTCAGGTCGCGGTAGTTCACGACCCGATCCGCACCGCGCTCGCGGCACCACCGGGCGGAATCTTCTCTTGATGCTGTCGCGATGATGTTCACCTTGCTGTTGTGCTTTGCAAACGGGATCGCCAGCGAGCCCACACCGCCCGCGCCGCCAATAATCAACAGCGTTTTATCCGCGTCCGCATCCTGAATGTTCAGCCGTTCGAACAACCCTTCCCAGGCGGTCAGCGCGGTCAACGGCAATGCGGCTGCTGCCGCCCAGCCAAGGCTGGCAGGTTTGTGTCCGACAATACGCGCATCGATCAGCTGATGGGTGGTATTGCTGCCCGGACGAGTGATATCCCCTGCGTACCACACTTCGTCACCGGGTTTAAATCCCGTAACGGCCGCGCCCACGGCTTTAACGATACCGCTGGCATCCCACCCGAGAATGCGCGGCTCGTTCAGCCCGTTTTTGACAATGCCTGCATGCACCTTGGTGTCGACCGGGTTAACAGACACGGCTTTCACTTCGACAAGCAGATCGTGCTCGCCGGGCTGCGGCATCGGCGGGGCGATTTCAATGAACGTGCCGGGATTCGCAGGATTAACGGCAATGGCTTTAACTGACATGGATGGACTCCTCAATGGCATGCGTTTTATTGAGGCTAGTCTATTAAGTGATCAGCTGCATGATAAGATGGACAATCAAGAACGAAGTGTTCTCACAGGATGAACAATCATGTTTAAACAGCTTCAGGATATGGCGCTGTTTGCGCTGGTGGCCGAGATGGGCAGCTTTACTGCTGCGGCACAGAAGGCTGAACTGCCAAAATCCAGCGTCAGCCAGCGAATAAGCCAGCTGGAGCAGCAGGTAGGAATACGCCTGCTCAACCGCACGACGCGCAGAATCAGCCTGACTTTTGCAGGCGAGCATTATCTGGTGCACTGTCGCGAAATGCTGGCGGCCAGCGAGCGGGCGGAGTATGCCATTCAGCGGCTACGCGAAAACCCGAGCGGGCGGCTGCGCATCACCTGCCCGGCGGGAATTGGTGCGACGCTGCTGGCGCATATGAATGCCGAATTCCAACTTCGCTATCCTGACGTGTCGCTGGACGTGTCGATCTCTGATGATGTGGTGGATCTGGTCGAGTCCGGCTTTGACGTGGCGCTGCGTACCGGTAAGCCGCAGGACTCCTCCCTGATTGGCCGGATGATCGGACATTGTCCGCGCTATATGCTGGCTTCACCCGACTATCTGGCGCGTCGGGAGCCGTTAATCCATCCCCGCCAGCTGGTGGAGCACCGCTGCATTACCCACAAAGCCTGGTCTGAGTGGCTGCTGCGAAGCGAGAGTGAGGATTACCGCTACCTGCCGGATAACGCCCACATGACGGATAACCTGGTGTACGCCCGTGAATGTGCGATTGCTGGCGCCGGGATCACGTTATTACCCGCCTTTCTTCTGGAAGATAAGATTGAGACAGGGGCGCTGGTGAAGGTGCTGCCGGAATGGAACGTCGAGGGGAATGATTTGTGGCTGGCTTATCCGAGCCGCAAGCTGAACTCGCCTGCGCTGATGAGCTATATCGACTTTGCGATACAGTTTGACGAGGTGAAGCGGTATTACGTGGACAAATAAAAAAGCCGGGTGGCGCTGACGCTTACCCGGCCTACGAACTGTGCGGCCTGATGCCCTCACCCTGGCCCTCTCCCACGTGGATAGGGAACAAATACTAAAAACGGCAACCGAAGTTGCCGTTTTGCTTTTATTTCGCAATACGCTTGTACTTAATACGCTTTGGCTCCAGCGCGTCAGCGCCCAGCGTGCGTTTCTTGTACTCTTCGTATTCGGTGAAGTTACCTTCAAAGAACTCCACTTTCCCTTCATCCTGGTAGTCCAGAATGTGGGTCGCGATACGGTCAAGGAACCAACGGTCGTGCGAGATAACCATCGCGCAGCCCGGGAACTCCAGCAGGGCGTTTTCCAGCGCGCGCAGGGTTTCGATGTCCAGGTCGTTGGTCGGTTCATCGAGCAGCAGTACGTTACCGCCAACCTGCAGCAGCTTCGCCAGGTGCAGACGACCACGCTCACCGCCGGACAGCTCGCCCACGCGTTTGCCCTGGTCGGTGCCTTTGAAGTTGAAGCGGCCAACGTAAGCGCGGCTTGGCATCTCGGTGTTGCCGATACGCATAATATCCAGACCGCCGGACACTTCTTCCCACACGGTTTTGCTGTTATCCATCGCGTCACGGAACTGGTCAACGGACGCCAGCTTCACGGTTTCACCCAGGGTGATAGAGCCGCTGTCAGGCTGCTCCTGACCGGACATCATGCGGAACAGCGTCGATTTACCCGCGCCGTTCGGACCGATGATCCCGACGATAGCCCCTTTTGGTACGGAGAAGGTCAGATCGTCAATCAGCAGGCGATCGCCGTATGACTTACGCAGATTGGTGACTTCAACCACTTTATCCCCCAGACGTGCTCCAGGCGGAATAAACAGTTCGTTGGTCTCGTTACGTTTCTGGTATTCGGTGTTGTTCAGCTCTTCAAAGCGTGCCAGACGGGCTTTGCCCTTAGACTGACGGCCTTTAGCGCCCTGACGAACCCACTCCAGCTCTTTCTCGATAGACTTACGACGCGCGGCTTCCTGAGAAGCTTCCTGCGCCAGACGCTGATCTTTCTGCTCCAGCCAGGAGGAGTAGTTACCTTCCCATGGAATACCTTCACCACGGTCCAGCTCCAGGATCCAGCCTGCGACGTTGTCGAGGAAGTAACGGTCGTGGGTAATTGCCACCACGGTGCCTTCGAAGTCGTGCAGGAAGCGTTCCAGCCACGCCACGGATTCCGCATCCAGGTGGTTGGTGGGTTCGTCGAGCAGCAGCATGTCTGGTTTTTCCAGCAGCAGGCGGCACAGCGCGACGCGGCGGCGTTCACCCCCGGAAAGATTGGCGATTTTCGCATCCCAGTCCGGCAGGCGCAGGGCATCGGCCGCGCGCTCCAGCTGCACGTTCAGGTTATGACCGTCGTGCGCCTGGATAATCTCTTCAAACTTGCCCTGCTGAGCGGCCAGCTTGTCGAAGTCTGCATCCGGCTCGGCGTATTTGGCATACACTTCATCCAGACCTTTCAGGGCGTTAACCACTTCGGATACCGCTTCTTCAACGGATTCACGAACGGTGTGTTCCGGGTTCAGCTGAGGTTCCTGCGGCAGGTAACCGATCTTGATGCCAGGCTGCGGACGGGCTTCACCTTCGATGTCTGTATCGATGCCGGCCATGATGCGCAGCAGGGTGGACTTACCGGCACCGTTGAGACCCAGAACACCAATTTTTGCGCCCGGGAAGAAGCTCAGCGAGATATTTTTAAGAATATGACGTTTCGGCGGGACAACTTTGCCGACACGATGCATGGTATAAACGAATTGAGCCACGTTGGACTTCGCCTCTTTTATCGTAATGAGAAGGAATTTCAGCCTCGAAGTGTAGCCTTTTTCACGCCCTAATCCCAGCCAGGAACGTCGGGAGTGTTAAAACGCGCAAGAAAGGTAAAAAAGTGTCCATAACGTGGCGCGTTGCAGGATGCCTGGTTAGCATAAGTTGGTGTGACTTTGACGTGGCAAGACGCTGCAATTGACGAAAAAACAATGAGGAAGAGCTTGTGGAAAAAGCCAAACAGGTGGTCTGGCGTCTGCTGGCTGCCAGCGTATGCGTAATGGCGGTAAGCCAGGCGGTGCATGCCGATTCACTGGATGAACAACGTAATCGCTACGCCCAGATTAAACAGGCGTGGGACAATAAGCAGATGGATACCGTGCAGGCGCTGATGCCGACGCTGAAGGATTATCCGCTGTATCCGTATCTGGAGTATCGCCAGATCACTGACGATCTCATGAACCAGCCGACCGTCACTGTGAATAATTTCATTCAGGCGAACCCGACCCTGCCGCCTGCGCGAACCCTGCAATCTCGTTTTGTGAATGAACTGGCGCGTCGCGAAGACTGGCGCGGGCTGCTGGCGTTTAGCCCCGATAAGCCGAATACCACCGAAGCGCAGTGTAACTACTACTATGCGAAATGGGCGACCGGACAGCAGGAAGAGGCCTGGGCCGGGGCGAAGGATCTTTGGCTGACCGGCAAAAGCCAGCCGAATGCCTGTGATTCGCTGTTTGGCGCGTGGCGAGCCTCCGGCAAACAGGATCCGCTGGCCTATCTTGAGCGTATTCGCCTGGCGATGAAAGCCGGCAACACGCGCCTGGTGACCGCGCTGGCGGGGCAGATGCCTTCCGATTATCAGACGATCTCTACGGCCGTTATCGCGCTGGCAAACGATCCGAACAGCGTCCTGACCTTTGCCCGCAGCACGGGCGCGACCGACTTTACCCGTCAGATGGCGGCGGTGGCTTTTGCCAGCGTGGCGCGCGACGATGTGGAAAACGCCCGGCTGATGATCCCGCAGCTGGTGCAGGCGCAGCAGCTGAATGACGATCAAACCCAGGAGCTGCGTGACATCGTGGCGTGGCGACTGATGGGCACGGATGTGACCGACGAACAGGCACGCTGGCGAGATGATGCCATTATGCGTTCGAACTCCACGTCGCTGGTGGAGCGCCGCGTGCGCATGGCGCTGGGCACCGGCGATCGCCGGGGGCTGAATACCTGGCTCGCACGTTTGCCGATGGACGCCAAAGAGAAAGATGAATGGCGCTACTGGCAGGCCGATCTGCTGATGGAGCGCGGTCGTGATGATGAAGCCAAAGAGATCCTCCACGGCCTGATGCAGCAGCGCGGCTTCTACCCGATGGTGGCCGCGCAGCGCCTGGGCGAGGAGTATACCTTCCGCATTGATAAAGCACCCGCGAATGCGAACCCGGCGCTGACGCAGGGGCCAGAGATGGCGCGCGTGCGCGAGCTGATGTACTGGAATATGGACAATACCGCGCGCAGCGAGTGGGCGAATCTGGTAACCAGTCGCACCACCGACGAGAAAGCCCAGCTTGCCCGCTATGCGTTTGATAACCACTGGTGGGATCTGAGCGTGCAGGCGACGATCGCCGGTAAGCTTTGGGATCATCTTGAAGAGCGTTTCCCGCTGGCGTACAACGATCTTTTCGAACGCTACACCAGCGGCAAAGATATCCCGCAAAGTTACGCGATGGCGATTGCCCGTCAGGAGAGTGCCTGGAATCCGAAAGTCCGCTCCCCGGTGGGGGCCAGCGGTCTGATGCAAATTATGCCGGGAACGGCGACCCATACGGTGAAGATGTTTAACATTCCCGGGTACAGTAGCCCCTCACAGCTTCTCGATCCGGATACCAACATCAACATCGGTACCAGCTATCTGCAGTATGTTTATCAGCAGTTTGGCAATAACCGCATTTTCTCGTCGGCGGCGTATAACGCGGGGCCGGGGCGCGTGCGTACCTGGCTCGGCAACAGCGCCGGACGCATCGATGCCGTGGCGTTTGTGGAGAGCATTCCGTTCTCAGAAACGCGCGGTTATGTGAAGAACGTGCTGGCGTACGATGCTTACTATCGCTACTTCATGGGGCAGAAAGATACCCTGATGAGCGATGCCGAGTGGCAGAGACGTTACTGATCGGCGTGGGTTGTGTTATGCTGTACTCGCTAATGAGTACAAGAGGCAGCATAACATGACCCAGCATTCCCCGTATTCCTCGGCAATGGCCGAACAGCGTCACCAGGAGTGGCTTCGTTTTGTGGAGCTGCTTCGCCAGTCTTACGATCAGGATTTGCACTTACCTCTTATGCAGCTGATGCTGACCCCAGACGAGCGTGAAGCGCTGGGCACGCGCGTGCGGATCATTGAAGAGCTACTGCGCGGTGAGATGAGCCAGCGTGAGCTGAAAAATGAGCTGGGCGCGGGCATCGCGACGATCACCCGCGGCTCGAACAGCCTGAAGTCTGCGCCGGTCGAGCTGCGCCAGTGGCTGGAAGCGGTGTTGTTGAAAAATACCTAACGATAAATCGCGTTATGGAACGGGCTTAACGCCAAAATCACCGCCTGGTGGTAAACGCCTGAACGCGTGAGCGTGCCCGCAGTAAAGACGCCAATCGCCCCTTCTTTACGTCCAATCTCATCAATGCCGGTGTACTGTGACATCACCGGCCCGAGCGCTTCGCCTTCGCGCACTTTGTTCAGAATGATCTCTGGCAGCGGCAGGGTGGCAGAACGCGCTTCACCGCGCTGCTCTCGGCTTTCTATCACTACCCAGCTAAAGGTGGCACCTTCGTCGATCCCGGCTTCAATGGCGACCCAGAAGTCCGCCTTTGGGGCCGCGGCTTTAGCATTTGCCACGCGATTTCGTGCACCAGCGCGCGTTTCCTCGCTGCCAAACGGCTGTTCAGGTACGCCACTCTCGACGCCGATGGCTTCGATATGGCAGGATCCTTCGCCGAAAATCTCTTCAAAAGCCTTTAGAATTGCCTGAATTTTGGCAGGATTGGTGGTAGCAGAGACAACATGGTGCATAATTAAGCTCGATTCAAAAAAAACTCATCGCAGTATAACGGAAAAAAAGCATGTTACAGGTATACCTTGTTCGCCACGGTGAGACGCAGTGGAACGCCGAGCGACGTATTCAAGGCCAGTCAGACAGTCCTCTCACTGAGAAGGGGATCCAGCAAGCGTGGCAGGTGGCAGAGCGTGCCAGGACGCTGGGCATTACCCACGTGATCACCAGCGATTTAGGTCGCACGCAGCAGACAGCGCGCATCATCGCAGATGCCTGCGGCTGTGACGTGATGCTTGAGCCGCGTCTGCGCGAGCTGGATATGGGCGTGCTGGAAAAACGCCATATCGATACGCTGACCGAAACGGAAGAGGGCTGGCGTCGTACGCTGGTCAACGGTACCGAAGATGGCCGCATCCCTGAGGGGGAATCCATGCAGGAACTGAGCGTGCGTATGCATGCCGCACTGGCGGAATGTCTGAAGCTTCCGGCAGGTAGCCGTCCGCTGCTGGTGAGTCACGGTATTGCGCTGGGCTGCCTAGTGAGCACCATTCTGGGATTACCGGCTTATGCTGAACGTCGTCTGCGTCTGCGCAACTGCTCTATTTCCCGAATTGATTATCAGGAAAGTGCGTGGCTGGCGTCGGGTTGGGTCGTGGAGATGGCAGGGGACATTTCGCATCTCGATGCCCCTGCGCTTGATGAACTGCAGCGTTAACGACGTATCGGAATTAAGAATTCCATCCGCAGATTGATTGGGCCTTCTTCCGGTTTCGCATCCTGCGCCGGGTAGTAGCGCTCAATGTCCTGACCTTTACGGCGATTCAGATTCAGCATCGGCATGCAGGTTCCGTAAACGGTCAGGATGAACTCCTGAACGCCCGTTCCCAGTCCTTCATACGAGAACATCACGTATTCGCCGCCTTCCAGCACGACCGGTTTAGACCCCTGAATATAACCATTTGCCATCTCTGGCGTCAGCGCGGTGGTGTAGAACACCTCCTGCTCGTCGTCTTTTTCCTGGCTTGGGTGCGTTTCGTTGAGACCATAGAGGATCGGTGGGATCGCTGGCGCATGACTCAGGAAGTCGCGCCAGAACTGGACACGCATCTGATGACGGAACTCAGAAATCTGCTCCAGAGAACAGGAGTAACTCTGGGTCGTACCGATCAGATGGGTTTCCGGCAGCGCGACAATTTCGTATTTCGGCATGGCGAACTCGCCCAGACGCAGCGGCGGGCGCATACCAAACGAGCTCCAGTCTGGCGAGCGGCGATAGAGCGCTGGCGTCAACGAGAACTGTTTTTTAAACGCACGGGTGAAGGTCTGCTGCGAATCAAAACGATACTGCAAGGCAATATCCAGAATGGGCCGCGCGGTCAGGCGCAATGCCACCGCAGACTTGGACAAACGACGTGCGCGAATATAGGCCCCGATAGCATGACCGGTGACATCCTTGAACATCCTTTGCAGATGCCACTTGGAATAGCCTGCTTTAGCCGCCACATTATCCAGTGACAAAGGCTGGTCGAGATGACCTTCCAGCCAGGTGAGCAGGTCGCGAATAATTCCAGCCTGATCCATATACTATCCTCATCCTTAAAACAGCAGGTGCCTGATAACAGGTTAGCGGATAATAGCATTTTTTGATGTTTTAGCATTCAGTGTTTTTTTTGCGCATTAATGCCTTTTCTCCCCCGTTTTGGGCGAATATATTCTAATCCTGTGATCTTGCTACATTTTTGTCTAAAGTGTTGAATAATCGCTCAATGCAATTTTAAAGAATGGTAACAATATGAAATACAAGACTTTGCTTCTTACCGCTCTGTTGCTGGTTGCTGGCCGTGCGGCGCAGGCGGAACAGATTGGATCTGTAGATACCGTGTTCAAAATGTTTGGCCCGGACCACAAAATTGTGGTGGAGGCGTTTGACGATCCAGATGTGAAAAACGTCACCTGCTACGTCAGCCGTGCGAAGACGGGCGGTATTAAAGGCGGTCTGGGGCTGGCGGAAGATACCTCTGATGCGGCGATCTCCTGCCAGCAGGTGGGGCCGGTTGAGCTGAGCGATAAAATCAAAAACGGTAAAGCGCAGGGTGACGTGGTGTTCCAGAAACGGACGTCGCTGGTGTTCAAAAAGCTGCAGGTAGTGCGTTTCTATGATGCGAAGCGCAATACGCTGGCTTATCTTGCCTATTCCGACAAAGTGGTGGAAGGCTCGCCGAAAAACGCCATCAGCGCCGTGCCGATTATGCCATGGCATTAATTCAGGGATGAACCATGCAACAACCTGTGGTCTGGCTGGTTGAAGACGAAACCAGTATCGCCGATACGCTTATCTACATGCTTCAGCAGGAAGGCTTTGCGGTAAAGGCGTTTGAGCGCGGTTTACCGATGCTGGAGGAGGCGCGGCGGCAGATCCCGGCGCTCGCCATTCTGGATGTTGGGCTGCCGGACATCAGCGGTTTTGAACTCTGCCGCCAGCTGCTGGCGCAGCATCCGTCACTTCCGGTGCTGTTTCTCACGGCACGCAGTGATGAAGTGGATAAACTCCTCGGGCTGGAAATGGGCGCTGACGACTACGTCGCCAAGCCTTTTTCTCCGCGAGAGGTTTGCGCCCGGGTAAGGACAATTTTACGGCGGATGCAAAAATCCGCCGCGCCAGCAGAAACGATGCGTATCGGGCAATTTGAGCTAAATGAACCTGCCGCCCGAATAAGCTGGTGCGGTGAAGTTTTACCCCTGACCCGCTACGAGTTCTTGCTGCTCAAAACCTTTTTACAGGCCCCCGGGCGGGTATTTTCGCGCCAGCAGCTGATGGACAAGGTATGGGGTGAAGACGGCGACAGCTTCGATCGTACCGTGGATACCCATATCAAAACCCTGCGCGCCAAGCTGCGGGCGGTGAACGATGAACAATCTCCCATCAGTACCCATCGGGGTATGGGCTACAGTCTGGGCCTTTACTGATGCGCATTGGGATGCGGTTGTTGCTGGGATATTTCCTGATCGTGGGCATCGCCGCGTGGTTTGTGCTGTCGATTTTTGTTCAGGAAGTGAAGCCCGGCGTGCGCAGGGCCACCGAGGGGACGTTGATCGATACCGCGACCTTGCTTGCCGAAATCGGGCGCGACGATCTTCTTTCGGGGAATGCGCAGCAGGGCAAACTGGCGCAGGCCTTTTCACAGCTCCATCAGCGGCCTTTCCGCGCCAACCTCGGCGGCATCCATAAGGTGCGTAACGAGTATCACGTCTATATGACCGATGCGCAGGGCAGAGTGGTGTTTGATTCCGCCGGTCTGGCCGTGGGGCAAGATTACTCGCGCTGGAACGATGTCTGGCTGACGCTTCGCGGTAAATACGGCGCGCGCAGCACTCAGAGCAATCCAGACGATCCTGAGAGCACGGTGATGTATGTTGCCGCGCCGGTTGTGGAGCAGGGTAAGATTATCGGCGTGCTGTCGGTCGGGAAACCGAACAGCGCGATGGCACCGGTTATCCACCGCAGCGAGCGGCGGATCCTCTGGGCGGGTGGCGCGTTGCTCGGCATTGCCTTGCTGATCGGTCTTCTTGTCGCCTGGTGGATCAATCGTTCTATCAGTACGTTATCGCGCTATGCCGATTCGGTGACCACCGACACGCCTCTCCCGCTACCTAATCCGGGCAGCAGCGAACTGCACAAGCTGGCCCAGGCGCTGGAGAATATGCGCATTCGTCTCGAAGGGAAAAATTACATTGAACGCTATGTCCATGCGCTCACCCACGAGCTGAAAAGCCCGATGGCGGCCATACGCGGCGCGGCGGAAATCCTTGCCGAGCAGCCGCCGCCGCAGGTGGCAGCACGCTTTATTGATAACATTCTGGTACAAAACGCACGCATGCAGTCGCTGGTTGAAAAACTGCTCGCGCAGGCGCGGCTTGAAAATCGGGTCGAGATTACGCCGGAGGTCATTCGGGTCAATTCACTGTTTACGCGGCTTGCTGACGCGCGCTCGGCCCTGCTATCGGCAAAAGCGATTGTGCTGACTATCCAGCCTGTTCCGTTTAATGTTGAAGGCGATCCCGATCTCCTCGAACAGGCGCTCGGCAATTTGCTGGATAACGCCATCGATTTTACGCCTCAGGGCGGAACCATTGAACTGGCGGCCCGGGAAGAGCAGGGGCAGATACAGCTTGTCGTCATCGACAGCGGAAGCGGGATCCCGGATTACGCGCTGGATCGTATTTTTGAACGCTTCTATTCCCTTCCGCGCGAGAACGGGCTTAAGAGCAGTGGGCTCGGGCTGGCCTTTGTGCAGGAGGTGGCGCGTCTGCATCAGGGAGAGATTACATTGCGCAATCGTGATGAGGGCGGCGTGATGGCCACGCTGACACTTCACCGTCCCTTCACATAACTTCAAACTGCCCCCACACAGCCTGGTTACGCTCTCTTCATCACAAAGGAGACGTAATGATGAAATCCCCCCTGTTCTGGAAAATAAGCACCCTGCTGGGGTGCATTCTGCTGCTGTTAGTCCCGTTGTTTATGGTAAGTAACCTCATTGAAGAGCGTGAAAGCTACCGTAATGATGTCGAAAATACGCTTCGCCAGAGCACCAGCGGACCGCAAAAACTGGTCGGCCCGCTGATTGCGATTCCGGTGACAGAGATCTTTTACAAGCTAGAGGATGAGAAGAAGGTCGAGTACAAGAAAAGCTATCTGCATTTTATCCTGCCGGAGTCGCTGCTTGTTGAGGGTAACCAGCGCGTTGAGTCCCGAAATATCGGCATCTATGACGGACAGATCTGGAACACCGATCTCAAAATAAAAGCGCAGTTCAGCACCGAAAAAATGACGCAGCTAAAAGGGGAGACGATGACCCTGGGGCAGCCGTTTATCGTTGTTGGAGTGGGCGATGCACGCGGTATTGGCACGGTGAAAGTCTCCAGTATCAACGGCGAGACGCTGAGCGTAGAGCCGGGTTCGGGCGTATCTGGCGCGCTTTCCGGTCTTCATATCCCGCTGACGGATAAAGCGCTGGAGTCAAAAACGTTTGCCATGGAGATGTCGCTGAATCTGGCGGGGACGGGGAGTTTTGCCGTGGTGCCCGTGGGACGTAACAGCGAAATGGCGCTGAACAGCAACTGGCCGCATCCGGGCTTCATGGGCAACTATCTGCCGGTGAAACGCAAAATCGGTGATTCAGGTTTTCAGGCGAACTGGCAGAGCAGCTGGTTTGCGAACAACCTTGAGAGCTGGTTCAACGGGAGTGAATCTCCTGCGTGGGAGTCGATCCCGGCTTTTAGCGTCACGGTAGCCACACCTGCCGATCAGTATCAGCTGACTGACCGGGCAATCAAGTATGCTATTTTGCTGATTGCGCTGACGTTTATGGCCTTCTTTGTCTTCGAAACCTTAACCGGGCTGCGCCTGCACCCAATGCAGTATCTGCTGGTGGGGCTGTCGCTGGTGCTGTTCTATCTGGTGCTGCTGGCGCTGTCAGAACACGTCGGCTTTACGCCTGCCTGGGTTGTTGCAAGCCTGGTGGGTGCTGCGATGAACGGGATGTACCTGCAGGCGGTGCTAAAAAGCTGGAAGCGCAGCGGGTTGTTTGTGCTGGCCTTGCTGGGGCTGGACGTGGTGATGTGGTTCCTGCTGCGCTCGGAGGATAGTGCGCTGCTGTTGGGGTCAGCGGTGCTCGCACTGGCACTGTTCGCCGTGATGTACCTGACCCGGCATTTCGACTGGTATTCGCTTTCACAGCCGAAGCGCCCTGAGCCACCCGCAGAGCCCGATAACGACACGATGCGGATCTGGAAATAAAAAAAACGGCGCGAATGCGCCGTTTTTCTTTATTGCATTGACTGCGGGATTACTCCTGCAGGTCTCCGCAGAAACGGTACCCTTCGCCGTGGATTGTGGCGATGATTTCCGGCGTATCAGGCGTAGATTCGAAATGTTTACGAATACGACGGATGGTCACGTCTACGGTACGGTCGTGTGGCTTCAGCTCACGGCCGGTCATTTTCTTCAGCAGTTCTGCACGGGACTGAATTTTGCCCGGGTTTTCGCAGAAGTGCAGCATCGCGCGGAATTCGCTGCGCGGCAGTTTATACTGCTCACCGTTCGGGCTAATCAGCGAACGGCTATTGATATCAAGTTCCCAGCCGTTGAATTTGTAGCTATCGACGCTACGACGCTCTTCACTGACCGTGCCCAGGTTCATGGTGCGGGACAGCAGGTTGCGTGCACGAATGGTTAACTCGCGTGGGTTGAACGGCTTGGTGATGTAGTCATCCGCACCGATTTCCAGGCCAAGAATTTTATCAACTTCGTTGTCACGGCCTGTCAGGAACATTAACGCGACGTTCGCCTGCTCACGCAGTTCGCGCGCCAGAAGAAGCCCGTTTTTGCCCGGCAGGTTGATATCCATGATTACCAGGTTGATATCATTTTCAGAAAGGATCTGATGCATCTCTGCGCCATCGGTCGCTTCAAAGACATCGTAGCCTTCTGCTTCGAAAATGCTCTTTAACGTGTTGCGTGTTACCAACTCGTCTTCAACGATAAGAATGTGCGGGGTCTGCATGTTTGCTACCTAAATTGCCAACTAAATCGAAACAGGAAGTACAAAAGTCCCTGACCTGCCTGATGCATGTCGCAAATTAACATGATCGGCTTAACGTGACTAAAGTACGTAATTGCGTTCTTGATGCACTTTCCATCAACGTCAACAACATCATTAGCTTGGTCTTGGGTACTTTCCCTTTGGACCCGACAGTGTCAAAAACGGCTGTCATCCTAACCATTTTAACAGCAACATAACAGGCTAAGTGACACCAGACACCCAATAAAACTACGCTTCGTTGACATATATCAAGTTCAATTGTAGCACGTTAACAGTTTGATGAAATCATCGTAGCCGAATGCTAGCCTTTGTCACAATTTTTCAATAAACCAACTAGTTGCGGACATTGATATATAAACGAAGCGAATCCAATCAGAATAGGGTATTCATGATGCCATTATCATTATAAAACATAAGGATAATGGTCTTCTGTTAACATTCTAACTGATTGTTCAGACACAAAATAGTTTAGCGTCTTTAATTTGTTATGAAACGCTATTTCGGTGATTTGTGTTGCAAATTTGTAAATTTGCGCTGCGTAATATGTTGAAGTACATCACATTTTTACCCGCTAACTGATTAAAAAGAGAGCATAAATGCATCTGTCGATTGTACTGGTCGCCCCAGCCAGAGCAGAAAATATAGGCGCTGCGGCGCGTGCCATGAAGACCATGGGTTTTACCGATTTACGTATTGTGGACAGCACTGCGCACCTGGAGCCTGCTGCCCGCTGGGTGGCGCATGGTTCGGGAGATATTCTCGATAATATAACGACTTACGCTACGCTTGCCGACGCACTGCATGACATTTCGTTTACCGTTGCGACCACCGCCCGCAGCCGCGCGAAGTTCCATTACTACGCCACGCCTGCTGAGCTGGTGCCCATGCTGGAAGAGAAAAGCCAGTGGCTTGAGAAAGCGGCGCTGGTGTTTGGCCGCGAAGATTCCGGACTCACTAACGAAGAGCTGGCACTGGCGGACGTTCTGACTGGCGCGCCGATGGTCGCGGATTATCCGTCTCTGAATTTAGGCCAGGCGGTCATGGTCTATTGCTATCAATTAGCATCCTTAATACAAATCCCCCAGCCGCCCGATACAGGAACCGATGAAAACCAGCTGGCTGCACTTCGCGCTCGCGTGGAGAACTTGCTCTTGCGGCTGGATGTGGCGGACGATCAAAAAATGGCTGACTGGCTACACCAGCGTCTCGGACGACTTGAGCAGCGGGACACGGCAATGTTGCACCGTTTGCTGCACGATATTGAAAAAAAATTAGCCGAGTAAAATGCTGTCATAAGTTTTTACTATGGCGAAATTGTCTGTCATGGAGGGTTGCATTTGGGGGAATCGGATGAAAATAAATCGGCAAACAGCGGGGCGTGAGTCTCTGCGGAATTGTGATCAAATTAAAAATTCATTGACTTAAGGTGCCCGATCCTTTAACCCTAAAAGAATACAGCACAGACAGATAATAATGACAGAGTACACAACATCCATGAAACGCATCAGCATCACCACCATTACTACAACCATCATCATTACCACAGGTAACGATGCGGGCTGACGCGTACAGGAAAAACAAAAAAAAGCCCGCACCTGAACAGTGCGGGCTTTTTTTTCGGCTAAAGGAAACGAGGTAGAACCATGCGAGTGTTGAAGTTCGGCGGTACATCAGTGGCAAATGCAGAACGTTTTCTGCGTGTTGCCGATATCCTGGAGAGCAACGCCAGGCAGGGGCAGGTTGCGACCGTGCTCTCTGCCCCGGCAAAAATCACGAACCATCTGGTGGCGATGATTGAAAAAACCATCGGTGGTCAGGATGCACTTCCGAACATCAGCGACGCCGAGCGTATCTTCGCTGAGCTGCTGCAGGGGCTGGCGGAGGCACAACCCGGCTTCCCGCTCGCACAGCTGAAGTCTTTCGTTGAGCAGGAGTTTGCTCAGATCAAACATGTGCTGCACGGTATCAGCCTGCTGGGCCAGTGTCCGGACAGCATCAACGCGGCGCTGATCTGCCGCGGTGAGAAACTGTCAATCGCCATCATGGCTGGCCTGCTGGAAGCGCGTGGCCACGGCGTGACCGTCATCAATCCGGTTGAAAAACTGCTTGCGGTGGGCCACTACCTCGAATCTACCGTTGATATTGCCGAATCAACCCGCCGTATCGCCGCGAGCAAAATCCCGTCTGACCACATGATCCTGATGGCGGGCTTTACCGCCGGAAATGAGAAGGGCGAGCTGGTGGTGCTGGGCCGTAACGGCTCCGACTACTCTGCCGCCGTGCTGGCTGCCTGTTTACGCGCAGACTGTTGTGAGATCTGGACTGACGTCGACGGCGTGTATACCTGCGACCCGCGCCAGGTACCGGACGCCAGGTTGCTGAAGTCGATGTCTTACCAGGAAGCGATGGAGCTTTCCTACTTCGGCGCCAAAGTGCTTCACCCACGTACCATCTCCCCGATTGCCCAGTTCCAGATCCCTTGCCTGATTAAAAACACCGGTAACCCGCAAGCGCCAGGCACGCTGATTGGTGCCAGCTCCGATGAAGATGGCCTGCCGGTGAAAGGCATCTCCAACCTGAATAACATGGCGATGTTCAGCGTCTCCGGTCCGGGAATGAAGGGCATGGTCGGCATGGCGGCGCGCGTATTTGCCGCAATGTCACGCAACGGTATCTCGGTGGTGCTGATCACGCAGTCCTCTTCCGAGTACAGCATCAGCTTCTGCGTGCCGCAGGCCGACTGCCTGCGCGCACGCCGTGCGCTGGAAGAAGAGTTTTATCTGGAGCTGAAAGAGGAGTTGCTGGAGCCGCTCTCCATTCAGGAGCGTCTGGCCGTCATCTCCGTCGTGGGCGACGGGATGCGCACCCTGCGCGGTATCTCCGCGAAGTTCTTTGCCGCGCTGGCCCGCGCCAACATCAATATCGTGGCGATTGCCCAGGGCTCGTCTGAGCGTTCTATTTCCGTCGTGGTGGATAACGACGATGCCACCACCGGCGTGCGCGTGGTGCATCAGATGCTGTTCAATACCGATCAGGTCATTGAGCTGTTCCTGATTGGCGTGGGCGGTGTCGGCGGCGCGCTGCTCGAGCAGGTGAAGCGTCAGCAGGCGTGGCTCAAGAAGAAACATATCGATCTGCGCGTCTGCGGTATTGCCAATTCCAGAGCGCTACTGACCAATGTGCATGGTCTGAATCTTGAAAACTGGCAGGCCGGGCTGGAAGAGGCGAAAGAGCCGTTTAATCTGGGTCGCCTTATCCGTCTGGTAAAAGAGTACCATCTGCTTAACCCGGTGATTGTCGACTGTACATCAAACCAGGCCGTTGCCGACCAGTATGCGGATTTCCTGCGCGAAGGCTTCCACGTGGTGACGCCGAACAAAAAGGCCAACACCTCGTCGATGGATTACTATCACCAGCTGCGTCTGGCGGCGAGCAAGTCGCGCCGTAAGTTCCTGTACGACACCAACGTGGGCGCGGGCCTGCCGGTTATCGAAAATCTGCAAAATCTGCTGAATGCGGGCGACGAACTGCAGCGCTTCTCCGGCATTCTCTCCGGCTCCCTGTCGTTTATCTTTGGCAAGCTGGACGAGGGCATGAGCCTCTCGGAAGCCACCCGCGCCGCGCGCGAGCTGGGCTATACCGAGCCGGATCCACGTGACGATCTCTCCGGCATGGACGTGGCGCGTAAGCTGCTGATCCTCGTGCGCGAAACCGGTCGCGAGCTGGAGCTTTCGGACATTGTGATTGAACCCGTGTTGCCAGCCGAGTTTGACAGCAGCGGTGATGTCAGCACCTTTATGGCGAATTTACCCCAGCTTGACGATGCTTTTGCCGCGCGCGTGGCGAAAGCCCGTGATGAAGGTAAGGTATTGCGCTATGTTGGCAACATTGAAGAAGATGGCGTGTGCCGGGTGAAGATTGCCGAAGTGGATGGCAACGACCCGCTGTACAAAGTCAAAAACGGCGAAAACGCCCTCGCGTTTTACAGCCACTATTATCAGCCATTGCCGCTGGTGCTTCGCGGCTATGGCGCAGGGAACGATGTTACAGCGGCGGGTGTGTTTGCCGATCTGTTGCGTACCCTGTCATGGAAGTTAGGAGTTTAACATGGTCAAAGTTTATGCCCCGGCTTCCAGCGCCAATATGAGCGTCGGATTCGATGTGCTGGGTGCGGCGGTCACGCCGGTGGACGGTTCGCTGTTGGGCGATACGGTTACGGTTGAGGCGGCGGCGAGTTTCAGCCTCAATAACGTGGGCCGATTCGCCAGCAAACTGCCGTCCGACCCGCGCGAGAATATCGTCTATCAGTGCTGGGAACGCTTCTGTCAGGAGATCGGCAAAAACGTGCCGGTCGCCATGACGCTGGAAAAAAGTATGCCGATTGGTTCGGGGCTGGGCTCCAGCGCCTGTTCCGTGGTTGCCGCGCTGGTGGCGATGAACGAGCACTGCGGCAAGCCTTTGAATAACAGCCGCCTGCTGGGGTTAATGGGCGAGCTGGAAGGGCGTATCTCCGGCAGTATCCACTATGACAATGTGGCACCGTGCTTCCTTGGCGGTATGCAACTGATGATCGAAGAAAATGGCATCATCAGCCAGCAGGTGCCAGGGTTTGATGAGTGGCTGTGGGTGCTGGCGTATCCGGGGATTAAGGTCTCTACCGCGGAAGCGCGTGCGATCCTGCCTGCGCAATATCGTCGTCAGGACTGTATTGCTCACGGACGTCATCTGGCGGGCTTTATCCACGCCTGCTATACCCGTCAGCCGCAGCTGGCGGCGAAGCTGATGAAAGATGTCATTGCCGAGCCGTACCGCACGAAGCTGCTGCCTGGCTTTAACGAGGCGCGACAGGCCGCCATGGATATCGGCGCGCAGGCGTGCGGCATCTCCGGCTCCGGCCCGACGCTGTTCGCCCTGTGCGATAAGCCAGACACCGCGCAGCGCGTGGCGGACTGGCTCTCTAAACACTACCTGCAAAATCAGGAAGGCTTTGTTCATATTTGCCGTCTGGACACGGCTGGCGCACGAGTACTGGGATAACGAATGAAACTCTATAACCTTAAAGATCATAACGAGCAGGTCAGCTTCGCGCAGGCAGTGACTCAGGGGCTGGGCAAAAATCAGGGGCTGTTCTTCCCGCATGACCTGCCGGAATTTCAGCTGACCGAGATTGATGAACTGCTGAAGCAGGACTTTGTCACCCGCAGCACCAAAATTCTGTCTGCGTTTATCGGCGACGAAATCCCTCAGGAGCTGCTGGAAGAGCGCGTGCGTGCGGCGTTTGCCTTCCCGGCTCCGGTGCAGCAGGTGGAGCCTGACGTCGGTTGTCTGGAGCTCTTCCACGGCCCGACACTGGCGTTTAAAGACTTCGGCGGCCGCTTTATGGCGCAGATGCTGACCCACATCAGCGGTGACAAGCCGGTGACCATTCTGACAGCCACCTCTGGCGATACCGGTGCCGCGGTCGCGCATGCGTTCTACGGCCTGAAAAACGTCCGCGTGGTGATCCTCTATCCAAAAGGCAAAATCAGCCCGCTGCAGGAAAAACTGTTCTGTACGCTCGGCGGCAACATTGAGACCGTGGCGATCGACGGTGACTTTGATGCCTGTCAGGCGCTGGTCAAGCAGGCGTTCGATGATGAAGAGCTGAAGGCCGCGCTGGGGCTGAATTCCGCCAACTCCATCAACATCAGCCGTCTGCTGGCGCAGATTTGCTACTACTTCGAAGCGGTAGCGCAGCTGCCGCAGGAAGCGCGCAATCAGCTGGTGGTGTCCGTACCAAGCGGTAACTTCGGTGACCTGACGGCGGGATTACTGGCGAAATCGCTCGGTCTGCCGGTGAAGCGCTTTATCGCCGCTACCAACGCCAACGACACCGTGCCGCGCTTCCTGAAAGACGGGAAATGGGCACCGAACGCGACGCAGGCAACGCTCTCCAATGCCATGGATGTGTCACAGCCAAACAACTGGCCGCGCGTGGAAGAGCTGTTCCGCCGCAAGGTATGGCGTCTGGTGGACCTGGGCTACGCGGCGGTGACGGATGAGACCACTAAAGCGACCATGCGCGAGCTGAAGGCGGTGGGATATACCTCTGAGCCGCACGCGGCAATTGCGTATCGCGCACTGCGCGACCAGCTCAACCCGGGGGAATATGGTCTGTTCCTCGGTACCGCCCATCCCGCCAAGTTCAAAGAGAGCGTGGAAGCGATCCTGGGCGAAACGCTGCCGCTGCCAAAAGAGCTGGCCGAGCGTGCCGACCTGCCGCTGCTGTCACACGAGCTGCCTGCGGATTTTGCCGCGCTGCGTAAGTTGATGATGACTCGCGCGTGATTGTGTTGCCCGGTGGCGGCTACGCCTTACCGGACCTACGGGGTTTGTAGGCCGGGTAAGCGCAGCGCCACCCGGCAAAAGCAGCACCGATCTTTAGGCCGGGAAAGGCGAAGCCGCCACCCGGCTTTTTTGTGAAGAAAATAAGGAGGAATAAAGCAGGAAAAAAGCAGAAATTCCCAATAAATGCGGTCACTTAGCGTTTAGGATTGCAGATAATAACATCCCCCGTTCCCCTCGCGTACTCTCCTTACATCGGCCCACGTTGGGCAAGAAGAATAAGGAGTCACAGATGTCTACACTCAAACCTGCACTCATCGCGCTTTCACTGTTGCTGGTCGCTCCCATGGCGGCACAGGCATCCGAAATCACCCTCGTACCGGCGGTTAAACTGCAGATTGGCGACCGGGACAACAGCGGGCATTACTGGGACGGCGGCCGCTGGCGTGACCACGACTGGTGGAAGGCGCATTATGACTGGCGTGATAACCACTGGCGCCCGCATGACGAACATCGCGATCGTGACGATCGACACGACCATCATCATGACGATCGCCATCCAGGGCCGGACTGGAAGCACCATTAATGCAACACCCCGCCAGCAGGCGGGGTGTTGTTTTACTGTTCGTGGCGTTTAAAGACCAGTTCGCCTTTCCCCGACGCGTCTTCGTCAAAGAAATAGCCTTCGCTGTTAAAACCGGTCAGCTGCTCCGGCTTGGTCAGGCGGTTCTGAATGATATAGCGGCTCATGAGGCCCCGCGCCTTTTTGGCATAGAAGCTGATGACCTTGAACTTGCCGTTTTTCTCATCCAGGAAGACCGGCTTGATGATCTCCGCATCCAGCTTTTTCGGTTTCACCGACTTGTAGTATTCATCGGATGCCAGGTTAATCACCACGTTATCGCCCTGAGCGCGTAGCGCCGCGTTCAGCTTGTCGGTGATGATTTCGCCCCAGAAATGGTACAAGTCTTTGCCTTTGGCGTTTTCCAGACGAATGCCCATCTCCAGACGGTACGGCTGCATTAGATCCAGAGGACGCAGTACGCCATACAGACCCGACAGCATACGCAGATGCTGCTGGGCAAAATCGAAGTCGGCTTCACTGAAGTCTTCCGCCTGCAGACCGGTATAGACATCACCTTTAAACGCCAGAATCGCCTGACGCGCGTTAGCAGGGGTGAAATCCGGATGCCATTCATGGAATCGGGTCGCGTTAAGGTCTGCCAGCTTGTCGCTGATGCCCATCAGCGAGGCGATTTGCGGCGCAGAGAGCTTGCGCGCTTCACGGATCAGCTGCTGTGAATAATCCAGCAGTTCTGGCTGGGTATAGCGCTCAGTGGCGAGCGGGCTCTGGTAGTCGAGCGTTTTTGCAGGTGAAATCAGAATCAGCATATCCAGTCCTTGCAGGAAATTTAGAGCGACTTTAACAAAAAATCGCCCTGAATTGATCGATAGCTGTTATCGCCGGGGCAAATCATCCCAGGTGCCAGGGGCAAGTTGTGACGCAATTTCGGGGTAACGTGACGCATCAAATACCGGAGCAACCCCCAGCTTGCGCTGGCGAAGATAATCTTTGGCAATAAGCGTCACAACGGGGGATAGCAGCAGGATCGCCGTCAGGTTAGTGATTGCCATTAGCGCCATAATGACATCCGCCAGCTGCCAGATCATAGGCATCGTCAGAAGGGCGCCCGCGAACACCATCAGTATCACCCCCAGGCGAAGCAGGAGGATAGCAGGGCGAGCGTTGAATCTCAGGAAAATGAGGTTGTTTTCAGCGTACAGATAGTTGACCACAATTGAGCTGAAGGAGAACAACATCAGTATGAGCGAGACAAAGCCAGCCCCCCAGCCGCCGGTCAGGTTCACCAGCGCCTGCTGAAGAAATTGTATCCCGACGGCATCCGAGGTATGGGGTACCGGGCCGGCCAGCAGGAGGATCATGGCACTCGCGGAACAGATGATCACCGTATCCATAAAGACGCCGATCATCTGCACAATACCCTGCGCAGCCGGGTGTGGCGGCCACGAAGAGGCGGCCGCTGCGACGTTGGGAGTGGAACCCATTCCGGCTTCATTGGAGAACATGCCCCGTTGAAAACCTGCCATCAATGCCTGGCTCAGGGTATAGCCCAGCGCGCCTGATGCGACTTCTCGCCAGCCAAAGGCGCTTTTAAAGATGGACGCAATGACCCCCGGAACCTGTTCGAAATGCAGTGCTGCAACGACCAGACTCGCGGCAACCCAGAGCAGGGCCATAATGGGCACCAGCCACTGCATCAGGCGGGCGACGCCCCTAAGGCCGGCAGAAATGGCGAGCAAAACAAAGAGGGCTAACACGCTGCCCGTGAGCCACTCCGGACAGGAGAAGGTATAGCGCAGAGCATGGGCAACCGAGTTTGACTGGACGGTATTAAAAATGAGGCCGTATGCGAACAGTAAAAAAAGCGAGAACAGCACGCCCATCCAGCGCATCCCTAAGCCACGCGCCATATACCATGACGGGCCGCCGCGAAACTGTCCGCTTTTATCCTTCTCTTTGTAGAGTTGCGCCAGCGAACTTTCGGCGAAAGAGGTGGCCATCCCCAGAAGTGCCGTGACCCACATCCAGAACACTGCGCCAGGCCCTCCTGCGCTGATGGCCAGCGCAACGCCTGCCAGATTGCCGCTGCCAAGGCGTGCCGCAAGGCTGGTACACAGCGCCTGAAACGAGGTGAGTCCGCCCGGATGGGGCGTGACGCTGTTTTTCAGACTTCTGCCAAACTTGCGAATATAGCGAAACTGGATAAACCCACTGCGTAGCGTAAACCAGATACCTGCTCCCAGGAGCAGGTAAATCATTATCGAACCCCAGAGGACTTCGTTAATAAAGAAAAAGAAATCAGGCATTAACGTCCCTCTTGTTGATGCCAATGTGAATATGTAAGCGCTACCACTGATTGGGCATGCTGTTGCTTAGCAGCCTGTTAATATTCTCAGTTTATCATACTCTGCCTAAGCGCACTGTCTGCGGTTGCGCTACCCCTCCGTCGTGTTATCATCAGGGCAGACCGGTTACATCCCCCTAACAAGTAAACCTGTCATTTTTCCGCTGCAGGCATGCTGTCGGTAGCGTGAATTATCCAGGGCACGTTAAAAGAGAAACACTATCATGACGGATAAATTGACCTCCCTTCGTCAGTTCACCACTGTCGTAGCTGACACCGGAGATATCGCGGCAATGAAGCTGTACCAGCCGCAGGATGCCACAACTAACCCTTCTCTGATCCTTAACGCCGCACAGATCCCTGAGTATCGCAAACTGATTGACGAGGCCGTGACCTGGGCGAAAGCACAGAGCAATGACCGCGCGCAGCAGGTTGTGGATGCCACTGATAAACTGGCCGTGAACATCGGTCTGGAAATTCTGAAACTGGTCCCGGGCCGTATCTCCACCGAAGTGGATGCACGTCTGTCCTACGACACCGAAGCGTCAATTGCTAAAGCAAAACGTCTGATCAAACTGTACAACGATGCGGGCATCAGCAACGACCGTATCCTGATCAAACTGGCGTCTACCTGGCAGGGCATCCGCGCGGCGGAGCAGCTGGAAAAAGAAGGCATCAACTGTAACCTGACCCTGCTGTTCTCCTTCGCGCAGGCGCGTGCTTGTGCTGAAGCTGGCGTATACCTGATTTCTCCGTTCGTAGGCCGTATTCTGGACTGGTACAAAGCCAACACCGACAAGAAAGAGTACGCGGCGTCTGAAGATCCAGGCGTGGTTTCCGTGACTGAAATCTACGAATACTACAAACAGCATGGTTATGAGACCGTGGTGATGGGCGCAAGCTTCCGTAACGTCGGTGAAATCATCGAACTGGCTGGCTGTGACCGTCTGACCATCGCACCTGCGCTGCTGAAAGAGCTGGCTGAAAGCGAAGGTACCATCGAGCGCAAACTGTCTTACACCGGTGAAGTGAAGGCGCGTCCAGAACGCATCACCGAATCCGAGTTCCTGTGGCAGCACAACCAGGATCCAATGGCGGTAGACAAACTGGCGGACGGTATCCGTAAGTTTGCTATTGACCAGGAAAAACTGGAAAAAATGATCGGCGACCTGCTGTAATCATTCTGCGTGACCGGGTCCCCGGTCACGCTACTTCTTTCGTACTCTGTCTGAATTTCCCCTCTGCGTGTATCATTCCCTTTAATCAGTACTTTTTGAATGGAATGGATATGAATACCTTACGCATCGGCTTAGTGTCGATTTCCGACCGCGCCTCCAGCGGCGTTTACCAGGATAAAGGCATCCCTGCTCTGGAAGAGTGGCTGGCAAGCGCGTTGACCACCCCGTTTGAGATCCAGACCCGCCTGATCCCGGACGAACAGCCAATCATCGAGCAGACCCTGTGTGAGCTGGTCGATGAAATGAGCTGTCACCTTGTGCTGACGACGGGCGGAACCGGCCCTGCGCGCCGCGATGTTACCCCGGACGCGACGCTGGCGATTGCCGATCGTGAAATGCCAGGCTTCGGTGAACAGATGCGTCAGATCAGTCTACACTTTGTCCCGACGGCCATTTTGTCTCGCCAGGTGGGGGTGATCCGCAAACAGGCGCTGATTCTGAACCTGCCGGGCCAGCCGAAGTCCATCAAAGAGACGTTGGAAGGACTGAAAGCGGAGGATGGCAGCGTCATCGTCCACGGCATCTTTGCAAGTGTACCGTATTGTATACAGTTGCTGGAGGGGCCGTATGTCGAGACGGACGACAAAGTGGTAGCAGCATTTCGTCCTAAAAGCGCCCGCCGCGAGACAATCTCCTGAAATTAATTAAAATGTGACATTAGCGTTAGCCGCAGTGGCGTGTAAATGGATTTACGATATAGTAATTTTTTCTTTACGATTGCTGTAAAAAATAATCCACAACACATGCACAATGGTTCGCTATGTCACATAACACCCGACCTCTGAATCGACAGGATTACAAAACCCTCTCGCTCGCCGCTCTGGGCGGCGCGCTGGAGTTTTACGACTTCATCATCTTTGTTTTCTTCGCCGCTGTGGTAGGGGAGTTGTTCTTCCCGGCGGATATCCCGGAATGGCTGCGACAGGTGCAAACCTTCGGCATTTTTGCTGCCGGATATCTGGCACGTCCGCTGGGCGGCATTGTGATGGCGCACTTTGGCGATCTGGTCGGGCGCAAGAAAATGTTTACCCTGAGTATCCTGCTGATGGCCGTGCCGACGCTGGCGATTGGCCTGCTGCCAACCTATGCCTCAATGGGTATTGTTGCCCCGTTATTGCTGCTACTGATGCGTATTCTTCAGGGGGCGGCGATCGGTGGTGAGGTACCGGGGGCGTGGGTGTTTGTTGCGGAACATGTTCCGGCGCGCCGCATTGGTATCGCCTGCGGCACCTTAACCGCGGGGTTAACGGTGGGGATTTTGCTTGGTTCCGTCGTTGCGACCATTGTAAACACCAGTATGACGCAGCAGGCTGTGCACGACTGGGGCTGGCGCTTACCGTTCCTGCTGGGCGGAGCGTTTGGCCTGGTGGCGATGTACCTGCGTCGCTGGTTGCAGGAGACGCCGATTTTCCTTGAGATGCAGCAGCGCAAAGCGCTGGCTCAGGAGTTGCCGGTCAAAGCCGTGGTGGTGCGCCATAAAAAAGCGGTCGTGGTGTCGATGCTGCTCACCTGGCTGCTCTCGGCGGGCATCGTGGTGGTGATTTTGATGTCGCCGGTCTGGCTGCAAAAACAGTACGGGTTCGCCCCGGCAGTGACGTTACAGGCGAACAGTATCGCGACCATTATGCTTTGCTTTGGCTGTCTTGCCGCCGGGCTGGCTGCCGATCGTTTCGGTGCCAGCGTGACCTTTATCGTCGGCAGCCTGTTACTGGCCGTATCAAGCTGGGCGTTTTACCATTTGGCAGGCAGCCACCCTGAACAGCTGTTCCTGCTGTACGGTGTGGTAGGCCTGTGCGTAGGCGTTGTCGGGGCGGTACCGTATGTGATGGTACGTGCATTTCCACCTGAGGTGCGCTTCACCGGCATCTCATTTTCTTACAACGTCTCGTATGCCATCTTTGGCGGACTGACGCCGATTGCGGTGACGGTATTAATGGGTGTGTCTCCCCTGGCGCCGGCCTGGTACGTGCTGGCGTTGTCGTTAATGGGGCTGGTATTGGGGATTTGGCTTCGGCAGTCAGGGGAAAATCGTGCCCGCGAGGCGGGCACGACAGACGAATCAGTGTTTTTCACCAATCGGTAGAATAGTGCGGCCGAACTGCTCGTTCAGCACTTCACCCATGGCCAGGTAGATAGCGCTTGCGCCGCATACCAGGCCAATCCAGCCTGCAACGTGTACGATGCCTTCGTTATCCACCAGGTGGCCGATGGCCAGCAGGGCGAACAGTACGGTCAGGCTCAGGAAGACGAACTGCAGCGCGCGGTTCCCCTTCAGCGTGCCGAAGAACATGAACAGGGTGAAGACGCCCCACAGACCCAGATACACGCCCAGGAAGTGGGCATTCGCTGCGTCTGCCAGACCCATTTTAGGCATCAGCAGGATAGCGACCAGCGTCAGCCAGAACGAGCCGTAAGAGGTGAAGGCGGTTAAGCCGAAGGTGTTGCCTTTCTTATATTCCAGCAGACCCGCGAAGATTTGTGCGATGCCGCCGTAAAAAATGCCCATCGCCAGGATAATGCCATCCATCGGGAACATCCCGATGTTGTGCAGGTTCAGCAGGATAGTGGTCATGCCAAAACCCATCAGGCCCAGCGGAGCCGGATTAGCCAACTTAGTGTTGCCCATAAGTCCTCAAAAAAATCATCATTAATATGGTGAAATGGTTAAACCCGCGTCATTACTCCCTGACGGGGCGCGGCATCATAATGGGCGCAATCGATGCCGTCTATGATCTCATCAGGGTGAAATTAAAAATTTTTTTACGCTTGCCCCTTGATGGATGCCGTAGCGACCCCATCTTGTAGTCAACCGCAGTGTGTGGACCTGAAAAAAATCAAATCTGGGCAGTTGAAAAAGCACGTTCTGCCCTTATTACAGGTACACAACCACATGTTGACTGAATTTTTAGTGGAGACGTTTAGATGGGTAAAATTATTGGTATCGACCTGGGTACGACCAACTCTTGTGTAGCGATTATGGACGGCACTACTGCACGCGTGCTGGAGAACGCCGAGGGCGATCGCACCACGCCTTCTATCATTGCTTATACCCAGGATGGTGAAACTCTGGTTGGTCAGCCGGCTAAACGTCAGGCAGTGACAAACCCGCAAAATACCCTGTTTGCGATTAAACGCCTGATCGGCCGCCGCTTCCAGGACGAAGAAGTTCAGCGTGACGTTTCTATCATGCCTTACAAAATCATCGCAGCAGATAACGGCGATGCATGGCTTGATGTGAAAGGCACCAAAACTGCACCACCGCAGATCTCTGCTGAAGTGCTGAAAAAAATGAAGAAGACTGCTGAAGATTACCTGGGTGAGCCAGTAACTGAAGCCGTTATCACCGTACCTGCCTACTTTAACGATGCTCAGCGTCAGGCTACCAAAGATGCTGGCCGTATCGCAGGTCTGGAAGTAAAACGTATCATCAACGAACCTACCGCAGCGGCTCTGGCTTACGGTCTGGATAAAGAAGTGGGCAACCGCACTATCGCGGTTTACGACCTGGGTGGTGGTACCTTCGATATCTCTATTATCGAAATCGACGAAGTTGACGGCGAAAAAACCTTCGAAGTTCTGGCAACCAACGGTGATACCCACCTGGGTGGTGAAGACTTTGATACCCGTCTGATCAACTACCTCGTAGACGAGTTCAAGAAAGATCAGGGCATCGACCTGCGTAACGACCCGCTGGCCATGCAGCGCCTGAAAGAAGCCGCTGAGAAAGCGAAGATCGAACTGTCTTCCGCTCAGCAGACCGACGTTAACCTGCCGTACATTACTGCAGATGCGACCGGTCCTAAACACATGAACATCAAAGTGACCCGTGCAAAACTGGAAAGCCTGGTCGAAGACCTGGTGAACCGTTCTATCGAGCCACTGAAAGTTGCTCTGCAGGATGCTGGCCTGTCCGTGTCTGATATCAATGACGTTATCCTCGTTGGTGGTCAGACCCGTATGCCAATGGTCCAGAAGAAAGTGGCTGAGTTCTTCGGTAAAGAGCCACGTAAAGATGTTAACCCGGACGAAGCCGTTGCTATCGGTGCTGCCGTTCAGGGTGGTGTATTGACCGGTGAAGTGAAAGACGTTCTGCTGCTGGACGTTACCCCGCTGTCTCTGGGTATCGAAACCATGGGCGGCGTGATGACTGCGCTGATCACTAAAAACACCACTATCCCGACCAAGCACAGCCAGGTGTTCTCTACCGCTGAAGACAACCAGTCTGCGGTAACCATCCATGTGCTGCAGGGTGAGCGTAAACGTGCGTCTGATAACAAATCTCTGGGTCAGTTCAACCTGGATGGTATCAACCCGGCACCACGCGGCATGCCGCAGATCGAAGTGACCTTCGATATCGATGCTGACGGTATCCTGCACGTTTCCGCGAAAGACAAAAACAGCGGTAAAGAGCAGAAGATCACCATTAAGGCTTCTTCCGGTCTGAACGAAGAAGAGATCCAGAAAATGGTTCGTGAAGCAGAAGCGAACGCGGAATCTGACCGTAAGTTCGAAGAGCTGGTTCAGACCCGTAACCAGGGTGACCATCTGCTGCACAGCACCCGTAAGCAGGTTGAAGAAGCGGGCGACAAACTGCCAGCGGAAGATAAAACGGCTATCGAAGCTGCACTGACCGCGCTGGAAACGTCTCTGAAAGGCGAAGACAAAGCGGATATCGAAGCGAAGATGCAGGAGCTGGCACAGGCTTCCCAGAAGCTGATGGAAATTGCTCAGCAGCAGCACGCGCAGCAGCAAGCGGGCGCTGACGCTTCCGCGAACAACGCGAAAGACGACGACGTTGTCGACGCTGAGTTCGAAGAAGTTAAAGACAAAAAATAATCGCCCTGATGCAGGGTAATTAATCGGCACGGGCGTAGGAGAACTCTCCACGCCCGTGCTCGCATGTTAAGGGGCTTAAAAAAACCAATGGCAAAGCAAGACTATTACGAGATTTTAGGCGTTCCGAAAACTGCGGAAGAGCGTGAAATCAAAAAGGCGTATAAGCGCCTGGCCATGAAATTCCACCCGGACCGCAACCAGGGGGATAAAGAGGCTGAAGCAAAATTTAAAGAGATCAAAGAAGCCTACGAAGTCCTGACCGATGCACAAAAACGTGCGGCCTATGACCAGTACGGCCACGCAGCCTTTGAACAGGGCGGCATGGGCGGCGGCGGATTCGGTGGCGGCGGCTTTGGCGGCGGTGCTGATTTCAGCGACATCTTCGGCGACGTGTTCGGCGATATCTTTGGCGGCGGTCGTGGTCGTCAGCGCGCAGCGCGCGGCGCAGACCTGCGCTACAACATGGAGCTGACGCTGGAAGAGGCCGTTCGCGGTGTCACCAAAGAGATCCGTATCCCGACGCTGGAAGAGTGTGACGTGTGCCACGGCAGCGGCGCGAAAGCGGGTACCCAGCCGCAGACCTGTCCAACCTGTCACGGTTCCGGTCAGGTGCAGATGCGTCAGGGCTTCTTCGCAGTACAGCAGGCCTGTCCTCACTGTCATGGCCGCGGTACGCTGATTAAAGATCCGTGCACTAAATGCCACGGTCATGGTCGCGTTGAGAAAACCAAGACCCTGTCCGTCAAAATCCCGGCAGGCGTGGATACGGGCGACCGCATCCGTCTGGCAGGTGAGGGCGAAGCAGGTGAGCACGGCGCACCGGCAGGCGATCTGTACGTTCAGGTTCAGGTGAAGCAGCATGCCATCTTCGAGCGTGAAGGTAACAACCTGTACTGTGAAGTGCCGATCAACTTCGCCATGGCGGCGCTCGGTGGTGAAATTGAAGTGCCTACCCTGGATGGTCGCGTCAATCTGAAGATCCCGGGCGAAACCCAGACCGGTAAGCTGTTCCGCATGCGCGGTAAAGGCGTGAAGTCCGTTCGCGGCGGTGCTCAGGGCGACCTGCTGTGCCGTGTGGTTGTAGAAACCCCAGTGGGGCTGAACGACAAGCAGAAACAGCTACTGAAAGAGCTGCAGGAGAGCTTTGGCGGCCCAACGGGCGAGAAAAACAGTCCGCGCTCCAAAAGCTTCTTTGATGGCGTCAAAAAATTCTTCGACGACTTGACCCGCTAATCTGTTAGCCGGTTTTCAACGATATAAAGCCCGGAAGCGATTCCGGGCTTTTTTATTTTGGGGGATAGATCGGTAAAACTGAGTCTACACTCAATATTAATCTGTTTTTGCCGAGCTATTTGGCTTGGTATTATGGTTTTATCGAGGTATTGTTGTAAAAGAGAGAACTTAAATGAAATTACTACACCGTTTCTTTCGCAGTGAGGCGTCCGGTGGTGTGATCCTGATTATTGCCGCGGCAGCCGCAATGGTGCTGGCGAACCTGGGCATGACGCGCGATCTCTATCACGCATTTTTGGAAACACCTGTTGAGCTGAAGGTCGGGGCGCTGGAAATTAATAAGAACATGCTGCTGTGGATCAACGATGCGCTAATGGCGGTGTTCTTCCTGCTGGTGGGACTTGAGGTCAAACGGGAGCTGGTGTTGGGCTCCCTCGCAAGCCGTCAGCGCGCCGCCTTTCCGGTGATCGCCGCTATCGGCGGGATGGTCGTTCCGGCACTGCTGTTCCTTGCGTTTACCTGGCAGGATCCTGTTGCGCGTGACGGGTGGGCTATCCCGGCGGCAACGGATATCGCGTTTGCGCTCGGTGTCTTAGCCTTGCTCGGCAGCCGCGTGCCGATGGCGTTGAAAATCTTCCTGATGGCGCTGGCGATCATTGATGATCTGGGCGCGATCGTGATTATCGCGCTGTTTTATACCAGCGATCTGTCGATTCTGTCGCTGAGCGTGGCGGCAGGCGCAATTGCGGTCCTGGCGCTGCTGAACATTTTCAATGTCCGCCGCATCGGCATTTACATCCTCGTGGGGATGGTGCTCTGGACAGCGGTATTGAAATCCGGCGTGCATGCCACGCTGGCCGGGGTGATTGTTGGCTTCTTTGTGCCGCTAAAACCGCAGGAGGGTAAATCCCCTGCTAAACAGCTTGAGCACGTCCTGCACCCGTGGGTCGCCTTTATGATCCTGCCACTGTTTGCCTTTGCTAACGCTGGTGTTTCCCTGCAGGGCGTGACGCTGGATGGGCTGACGTCTGTCCTGCCGCTGGGCATTATTGCCGGGCTGTTTATTGGTAAACCGCTGGGGATCAGCCTGTTCTGCTGGCTGGCACTGAAGATGAAGCTGGCATCGCTGCCGAACGGCACCACCTTTGGTCAGATTATGGCTGTCGGCGTGCTGTGTGGTATTGGATTTACCATGTCGATCTTTATCTCGACGCTGGCGTTTGGCGCAAATGCCCCTGAACTCATCGTCTGGGCGAAGCTCGGCATTCTTATCGGGTCATTACTGGCCGCGGTAATCGGTTATACCTTGTTGAAGGTGAAATTGCCCGGACAGGCTGTCCAGGCATAACGGAAACCGGGAGAAGATGAGCCTTCTCCCGTTACATACTCAGGGAGTGAAGACGCTATGTCTCATTTGAATTACAACCATCTTTACTACTTCTGGCACGTCTACAAGCAGGGCTCGGTGGTGGGGGCGGCAGAGGCGCTCTATCTCACGCCGCAGACCATTTCCGGCCAAATCAAGGCGCTGGAAGAGCGCCTGCAGGGCAAGCTGTTCAAGCGTAAAGGCCGCGGGATTGAGCCAAGCGAACTTGGGGAACTGGTCTTTCGCTATGCGGACAAGATGTTCACCCTGAGCCAGGAGATGCTGGATATCGTCAACTATCGCAAAGAGTCTAACCTGCTCTTTGACGTCGGCGTGGCGGATGCGCTGTCCAAACGGCTGGTGAGCGGCGTGCTGGATGCCGCGGTGGTGGAAGATGAACAAATCCATCTGCGCTGCTTTGAATCCACCCACGAGATGCTGCTGGAACAGCTGAGCCAGCATAAGCTGGATATGATTATCTCGGACTGCCCCATCGACTCCACGCAGCAGGAAGGGCTGTTCTCAGTGAAGATTGGCGAATGCGGTGTCAGCTTCTGGTGCATTAATCCACCGCCGGAAAAACCCTTCCCGGCCTGTCTGGAAGAGCGTCGCTTATTGGTGCCGGGAAGGCGGTCAATGCTCGGGCGTAAGCTGTTGAACTGGTTCAACTCGCAGGGGCTGAAGGTGGAGATCCTCGGTGAATTCGACGATGCGGCACTGATGAAAGCCTTTGGCGAAGCGCACAATGCCATCTTCGTTGCGCCAACGCTGTACGTGCTCGATCTCTATTCAGACAACAAGATTACGGAGATTGGCAGAGTGGATAACGTGATGGAGGAGTATCACGCCATATTTGCCGAAAGAATGATTCAGCACCCGGCGGTGCAGCGAATCTGCAACCGTGACTACTCGGCGCTGTTTACGCCACCGGCAATCTGAAGACATAAAAAAACCCGCGTTAAGCGGGTTCTTTAAACAAGCAACAACAAGTAGCGATTAAGCCAGTTTGTTGATCTGCGCGGTCAGGTTTGCTTTATGACGCGCTGCTTTGTTTTTGTGGATCAGACCTTTAGCAGCCTGACGATCCACGATTGGTTGCATTTCGTTAAATGCGTTCTGCGCTGCAGCTTTGTCGCCAGCTTCGATTGCTGCGTATACTTTCTTGATGAAAGTACGCATCATAGAGCGACGGCTTGCGTTGTGCTTACGAGCCTTTTCAGACTGAACGGCACGTTTCTTAGCTGATTTGATATTAGCCAAGTCCAACTCCCAAATATGATCTATGTGGACAATTCAAAGGCCGAGGAATATGCCCTCTTTGCCTTCTTTTGTCAATGGATTTGTGCAAATAAGCGCCGTTAAAAAGCGACGCTACGTTACGTAGTGATGGCGCAGGATTCTACCAGCTTGTCTTGCGTGAATACAGCCTTTCGGCATAAAAATCGCAGTTCACGAGCAGATTTTTTCGCTGTGAAAGGTCAGCCTGATGAAATCATTACGGCTTTCTGTTTTGCGCGAACAATCGCCGGTTAACCTTAACCGCGGTACAAGGTATACTTTGGCGATTTTCACTGTTTTGAGCCAGACATGAAGCTGATACGCGGCATACATAATCTCAGCAGCGCACCACACGGGTGCGTGCTGACTATTGGTAATTTCGACGGCGTGCATCGTGGTCATCAGGCGCTGTTGCAGGGATTGCGTAAAGAGGGGGAGGCCCGTGGCCTGCCCGTGGTGGTGATGATTTTCGAACCGCAACCGCTGGAGCTGTTTGCGGGGGATAAATCGCCCGCCCGTCTCACTCGCCTGCGTGAGAAGCTGCGCTACCTGGCAGAGTCCGGCGTGGACTACGTGCTGTGCGTGCGTTTCGATCGTCGCTTTGCCGCACTGACAGCACAAAATTTCGTCAGCGACCTGCTGGTTAAGCGTCTTGGCGTACAGTTTCTCGCCGTGGGGGATGATTTCCGCTTTGGCGCTGGTCGGCAGGGCGATTTCTTGCTATTACAGAAGGCGGGCCTGGAGTACGGTTTTGACGTCACCAGCGCGATGACCTTCTGTGAAGGCGGCGTGCGCGTCAGCAGCACGGCGGTGCGTCAGGCGCTGGCGAATGATGAACTGGATACGGCAGAAACGCTGCTGGGGCATCCGTTTACCATCTCAGGCCGCGTCGTGCATGGCGACGCCCTGGGGCGCACGATAGGTTTCCCGACGGCGAATATCCCGCTGCGTCGTCAGGTTTCCCCGGTTAAAGGGGTCTATGCGGTGGAAGTGGCAGGACTGGGCGATAAGCCGTTTTACGGCGTTGCCAACATTGGCACGCGTCCCACTGTCGCCGGTGTACGTCAACAGTTAGAAGTGCACCTGCTGGACGTTGTAATGGACCTTTATGGTCGCCATATAGATGTAATACTGCGTAAAAAAATACGCAATGAGCAGCGATTTGCTTCACTGGATGAACTAAAAGCGCAGATTGCGCGTGATGAATTGACGGCCCGCGAGTTTTTTGGGCTATGAACCCGGCTTAAATGCCTACGTGATAAATACGGAACCGAGAATCTGATGAGTGACTATAAATCAACCCTGAATTTGCCGGAAACAGGGTTCCCGATGCGCGGCGATCTCGCCAAGCGCGAACCGGGAATGCTGGCGCGTTGGACCGATGATGACCTGTACGGCATCATTCGTGCAGCCAAAAAAGGCAAAAAAACCTTCATTCTGCATGATGGCCCTCCCTATGCGAATGGCAGCATTCATATTGGTCACTCTGTAAACAAGATTCTGAAAGACATTATCGTGAAGTCCAAAGGCCTCACGGGATATGACTCGCCTTACGTTCCGGGCTGGGACTGCCACGGTCTGCCAATCGAGCTGAAAGTGGAGCAAGAGTTTGGCAAGCCAGGTGAGAAGTTCACCGCCGCTGAGTTCCGCGCAAAATGCCGCGAATACGCTGCCACGCAGGTTGACGGCCAGCGTGCGGACTTTATCCGTCTGGGCGTATTGGGCGACTGGTCGCACCCGTACCTGACTATGGACTTCAAAACTGAAGCCAACATCATCCGTGCGCTGGGCAAAATCATCGGTAACGGCCACCTGCACAAAGGCGCGAAGCCGGTGCACTGGTGCGTGGACTGCCGTTCTGCGCTGGCAGAAGCCGAAGTAGAGTATTACGACAAAACCTCGCCTTCTATCGACGTGGCGTTCGACGCTGTCGATCAGGATGCGGTGAAAGCCAAATTTGGTGTCTCCTCCGTTAACGGCCCGGTCTCGCTGGTGATCTGGACCACCACGCCGTGGACGCTGCCAGCCAACCGTGCAATCTCCCTGTCCGGTGAGTTTGACTACGCGCTGGTGCAGATTGAGGGTCGCGTGGTTATCCTGGCGAAAGATCTGGTGGAGAGCGTGCTGAAACGCGCGAACATCACCGACTACACCGTGCTGGGCACCGTGAAAGGCGACGCGCTGGAACTGATGCGCTTCAAACACCCGTTCCTGGGCTTCGACGTTCCGGCCATCCTGGGCGACCACGTTACGCTGGAAGCCGGTACCGGTGCGGTACACACCGCCGGTGGTCACGGTCCTGACGACTACAACATCAGCCTGAAGTACGGTCTGGAAATCGCTAACCCGGTGGGGCCGGACGGCTCGTACCTGCCTGGTACTTATCCGGCTCTGGACGGTATCAACGTCTTTAAAGCCAACGACATCATCGTAGATATGCTGCGCACCAGCGGCGCGCTGCTGCACGTTGAGAAAATGCAGCACAGCTATCCATGCTGCTGGCGTCACAAGACGCCGATCATCTTCCGTGCAACCCCGCAGTGGTTCGTCAGCATGGATCAGAAAGGCCTGCGTGAGCAGTCTCTGAAAGAGATCAAAGGCGTGCAGTGGATCCCGGACTGGGGCCAGGCGCGTATCGAATCCATGGTCGCTAACCGTCCTGACTGGTGTATCTCTCGTCAGCGTACCTGGGGCGTGCCGATGTCTCTGTTCGTACATAAAGAGACGCAGGAACTGCACCCGAATACCCTGGAACTGATGGAAGAAGTGGCGAAGCGCGTCGAAGTTGACGGCATTCAGGCGTGGTGGGATCTCGATGCCCGCGACATCCTGGGCGCGGACGCGGACAACTACGAGAAAGTGCCAGATACCCTGGACGTGTGGTTCGACTCTGGTTCGACCCACGCCTCGGTGGTTGACGTGCGTCCAGAGTTTGCCGGTCACGCTGCCGACATGTATCTGGAAGGGTCTGACCAACACCGCGGCTGGTTCATGTCATCCCTGATGATCTCCACCGCCATGAAAGGTAAAGCACCTTACCGCCAGGTACTGACTCACGGCTTCACCGTGGATGGTCAGGGTCGTAAGATGTCTAAATCCATCGGGAACACCGTTTCTCCGCAGGATGTGATGAACAAGCTGGGCGCAGACATTCTGCGTCTCTGGGTGGCTTCTACCGACTACACCGGCGAAATGGCGGTGTCTGACGAGATCCTGAAGCGTGCTGCCGACAGCTATCGTCGTATCCGTAACACCGCGCGCTTCCTGCTGGCGAACCTGAACGGTTTTGATCCAGTGAAGGACATGGTGAAACCGGAAGAGATGGTCGTGCTGGACCGCTGGGCGGTAGGCTGTGCGAAAGCGGCGCAGGACGATATCCTGAAAGCCTATGAGTCTTATGATTTCCACGAAGTGGTGCAGCGCCTGATGCGCTTCTGCTCCATCGAAATGGGCTCGTTCTATCTCGACATCATCAAAGACCGCCAGTACACCGCGAAAGCGGACAGCGTGGCGCGTCGTAGCTGCCAGACCGCACTGTTCCACATCGCTGAAGCGCTGGTTCGCTGGATGGCGCCGATCATGTCCTTCACCGCAGATGAAATCTGGGGCTACCTGCCAGGCGACCGTGAGAAATATGTCTTCACGGGCGAGTGGTACGAAGGTCTGTTCGATCTCTCCAGCACCGAAGCGATGAACGATGCCTTCTGGGACGAGCTGCTGAAAGTGCGTGGCGAAGTGAACAAGGTTATAGAACAGGCGCGTGCGGACAAGAAAGTCGGCGGCTCTCTGGAAGCAGCAGTCACCCTGTACGCCGAACCTGAGCTGGCGGCAAAACTGACCGCGCTGGGTGATGAATTACGATTTGTCCTGTTGACCTCCGGTGCGAAAGTTGCGGATTATGCCGAGGCCTCTGCTGATGCTCAGCAGAGCGAGCTGCTCAAAGGACTGAAAGTCGCGCTGAGCAAAGCCGACGGTGAGAAATGCCCGCGTTGCTGGCATTACACCACGGATGTCGGCCAGGTGGCGGAACACGCAGACATCTGCGGACGCTGTGTAAGCAACGTCGCCGGTGACGGCGAAAAACGTAAGTTTGCCTGATGAGTAAAACTCTCTGTTCAACAGGACTGCGCTGGCTGTGGCTGGTTGTGGTAGTGCTGATTATCGATCTGGGCAGCAAATTCCTGATCCTCCAGAACTTTGCTCTGGGGGAGACGGTCCCGCTGTTCCCGTCGCTTAACCTGCACTACGCACGTAACTACGGTGCGGCGTTTAGCTTCCTTGCTGACAGCGGTGGCTGGCAGCGCTGGTTCTTCGCGGGTATCGCTTTAGGTATTTGCGTCATACTGGCAGTGCTGATGTACCGTTCGAAGGCAACGCAAAAGCTGAATAACATCGCCTACGCGCTGATCATTGGCGGCGCGCTGGGTAATCTGTTCGATCGCCTGTGGCACGGCTTTGTGGTCGATATGATCGACTTCTACGTCGGCGACTGGCACTTCGCGACCTTTAACCTCGCCGATAGCGCAATTTGCATCGGTGCGGCGTTAATCGTGCTGGAAGGTTTCTTGCCGAAACCGGCCGCGAAAGAGCAGGCGTAAGCATCAATGCCGGGTGGCGCTACGCTTACCCGGCCTACAGAATTTGTGGCCTCCCGTAGGCCCGGTAAGCGTAGCGCCACCGGGCAACAGGTGACCCAAAACAAGCGAGCAATTTGCATGTCTAAATCCGTACAGAGCAACAGCGCGGTTCTCGTTCACTTCACGCTGAAGCTGGATGATGGCTCCACGGCTGAATCCACCCGCAATAACGGCAAACCGGCCCTGTTCCGTCTTGGCGATACCTCCCTGTCTGAAGGTCTTGAGCAGCAGCTTCTTGGCCTGAAAGAGGGCGAGAAAAAAGCCTTTTCGCTGGAGCCAGATGCTGCGTTTGGTGTGCCAAGCCCGGATCTGATCCAGTATTTCTCGCGTCGCGAATTTATGGACGCGGGTGAGCCGGAAATCGGGGCGATTATGCTCTTTACCGCTATGGACGGCAGCGAAATGCCTGGTGTGATCCGCGAAATCAACGGTGACTCCATTACCGTTGATTTCAACCATCCGCTTGCCGGGCGTACCGTTCATTTTGATGTTGAAGTGCTGGAGATTGACCCAGCACTGGAGGCCTGAAATGCAGATCCTGTTGGCTAACCCGCGCGGCTTCTGCGCCGGTGTAGACCGCGCTATCAGCATTGTTGAAAACGCGCTGGAAATTTACGGCGCGCCGATTTATGTGCGTCACGAAGTGGTGCACAACCGCTATGTGGTCGACAGCCTGCGCGAGCGTGGTGCTATTTTCATCGAGCAGATTAGCGAAGTGCCGGACGGTGCGATCCTGATCTTCTCCGCGCACGGTGTCTCTCAGGCCGTCCGTAACGAAGCGAAAAGCCGCGATCTGACGGTCTTTGATGCCACCTGTCCGCTGGTGACGAAAGTGCATATGGAAGTGGCGCGCGCCAGCCGTCGTGGTGAAGAGTCGATTCTGATTGGCCACGCGGGTCATCCGGAAGTCGAAGGCACGATGGGCCAGTACAGTAACCCGGAAGGGGGCATGTATCTGGTGGAGTCGCCTGAAGATGTCCTGACGCTGAACGTCAAAAACGAAGCCCGTCTGTCGTTTATGACCCAGACGACGCTCTCCGTTGACGATACCTCTGATGTGATTGACGCACTGCGCCAGCGCTTCCCGAAGATCGTCGGGCCGCGTAAAGACGATATCTGCTACGCCACCACCAACCGTCAGGAAGCGGTGCGCGCGCTGGCTGAACAGGCGGATGTGGTGCTGGTGGTCGGCTCGAAAAACTCCTCTAACTCTAACCGTCTGGCCGAACTGGCACAGCGTATGGGTAAAGCGGCATTTCTGATCGACGACGCGACGGATATTCAGGAAGCGTGGGTGAAAAATGCGGCCTGCGTCGGCGTGACCGCAGGCGCTTCCGCGCCGGATATTCTGGTGCAGAACGTCATTGTCCGCCTGCAGGAACTCGGCGGCGGCGAAGCGGTTCCGCTCGAAGGACGCGAAGAGAACATTGTTTTCGAGGTCCCGAAAGAACTGCGTATCGATGCTCGCGAAGTGGAATAACCCCTTATCTGATGAAAGGCCAGCATCTCATGTGCTGGCCTTTTTTTTGCCCCGTACTTTATCGTGACGACAAAATCATGTCTTTTACTGATATTTAAGTCTGTTTCACGTTAAATTCTAATTATCGGTGTTTTCAGTTGGCAGCCTTTGCGAAGGCTGGTTAATCTGAAAACGATTTACATCATTTTAACGTAAGAGAATAACTATGCATGATGCACAGATCCGTGTCGCCATTGCGGGCGCGGGTGGACGTATGGGCCGTCAGCTGATTCAGGCGGCAATTCAGATGGATGGCGTGTCACTGGGCGCGGCGCTGGAGCGTGAAGGGTCATCACTGTTGGGAGCCGATGCAGGTGAACTGGCGGGCGCAGGAAAGACCGGCGTCACCGTACATAGCAGCCTGGAAGCGGTTAAGGATGACTTCGATGTATTTATCGATTTTACCCGCCCGGAAGGGACGTTGACGCATCTGGCGTTTTGCCGTCAGCACGGTAAGGGGATGGTGATCGGCACCACCGGCTTTGACGACGCAGGTAAGCAGGCCATCCAGGATGCATCGAAAGAAATTGCGATTGTCTTCGCGGCAAACTTTAGCGTGGGCGTTAACGTCATGCTGAAGCTACTGGAGAAGGCGGCGAAGGTGATGGGCAACTACACCGACATTGAGATTGTTGAAGCGCACCACCGCTACAAAGTTGATGCGCCGTCAGGCACGGCGCTGGCGATGGGCGAAGCGATTGCTCATGCACTTGATAAAGATTTAAAAGACTGCGCGGTCTATACCCGCGAAGGTCATACCGGCGAACGCGTACCGGGCACGATTGGTTTTGCTACCGTCCGTGCGGGTGACATCGTCGGCGAACATACGGCGATGTTCGCCGATATTGGCGAACGCGTCGAAATTACGCATAAAGCTTCCAGCCGAATGACGTTTGCCAATGGTGCAGTGCGTTCCGCTTTGTGGCTGAAAGGCATGAAGAGCGGCATTTTTGATATGCGAGATGTGCTTGATCTCAACAATCTGTAAGCATTATTACCCATCGTGATGTGGTTATTGCAGTCGTAATATATTGATTGCATAGGGCAATATTTTATTGCCCTTTTATTTTACCTCATTTTCTTTAATTTTTGCTCTAAAGCTTAAAAACAAGCGCTTTTATCTCTTGTTTTCGTTACTGAAATGTAAATTTTGACCATTTGGTCCACTTTTCACTGCCTCGCCGAATAATTTTTCATTAAACCTTGCACGCAAGCGTTTTCTACAGTGATTTACCTGATCTTTTTGTCGCTTAAGTGGCTTTACTCTCTCCAGGCTTGCAAAAGGATAAACAAAATATCCGTTTTAAGTTGACTTTTAGCCTCCAAATCTCCAGAATGCCGCCGTTTGCCAAAAATCCGCTGGCAACACATTTGCATTGATTCATGACATGGTTATGAATTAATATGCAAATAAAGTGAGTGAATATTCTCTGGAGGGTGTTTTGATTAAGTCAGCGCTATTGGTTCTGGAAGACGGAACCCAGTTTATCGGTCGGGCCATAGGGGCAACGGGTTCGGCGGTTGGGGAAGTCGTTTTCAATACTTCAATGACCGGTTATCAAGAAATCCTCACTGATCCTTCCTATTCTCGCCAAATCGTTACTCTTACTTATCCTCATATCGGCAATGTCGGCACCAATGCGGCTGACGAAGAATCTTCTCAGGTACATGCGCAAGGCCTGGTCATCCGCGACCTGCCGCTGATTGCCAGCAACTTCCGCAGCACTGAAGATCTCTCGTCTTACCTGAAGCGCCATAACATCGTGGCGATTGCTGATATCGATACCCGTAAGTTAACGCGTCTGCTGCGCGAGAAGGGTGCACAGAACGGCTGCATCATCGCGGGTGATAACCTCGATGCCACGCTGGCGCTGGAAAAAGCGAAAGCCTTCCCGGGTTTGAACGGCATGGACCTGGCGAAAGAAGTGACTACCGCTGAAGCCTATAGCTGGACGCAGGGTAGCTGGACGCTGGAAGGCGACCTGCCGGAAGCGAAAAAAGAGAGCGAGCTGCCGTTCCACGTGGTGGCCTATGATTTCGGCGCCAAGCGCAACATCCTTCGCATGCTGGTTGACCGCGGCTGCCGTCTGACGGTGGTTCCGGCGAAAACCTCTGCCGAAGACGTACTGAAGATGAACCCGGATGGCATCTTCCTTTCTAACGGTCCTGGCGACCCGGCACCGTGCGACTACGCTATCGACGCCATCAAGTCCTTCCTGGAAACCGACATCCCGGTATTCGGCATCTGCCTCGGCCATCAGCTGCTGGCGCTGGCGAGCGGTGCGAACACCATCAAGATGAAGTTCGGCCACCACGGTGGTAACCACCCGGTGAAAGATATTGATAACAACACGGTGATGATCACCGCGCAGAACCACGGTTTTGCCGTCGATGAAGCGTCAATGCCGGCTAACCTGCGCGTGACGCATAAATCACTGTTCGATGGCACCCTGCAAGGGATTCATCGTACCGATAAGCCAGCGTTCAGCTTCCAGGGCCACCCGGAAGCCAGCCCGGGCCCGCACGACGCCGCGCCGCTGTTCGATCACTTCATCGAACTTATCGAGCAATACCGTAAGACCGCTAAATAATCAGGAGCCGAGAAGACCATGCCAAAACGTACAGACATAAAAAGCATCCTGATCCTTGGCGCTGGCCCGATTGTTATCGGCCAGGCCTGTGAATTTGACTACTCCGGTGCGCAGGCATGTAAAGCCCTGCGTGAAGAGGGTTACCGCGTTATCCTGGTCAACTCCAACCCGGCGACCATCATGACCGACCCGGAAATGGCGGATGCAACCTACATCGAGCCGATTCACTGGGAAGTGGTACGCAAAATCATTGAGAAAGAGCGTCCGGATGCTGTGCTGCCAACCATGGGTGGCCAGACGGCGCTAAACTGTGCGCTGGAGCTGGAGCGTCAGGGCGTACTGGCCGAGTTCGGCGTGACCATGATTGGCGCGACCGCCGATGCGATTGATAAAGCAGAAGACCGTCGTCGCTTCGACGTGGCGATGAAAAAAATCGGCCTCGACACCGCACGTTCTGGTATCGCGCACAATATGGAAGAGGCGCTGGCCGTTGCGGCTGAAGTGGGCTATCCGTGCATCATCCGTCCATCCTTCACCATGGGGGGGACCGGCGGCGGTATCGCCTACAACCGCGAAGAGTTCGAAGAGATTTGCGAACGCGGTCTGGATCTCTCGCCAACCAAAGAGCTGCTGATTGATGAATCGCTGATTGGCTGGAAAGAGTACGAGATGGAAGTGGTGCGTGATAAAAACGACAACTGCATCATCGTCTGCTCCATCGAAAACTTCGATGCGATGGGTATCCACACCGGCGACTCCATCACCGTTGCGCCAGCCCAGACGCTGACCGACAAAGAGTACCAAATCATGCGTAACGCCTCGATGGCGGTGCTGCGTGAAATCGGCGTGGAAACCGGCGGTTCAAACGTGCAGTTCTCGGTGAACCCGAAAACGGGGCGTCTGATTGTTATCGAAATGAACCCGCGCGTGTCCCGTTCCTCCGCGCTGGCCTCCAAAGCGACCGGCTTCCCGATTGCGAAAGTGGCGGCGAAACTGGCGGTGGGTTACACCCTCGATGAGCTGATGAACGATATCACCGGTGGCCGCACGCCAGCCTCCTTCGAACCGTCCATCGACTACGTTGTGACCAAAATTCCACGCTTCAACTTCGAGAAATTCGCCGGTGCGAACGACCGCCTGACCACCCAGATGAAATCTGTCGGTGAAGTGATGGCGATTGGCCGCACGCAGCAGGAATCCCTGCAGAAAGCGTTGCGCGGTCTGGAAGTGGGTGCAACCGGCTTTGACCCTAAAGTCAGCCTGGACGACCCGGAAGCACTGACCAAAATTCGCCGCGAACTGAAAGATGCGGGTGCAGAGCGTATCTGGTACATCGCCGATGCCTTCCGTGCTGGCCTGTCCGTCGACGGCGTATTCAACCTGACCAACATTGACCGCTGGTTCCTGGTGCAGATTGAAGAGCTGGTGCGTCTGGAAGAGAAAGTGGCAGAGCTGGGCATCAACGGCCTGGACGCAGACTTCCTGCGTATGCTGAAGCGTAAAGGCTTCGCCGATGCGCGTCTGGCCAAGCTGGCGGGCGTACGTGAAGCGGAAATCCGCAAGCTGCGTGACCAGTATGACCTGCACCCGGTTTACAAGCGCGTGGACACCTGTGCGGCGGAGTTCTCCACCGACACCGCGTACATGTACTCCACCTATGAAGACGAGTGTGAAGCGAACCCGTCCGTCGACCGCGACAAGATTATGGTGCTGGGCGGCGGTCCAAACCGTATCGGCCAGGGCATTGAGTTTGACTACTGCTGCGTACACGCCTCGCTGGCGCTGCGCGAAGACGGTTACGAGACCATCATGGTCAACTGTAACCCGGAAACGGTCTCAACCGACTACGACACCTCCGACCGCCTCTACTTCGAGCCGGTTACTCTGGAAGACGTGCTGGAAATCGTGCGCATTGAGAAGCCAAAAGGCGTTATCGTGCAGTACGGTGGCCAGACTCCGCTGAAGCTGGCACGTGCGCTGGAAGCCGCAGGCGTACCGGTTATCGGTACCAGCCCGGATGCCATTGACCGTGCGGAAGACCGCGAGCGTTTCCAGCAGGCGGTTGACCGTCTTAAGCTGAAACAGCCAGCCAACGCCACCGTCACCGCCATTGAGATGGCCGTTGAGAAGGCGAAAGAGATTGGCTATCCGCTGGTGGTGCGTCCTTCTTACGTCCTGGGCGGCCGCGCGATGGAAATCGTGTATGACGAAGCTGACCTGCGTCGCTACTTCCAGACGGCGGTGAGCGTTTCTAACGATGCGCCAGTGCTGCTCGACCGCTTCCTCGACGACGCGGTGGAAGTGGACGTTGACGCCATCTGCGACGGCGAAATGGTGCTGATTGGCGGCATCATGGAGCATATCGAGCAGGCGGGCGTGCACTCAGGTGACTCAGCCTGTTCTCTGCCAGCCTACACCCTGAGCCAGGAAATTCAGGATGTGATGCGTCAGCAGGTGCAGAAGCTGGCCTTCGAGCTGCAGGTTCGCGGCCTGATGAACGTCCAGTTCGCGGTGAAAGACAACGAAGTCTACCTGATTGAAGTGAACCCGCGTGCGGCACGTACCGTCCCGTTCGTCTCCAAAGCCACCGGTATTCCGCTGGCGAAAGTGGCGGCGCGCGTGATGGCAGGCCAGACGCTGGCGCAGCAGGGCGTGACCAAAGAGATCATTCCGCCGTACTACTCGGTGAAAGAAGTGGTGCTGCCGTTCAACAAATTCCCGGGCGTTGACCCGCTGTTAGGGCCAGAAATGCGCTCTACCGGGGAAGTGATGGGCGTGGGCCGCACCTTCGCTGAAGCGTTCGCGAAAGCGCAGCTCGGCAGTAGCTCCACCATGAGAAAATCAGGCCGTGCGCTGCTCTCCGTTCGCGAAGGCGATAAAGAGCGTGTGGTTGACCTGGCGGCCAAGCTGCTGAAACAGGGCTTCGAGCTGGATGCAACTCACGGTACGGCGATTGTGCTGGGTGAAGCCGGTATCAACCCGCGCCTGGTGAACAAGGTGCATGAAGGTCGTCCGCACATTCAGGACCGTATCAAGAATGGCGAATACACCTACATCATCAACACCACCGCAGGTCGTCAGGCGATTGAAGACTCCAAGCTGATTCGCCGCAGCGCGCTGCAGTACAAAGTGCACTACGACACTACTCTGAACGGCGGTTTCGCAACAGCTATGGCGCTGAACGCGGATGCCACCGAGAAGGTGATTTCAGTGCAGGAAATGCACGCGCAGATTAACAAGTAAGAAAAATGCCCGGTGCCATTCGGTTGCCGGGCATTCTTCCCCTCTTCAGAACCTTCTGGTTTTCCATCCGCTTTCAGTCAGTTAGCCTAAAATGGTTAGGTCGATAACGAAATTCATCTGAGAGCAGGGGAAAACACCATGCAAAATAAATTACTGATCGCTTCCGTTCTGGCTGCCACTGCACTGTTTACCGTAGCAGGCTGTTCGTCTAACCAGGCAGTCAAAACCACCGATGGCAAAACCATCGTGACTGACGGGAAACCGCAGGTAGATGATGACACCGGACTGGTGTCGTACAAGAACGCCGAAACCGGTCAAACAGAGCAGATTAACCGTGACCAGGTGAAATCCATGGGCGAGCTGGATAACTAAAAAAAAAGCCGTGGCAAATGCCACGGCTTTTCGCTTTTGCTGGACGATTACCAGCGGTGGTTCAGCAGGATATGGCCGCCATAGGCAGCATAGCTGTTCTCACCCCATTCGCCGCTGGCGCGCAGCGAAAGCGTCGTGGTTTCGTTCAGGTTGCCGGTGACGCCCAGTTCTAACTGACCACGATCTTCCGGCGTATCGTTGCTCACGGTTTCATCATTAAACGCCAGATCGTTTTGGCCTGCCCCTTTCAGCCAGTTCACCGCAACGTACGGCTGCCAGGCTTTCACGTCCTTCTGCTCGAAGTAGCTGGACTTAACGCCCAGACGACCAAAGATGCTGTCGTTGTCCAGGGTCGTTACGCGTACGCCGTCGCGATCGGTATGATTTTCCTGATCGAGATAGCTGTAGATCACCTGCGCCTGCGGCTCGATCTTCCAGGTACGCGCGTTTTCTGACGGGATAACCCACGCGTGGCCAACTTCGACAGACGCAGCGAAGCCTTCGCTGTCGTAGTCTTCATCATTGCGGTTGCTGGTCACTTTATTGTTGTACCAGCTATAAGCGGCCCAGGTATCAATGTAGCTGCCCAGACGTAATTTCTGATCTTCCTGCCAGGTGGCATACACCCCAACATTGAAACCATCCACCTTGCCTTGAGCATCACGCACGTTGTGCTTCGCATCCGAATGCGTCTTCGCCTGGCCAGCACCGAACATGCCACCGGCACGCAGGATCCCATTGTCCATTGGCTTGCTCATGAAATCGCTGCCGACTTGCAGAACGGTCGTGGTGGTGTCGTAGCTGACTTTATCGCCACCCGCGTCGTTCTCGTGATAACGCCCCTTAACGTACATCCAGGTGTTCAGATCGTCTTCATTGCGGAAGGTGATTTGATCGCGATCGTCACGCTTGTGCAGGAACATACCCTGGGCAGCAAGGTAGTTGCCTAAGTAAGCGCCAACTTCAGGGGCCATAACTTCAGGGGCTGAGTTGCCACCGTTATCGCTATTACCACCGTTATCGCTATTACCGCCGTTATCCGTGTTGCCATCGGTATCGGTATTGCCACCGTTGTCGGTATTGTCGCCGTTGTCGGTATTGTCGCCGTTATCGGTATTACCACCGTTATCGGTATTGTCACCGTCGGTGTTTCCGCCGTCATCATTATCGTCTGCCGGCTCATCTGATGGCGTCGCCTTCGATTCCAGATACCAGTTGCCGTCGCCGTGCTGATACAGATTGTATTCATACGCCCCGGCAACAACCGGTGCTGCCAGCGTCAGTTGGGCTTCAGAACTGCCACCGACGCTCACAATTTCCATACCGTTTACCGTTTGAGCGCCCAGACCGCCCATATTACTAACATTAACCTGGGACTGACCGAAGCTGCTGCCCGTAATGGTGAGGTGGTCGGTTGGTGCGTTATCTTCGCCGAGGCTGCTGTTCATTACGATCTGGCTACCAGAAGAACCCGTGTAGTCGCCGTTTATTATGAAATTGTTGCCAACACTGTTATTGGCCGCGCCGAGTAGCAGCGTGCCACCGTTGGTAACGTTGCCGTTGACCGTATCGATACCTGAAACGCTCAGGGTCGTGTTACCCTGAATCGCATTCCATGCCGCCAGCGTACCGCCGGTCAGGATATCAATGTTGTTATTCACTTCACCTGCCGTGGCAAACGCTGCACCATTTTCAACGGTGACGGTGGCGTTACTGCCTTTCACGCCGAGCGTTGCACCACTGGCGATCAGCGTCGTACCGTTATGCAGAACGGTATTTCCCGTGTAGCTATTATTGCCGGAGAGCGTCAGGGTGTTTGAATCTGCTTTTTCGACATTACCGCTGCCGGTAATGCCGGTGGTGAATGTGGAGGAACTGCCCTGATTAAAAATAACGGTGCCGTTGTTGGTCAGGCCACCGCTCAGCGTGGCGGTGTTCTTGCCATCACCAAGCTGGAGAGAGGCATCTTTTGCAACGAGGGTATTACCGGCATTCGCGACGGCGCCTGACAGGACTAAATCACCGCTGTTGACCAGAAGGGAATCGCCGGAACCGATAATATCGATATTGCCTGAAAGCGCCCAGCTTTCGCCGTCCATTTCTAAAGAGGCGAAGCCATCGTCTTTAGATAAGCCAACAAAATTGCTATCTTCATTGCCGGTCCCTGCCAGCGTAATCGTATTTCCTGTTGAGATGCCAGAAACCACGTCACCCGTCAGTGAAGAGCCCGTATTAAGCACCAGCGTATTATTTTTGCTGCTGGCAAAGGTGATTGCTGTGCCACCACTCCCAATAGAGCCGCTGTTGGTAATATCGACTTTCGCAGTATCCGTTACATAGATGCCGTTTTGAGCGCCCTGCACGGTTCCGGTGTTGATAATTTTGGTGTTACCGTCGCTCAGGCGTATGCCATCATTTTCCGTGCCGATAAGGGTGCCTTCATTAGCTATGGCAATCCCGACATGGGCACTGATCGCTGTGTTACCTTTAATCGTCCCGGTGGCACCATTTGTAATATTTAAGGCTGAGGAGTCCTGGCTGACGTAAATACCATTTTCAAAACCGGATATAGTTCCGTTATTAACCAGATCCCCTTGCATGGACTGAATGTTAATCCCTGTAGAACCGGTCGAGGAAATTGTTGCACCTTCCTCATTGTTGACGGTGACGCGTTGTGCGGAGGTATTAATATTCAGGCCGTTACCAGAGGAAGCAGCAATATTTCCCTTATTGGTAATCGTTGTGACGTTGTATCCTGAAACAGAAACTGCATTCTCGCTTCCCGAGGACGAGATGGTGATATCTTGGTTAATAGCATATTCGGTATCGGTGGAGAATGTTTGTGGGACAGAAGTGGATTTATCAATCGTTGTAGCGAAGGCCACTACCGGTGTGAATATAAGTAAAGCAGGAAATATATTTCCCAGAGTTTTTGTGGTCTTGTTTAATTTGAATATTTTGTTGCGCATTTACACGTCCATTTGAAAAGAAGTGGCGCTAATTAATGACTTAAAATAGCGCTTCTGGGCTACTTAAAAGAATGATTCAACGATAAAAAGCGTAAAATTATTAATTTTTCAATGTGTTATGTATAGATCATTTTGCTAAAGAATAATTTTATATTTTCTTAATTGATCACTTGCTAATATGCTTTAGTGCTTAATTATTCATTTCAAATATCATCTGATAACAGTCATTTTTGTTGGTTTGAGGTCTGCTATACCCGCCAGGAAGGAGGGTTGCCAATAGTTGCGTTTTACCTTTACGCGGCCTGTTGACCCTTTCACCGGGCGGGTTAACTGTCTACACTCACTGCTACAAGAAGAGAAGAAGACAGGTCATTTGATGATACTCATAATTTACGCGCACCCTTATCCGCAGCACTCGCATGCGAATAAGCGGATGCTTGAGCAGGTAAGGACGCTTGATAACGTAGAGATACGTTCCCTCTATCAACTTTATCCCGATTTTAATATCGATATCGCTGCTGAACAGGATGCGCTCTCCCGTGCCGATCTGATTATCTGGCAGCATCCAATGCAGTGGTACAGCACGCCTCCGCTCCTGAAACTGTGGATTGATAAAGTCTTCTCCCACGGTTGGGCGTATGGCCACAATGGCAATGCGCTAAAAGGGAAAAGCCTGATGTGGGCGGTGACCACTGGCGGAGGAGAAAGCCACTTTGATATTGGTTCTTTCCCGGGGTTTGACGTGCTGGCCCAGCCGCTACAGGCCACTGCACTCTATTGTGGTTTGAACTGGATCCCACCTTTTGCGATGCACTGCACGTTTGTCTGCGACGATGAAACGCTGCAGGCGCAGGCTCGCCATTACAAACAACGCTTACTTGAGTGGCAGGAGACGCACCATGGATAGCCATACGCTGATACAGGCGCTGATTTATCTCGGCGCGGCGGCGCTGATTGTGCCCGTGGCGGTACGCCTGGGGCTGGGCTCGGTTCTCGGCTACCTGATTGCGGGCTGCGTCATTGGGCCGTGGGGTTTTCGTCTGGTTACGGATGCAGAGGCGATTCTCCATTTCGCTGAAATCGGTGTTGTGCTGATGCTGTTTGTGATTGGTCTGGAGCTCGATCCGCAGCGCCTGTGGAAACTTCGCGCCTCGGTATTTGGCGGCGGGGCATTACAGATGGTGGCCTGCGGCTTGCTGCTGGGCGGGTTCTGCATCCTGCTGGGAATGGACTGGAAAGTGGCTGAGCTCATCGGCATGACGCTGGCGCTCTCCTCGACGGCCATTGCCATGCAGGCGATGAACGAGCGAAACCTGACGGTCTCCCAGATGGGGCGCAGTGCGTTCTCGGTGCTGCTGTTCCAGGATATAGCGGCAATTCCGCTGGTGGCGATGATCCCGCTGCTGGCGGCAAGCGGATCCTCCACGACGCTGGGCGCGTTCGCGCTGTCGGCACTGAAAGTTGTAGGGGCGCTGGCACTGGTGGTCCTGCTGGGCCGCTACGTGACCCGTCCGCTGCTGCGTTTCGTCGCCCGCTCGGGTCTGCGCGAAGTGTTCAGCGCCGTGGCACTGTTCCTGGTCTTTGGTTTTGGTTTGCTGCTGGAAGAAGCCGGGCTGTCGATGGCGATGGGGGCATTCCTTGCGGGCGTTCTGCTGGCAAGCTCTGAATACCGGCACGCGCTGGAAAGCGATATTGAGCCGTTCAAAGGGTTGCTGCTGGGACTGTTTTTCATCGGCGTGGGGATGTCCGTCGACTTCGGCACGCTGGTCACACACCCGCTGCGGATTATCATCCTGCTGGTCGGTTTCCTGGTCATTAAAATGGCAATGCTGTGGCTGATTGCGCGGCCTTTAAATGTGCCGGGTAAACAGCGCAGCTGGTTTGCAGTACTGCTGGGGCAGGGGAGTGAATTTGCGTTCGTGGTCTTTGGCGCCGCGCAGATGGCAAACGTGCTGGATCCTGAGTGGGCAAAAGCGCTGACGCTGGCGGTCGCACTCTCGATGGCTGCAACGCCTGTTCTGCTGGTGGTGCTGACTCGCCTCGAAAAATCGGGTAGCGATCAGGAGCGCGAAGCCGATGAAATCGACGAGGAGCAGCCACGCGTGATCATCGCTGGTTTTGGTCGCTACGGACAGATCGTAGGGCGTTTGCTGCTGTCGAGTGGGGTGAAAATGGTCATCCTCGACCACGATCCCGACCATGTCGATACGCTGCGTAAATTTGATATGAAAGTGTTTTACGGTGATGCCACCCGTGTCGATCTGCTGGAATCCGCGGGGGCCGCAAAAGCGGAGGTGTTGATTAACGCCATTGACGATCCGGAGACCAGCATACAGATGGTGGAGCTGGTAAAAGAACATTTCCCGGCGCTGACGATCATTTCCCGCGCGCGCGATGTGGATCATTACATCCGGCTACGTCAGGCAGGCGTTGAGGCACCCGAGCGTGAAACATTCGAAGGTGCGCTGAAATCCGGGCGTATGGCGCTCGAGAATCTGGGGCTCGGGGCGTATGAAGCGCGCGAACGTGCGGATCTGTTCCGCCGCTTTAACACCGGGATGGTGGAAGAGATGGCGGCGATGGCAGGCAGCACGGCCACGGAGCGGGCTGCGGTGTTTAAACGCACCAGTGCGATGCTGACGGAAATCATCAATGAGGACCGCAATCATCTGTCGCTGATCCAGCGTCATGGCTGGCAGGGCACGGAAGAGGGCAAGCATACCGGCGATCCGGCTGACGAGCCCGAGAGTAAACCTTCAGTGTGAAGTGGCGTTGCCAGCAATATTAAAAAATTTCTGTATCTTTACTCTGCCGCCAGTCGACGAAAGATTAAGCTTTCCGTATAGTGGCGGCAATTTTTTGCATCCGGGAAATTTTCAATGATCAGTCTGATTGCAGCGCTGGCGGTAGACCGCGTTATCGGTATGGAAAATGCCATGCCGTGGAACCTGCCTGCCGATCTCGCATGGTTTAAACGTACGACGTTAAACAAGCCGGTAGTGATGGGCCGCCTGACCTGGGAGTCGATTGGTCGTCCATTGCCGGGCCGTAAGAATATCGTTATCAGTAGCCAGCCGGGTACTGACGATCGCGTCGAATGGGTTAAGTCCGTAGATGAAGCGATTGCTGCCTGCGGTGATGCCGAAGAGATCATGGTGATCGGCGGTGGTCGTGTTTATGAGCAGTTCCTGCCTAAAGCGCAGAAGCTGTATCTGACCCACATTGATGCGGAAGTGGAAGGGGATACCCATTTCCCGGATTACGATCCGGACGAGTGGGAATCCGTATTCAGTGAATTCCACGACGCCGATGCGCAGAACTCCCACAGCTACTGCTTCGAGATTCTGGAACGTCGTTAAGTTTTTCCCCCTCACCCTGGGTGAGGGGGATTCATCAGGAGGCGACGGCCTCACTCTCCCCTGAGTCCTGCTGTCGGTTGGATGGCTGCACGAAGTAAGCTTTATCTTCCCAGCGTAAGCAGGTTAACTCGCCTCCCCAGCAGCAGCCGGTATCCAGACCGTAGATACCCTCTGGCATGCCTTTGCCCTCCAGTGCCGCCCAGTGACCAAACGCTATGCTGTATTCGGTTGTTACCGGCCCCGGAATGGCAAACCACGGTTTGAGGGGGGCAGGTGCGCTTTCCGGCGTTTCCTTGGAATACATGTCCAACTGCCCGTTCGGGAAGCAGAATCGCATGCGGGTGAACGCATTGGTGATAAAGCGCAGGCGGGCCAGACCGCTGAGCTCTTCGCTCCAGTGGTTCGGCATATCGCCGTACATGGCATCCAGGAAGAAGGGATACGAGTCGCTCGCCAGTACCGCTTCTACGTCACGCGCACAGGTTTTTGCCGTCTCAAGATCCCATTGCGGGGTGATCCCGGCATGGGCCATGACCAGTTTTTTATCCTCGTCGACCTGCAACAAGGGCTGACGGCGCAGCCAGTTAATCAGATCGTCCGCGTCTGGCGCTTCCAGCAGCGGAGTGAGGCGATCTTTAGGCTTGTTGCGGCTGATCCCGGCAAACACGGCCAGCAGATGGAGATCGTGATTGCCCAGCACCATGCGCACGCTATCGCCCAGCGATTTGACGAAACGTAAAACCTCAAGCGAGCCCGGGCCGCGCGCGACTAAATCGCCCGTCAGCCAGAGGGTGTCCTGCCCTGGCGTAAAGTCGACCTGTTTTAACAATGCGATCAGTTCATCGTAGCAACCGTGAACGTCGCCAATCAGATATGTAGACATTAGATTAATGAATGAGTGTGGTTACGGCGAGACGGAACACAGGAATAGCAACGCGGAACACATTGCCATCGACGTCGACCATTTCGTAATGGCCTTGCATGGTACCCAGCGGTGTTTCAATCACCGCACCGCTGGTGTACTGGTACTCTTCGCCAGGGGCGATGTGGGGCTGTTCGCCCACGACACCTTCACCCTGAACTTCAATTTCGCGGCCATTGCCGTTGGTGATAAGCCAGTAGCGCCCGCGCAGCTGCACGGGCATCCGCCCCAGATTGCGAATGGTCACGGTGTAAGCAAAGACAAAACGCTCTTCATCGGGTGAGGATTGCGATTCAACATAGACGCTTTGTACATGGACACATACGCGGGGCGAATCAATCATGGCTTAACTCTCCTTCGGCGGCGCATTTTCGCTGATGTAATTAGCCAGCTTGCAGTACTGCTCTACGGAAATGTTCTCCGCACGCATTGCCGGGTCGATCCCCAGCTCGGCTAACACCTCAACGGTAAATGAATTGCTCAGGCTGTTACGGATCGTTTTACGGCGCTGGTTAAAGGCTTCTGTGGTAATGCGGCTGAGGACACGCAGATCTTTAACCGGATAGGGTTTCGTTTTATGTGGCACAAGGCGCACAACCGCTGAATCCACTTTCGGTGGTGGTGTGAACGCTGACGGCGGCACTTCGAGTACCGGGATCACGTTACAGTAATATTGTGCCATCACGCTTAAACGACCATACGCTTTACTGTTCGGCCCTGCAACCAGACGGTTAACCACCTCTTTTTGCAACATGAAGTGCATATCGGCAATGGCATCAGTATAGCTAAACAGGTGGAACATGAGCGGCGTGGAGATGTTGTACGGCAGGTTGCCGAAGACGCGCAGCGGCTGACCCATTTTCTCCGACAGTTCGCCAAAGTTCATGGTCATGGCGTCCTGCTGGTAGATGGTCAGCTTCGGTCCGAGGAACGGGTGCGTTTGCAGGCGTGCGGCAAGATCGCGGTCCAGTTCGATGACGGTCAGCTCGTCGAGGCGTTCGCCTACCGGCTCGGTCAGTGCAGCAAGGCCCGGACCGATTTCGACCATAGCCTGACCTTTTTGCGGATTAATAGCCGAAACAATGCTTTCGATCACGAACTGATCGTTGAGGAAGTTTTGCCCGAAGCGTTTTCGGGCTAAGTGGCCCTGATGGACTCGATTAGTCATTGAGTATTAACAATCATTTTGATGGCGAGATTAAGCGCCGTAATAAAACTGCCGACATCCGCTTTCCCCTGTCCTGCCAGATCCAGCGCAGTACCGTGGTCAACGGACGTTCGAATAAAGGGTAAACCGAGGGTGATATTCACCCCGCGGCCAAAGCCCTGGTATTTTAGCACGGGCAGGCCCTGATCGTGGTACATCGCGAGGACGGCGTCGGCATTATCCAGGTATTTCGGCTGAAAAAGCGTGTCCGCAGGGAGCGGCCCGCTAAGATTCATCCCTTTAGCGCGCATTTCTTCAAGCACCGGAATAATGGTGTCGATCTCTTCGGTGCCCATGTGTCCACCTTCTCCCGCATGCGGATTCAGGCCGCAAACCAGAACGTGTGGCTGTTTGATGCCGAATTTGGTTTGCAGGTCATGATGCAGGATCCCGATGATCTCCCGCAGCAGTGCCGGGGTGATGGCATCAGGAATGGCCTTAACAGGCAGATGGGTGGTCACGAGCGCAACGCGCATTGCCTCCGTCGCCAGCATCATCACTACTTTCGGGCTGTGCGAGCGCTCTTCAAAGAATTCCGTGTGCCCGGTAAAGGGGATACCCGCTTCGTTGATGACGCCCTTGTGCACGGGGCCGGTGATCAGGGCAGCAAATTCACCCTTCAGGCAACCGTCGCAGGCGCGCGCGAGGGTTTCCACGACGTAGTGGCCGTTTTCCGTGCTGAGCTGGCCTGGAATGACCGGTGTACGAAGAGGGACAGAAAGAACCGTGAGCGTACCGGCTTGCTGTGGTGCTGGCTGTTGGCCTTCAACGTAAGGAATAAGCGTTAAAGGCAGACCGAGCAGCTTCGCCCGGTCTTGTAACAGTGTTGCATCTGCGCAGACAACCAGTTCCACCGGCCAGCTTCGCTGGGCGAGCTGGACAACGAGGTCTGGCCCAATCCCGGCGGGTTCGCCGGGGGTGATCACAACACGATGCGGTTTCATTAGTTACTCAGAACTTTCACGTAAGCACTGGCGCGTTGTTCCTGCATCCAGGTTGCCGCTTCTTCAGAGAACTTACGGTTAAACAGCATACGGTAAGCGCGGTCTTTCTGCGCCGCATCCGTTTTATCCACGTTACGGGTGTCCATCAGCTCGATCAGATGCCAGCCAAATGAAGAGTGTACCGGAGCACTGATCTGGCCTTTGTTCAGCTTCATCAGCGCATCGCGGAAGGCAGGATCGTAAATATCTGCTGCAGCCCAGCCCAGATCGCCGCCCTGATTAGCAGAGCCTGGATCCTGAGAGAACTCCTTCGCGGCATTGGCAAACGAGGTTTTACCGCTCTTAATGTCTGCCGCAATCTGCTCCAGCTTCGCACGTGCCTGATCGTCAGTCATGATCGGTGACGGTTTGAGCAGAATATGGCGAGCGTGAACTTCAGTCACGGAAATGTTCTGGCTCTGACCACGCAGATCGTTCACTTTCAGAATGTGGAAGCCCACACCGGAACGGATTGGACCCACGATATCGCCTTTCTTCGCCGTACTCAGCGCCTGGGCAAAGATGGATGGCAGCTCCTGAATACGTCCCCAGCCCATCTGGCCGCCTTTCAGCGCCTGTTGGTCAGCGGAGTAGGTAATAGCCAGCTTGCCAAAGTCGCCGCCGTTACGCGCCTGTTCGACAATGGAACGTGCCTGACTTTCTGCTTCCGCAGCCTGATCGGAGGTTGGGTTCTCTGGCAGTGGGATCAGAATGTGGCTCAGGTTCAGCTCTGTGCTCGCATCGTTCTGGTTACCCACCTGTTTTGCCAGCGCGTCCACTTCCTGCGGCAGGATCGTGACGCGACGACGGACTTCATTGTTACGCACTTCCGAAATCAGCATCTCTTTACGGATCTGGTTGCGGTAGGTGGCGTAGCTGATGCCGTCATAGGCCAGACGACTGCGCATCTGATCCAGAGACATGTTGTTTTGCTTTGCGATGTTAGCGATGGCCTGATCGAGTTGCTCGTCAGTCACCTTCACGCCCATTTTCTGACCCATCTGCAGAACGATCTGATCCATGATCAGTCGTTCCAGGATCTGATGGCGCAGCGTGGCGTCATCCGGAAGTTGCTGACCTGCTTCGCCCGAATTGAGCTTCACAGATTTCATCAGCCCGTCAACGTCACTTTCGAGCACGACGCCGTTGTTAACAACAGCGGCGACCTTATCAACAACCTGGGGGGCCGCGAAGCTGGTATTCGCAACCATAGCGACACCGAGCAGCAGCGTTTTCCAGTTCTTCATACTTTTTCCATTTCAATTAACCGCAAAGCGGATTACGTTGTAAATCAAATACATTACAAGGAACTACGGTATGGCAGGATGTTCGAACGCAGCATCTGCTGGGTGCCCAGGCCGTAGTTGGAACTCAGGCCGCGCAGTTCGACATTAAAGCCAATCACGTTATCGTATTTGCTCTGATTGTTTTGAGTATCCCAGCCGTTAAGCTTACGTTCGTAGCCGACACGCAGCGCATAACAACAGGAGTTATATTGCAGACCCACCATCTGGTCAGCAGGTTTATTGGCGTTAGTGTCAAAGTAGTAAGCGCCTACGATTGACCAGCGATCGGCGATAGGCCAGCTTGCTGCGCCACCCACCTGCGAAATCCCATCTTTGTATTGGTCAGCATTGGCGTAGTTCGGCAATGTCGCCTGAATATATTCCGGACTGGCATAGCGGTACGTCAACTGCATCATACGGTCTTCATCACGACGGTATTCAATAGCTGCACTGCTCGTCGCGATATTGTCCAGTCGCGTATCGTACTGCAACCCACCGCGCAGACCCCAGCGATCGGTCATGCGCCAGTAGGTATCACCCGCCCACACCAGTGAACCCGTTTTGTTGTCTTTCTCCCAGTTAATGTCGTCATCACCCGTACGAGACTCGGTGAAATAGTAAATTTGACCAACAGAAACGTTAAAACGTTCAACGGCAGATTCATCATAAACGCGCGTTGTGACACCGGTCGTTAACTGGTTAGCGGAAGCAATTCGGTCGAGACCACCGTAGGTACGGTCGCGGAACAGGCCGCTATAGTCCGATTGCAGGAAAGAGGAGTCGTAGTTCTGAATCTTGCTCTGATCGCGATAAGGCACGTAAAGATACTGCATGCGTGGCTCAAGCGTCTGGGTATAGCCATCCGCCAGGAGTGCCATATCACGTTCGAAAATCAGTTTACCGTCCATCTTAAACTGGGGAAGCGTACGGTTTACTGATTCTTCAAGATCGGTACCATAGCGATTGTTGTACCAGTCCAGATTTTTCTGCTGATAGTGCGTCGCCATGAGCTTGGCTTCGGTATTCAGACTTGCCCAGTCATTTGACCAGGGCAGGTTGATGGTCGGCTCCAGGTGAATACGCGTGGCTTCCGGCATGTCAGAGTTGGTATTCACGAAATGTACCGCCTGGGCGTAGACGCGGGTGTCGAAAGGACCGACATCGTTCTGGTACCAGTTCACATCCAGTTGCGGTTCTGCGCCGTAAGTGCTTCGCGTTTGGGTACTAAAGACCTGGAACTGCTTGGTTGACACCGTGGCGTTAAAGTTTTGAATGGCATAGCCAACGCTGAATTTTTGCGTGGCATAACCATCGGTACTTGAACCGTACTTGGAGTCAAAGTCATTAAAGTAGTAAGGATCGCTGACCTTGGTATAGTCGACGTTAAAACGCCAGACCTGATCCATAACACCCGCATGGCGCCAGTAGTACAACCAGCGGTGCTTGTCGCCTTCGGTCGGGTGCTCATCCTGGAAGACTTTATCTGACGGCAGATAATCCAGCTCCATCAGACCCGCACCGGCCTGAGTCAGGTAGCGGAACTCGTTCTCCCACATGACGTTACCGCGCTTATGGATATAGTGCGGCGTGATCGTGGCGTCCATGTTGGGCGCGATGTTCCAGTAATACGGCAGGTAGAACTCAAAGTAGTTCGAGGTGCTGTATTTGGCATTGGGGATCAGGAAGCCCGAGCGACGCTTGTCACCCACGGGAAGCTGAAGATAAGGGCTGTAGAATACCGGTACCGGACCCAGCTTAAAGCGGGCGTTCCAGATCTCCGCGACCTGCTCTTCACGGTCGTGGATCACTTCGCTCCCGACCACGCTCCAGGTGTTTGACCCTGGCAGACAGGAGGTAAAGGAGCCATTTTCCAGGATCGTATAGCGGTTTTCACCGCGCTGTTTCATCAGGTCCGCTTTACCGCGTCCCTGGCGACCCACCATCTGGTAATCACCTTCCCAGACGTTAGTATCTTTCGTATTCAGGTTTGACCAGGCTTTCGGACCTTTCAGGATGACCTGATTGTCGTCATAGTGCACATTACCCAGCGCATCCACCGTTCGTACCGGCTCGGCCGCGCCTTCCGGCTGCTTCTGGTGCAACTGCACTTCATCTGCCTGCAGGCGGCTATTGCCCTGGTTAATATCCACATTGCCCGTAAACGTGGCGTTGTCAGGATAAGTACCCTTAGAACTGTCTGCAGTAATGGTTACCGGCAAGCTATTTGTATCACCCTGCACCAGTGGGCGATTATAACTTGGAACGCCAAGCATACACTGCGAGGCGAGATCGGCCGCCAGCCCCTGTTGACTGTACAGGGCGGTGCCAATCATTGTGGCCAGAAGGGTGGGGATACGTTTTTTCATACGTTGTATTTTATTGTTCCGTCATCAGTGGCTACGGCTTACAAACGCTCAGAGACTATCTTACTCATCAGCGCAGTACCAGCGTTAATCCTGCCCGTTTGCGTGCCAGAGTGTTAGGCTCGCTATCGAATGACGAGTATGATAAAGCAAATTATAGGCGATGTCCTTCAATTGACCGTGGCTTGAACACTGTGATGATGACGTTGCGTCGGCCAGGAATATGACTATCCGGGGAGTATATGCAGTATTGGGGTAAAATAATCGGCGTTGCGTTCGCCATCATCATGGGTGCCGGGTTCTGGGGAATCGTGCTTGGGCTCATTATCGGTCATATGTTTGATAAGGCGCGCAGCCGCAAAATGGCCTGGTTTGCGAATCAGCGCGAGCGCCAGTCACTCTTTTTCTCCACCACCTTTGAAGTCATGGGGCATTTAACCAAATCCAAAGGCCGCGTGACCGAAGCCGATATTCAAATCGCCAGCATCTTTATGGACCGCATGAATTTGCATGGTGAATCCCGTGTGGCCGCGCAGAATGCGTTTCGCATTGGGAAATCAGATAACTATCCGCTGCGTGAAAAAATGCGTCAGTTCCGCAGCATCTGCTTCGGACGTTTTGATTTAATTCGGATGTTTCTGGAAATTCAAATCCAGGCGGCGTTTGCTGACGGTTCACTGCACCCTAATGAACGTGATGTTCTGTACGTCATTGCAGAAGAGTTGGGCATCTCCCGAATGCAGTTCGACCAGTTCTTACGCATGATGCAGGGCGGCGCGCAGTTTGGCGGGGGGTATCACCAGCAGTCGTCCGGCGGTGCATGGCAGCAGGCGCAGCGTGGACCGACGCTGGACGATGCCTGCAACGTACTTGGCGTGAAACCCACTGACGATCAAACCACCATCAAACGCGCCTATCGCAAGCTGATGAGCGAGCATCACCCTGACAAACTGGTCGCGAAAGGCTTACCGCCGGAAATGATGGAGATGGCGAAGCAGAAAGCGCAGGAGATTCAGAAGGCTTACGAGCTGATTAAAGAGAAGAAAGGTTTCAAATAAAAAAGGGCCCGACACTGTCGGGCCCTTTTTTCAGAAGTCCACCGGGGCGTTAAACGTCATCGTGTTACCGAAGGCCGGATGGGTAATGGTCAGCGTCTGGGCGTGAAGCTGCAGACGCGGCGCTAACGCCAGCGCTTCCGGCGGCGCGTAAAACCGGTCGCCTAAAATCGGATGACCTAGCGCAAGCATATGCACGCGCAGCTGGTGTGAACGTCCGGTAATCGGCTTAAGGAGTATGCGCGCGGTGTTATTCGGTGCGTAATCCAGCACTTCATACTCGGTCTGCGCGGCCTTGCCGGTTTCATAGCAGACCTTCTGCTTAGGCCGGTTCGGCCAGTCGCAGATCAGCGGCAGATCGACCAACCCTTCTGCCTGTGCAGGATGTCCCCAGACGCGCGCCACGTACTGCTTCTTCGGCTCGCGCTCGCGGAACTGGCGCTTCAGCTCGCGCTCCGCCGCTTTATTGAGCGCCACCACAATCACGCCGCTGGTTGCCATATCCAGACGATGCACAGATTCCGCCTGTGGATGATCGCGCTGAATGCGCGTCATCACGCTGTCTTTGTGCTCATCCAGACGCCCCGGTACGGACAACAGGCCGCTCGGCTTGTTAACTACCATAATGTGTTCATCCTGATACAGGATGACCAGCCAGGGATCCATCGGCGGATTGTAGGGCTCCATTACCATTTTTTTGCTCTTCTTACTGATGCGTGACAACAATCAGACGCAATGCGTCCAGCCGCCAGCCCGCCTGATTCAGGCTTTCCATAATTTGCTGACGGTTGCTTTCAATGGCAGCCAGTTCATCGTCACGGATGTTCGGGTTCACCGCCTTCAGCGCTTCCAGACGGGACAGCTCCGCTGAGAGTTTCTCATCGGCCTCGGTGCGTGCAGCATCGATCAGCGCACGGGCCGCTTTCTCGATCTGGCTTTCGCCCAGCTGCAGAATGGCATGCACGTCCTGCTGTACCGCATTCACCAGCTTGCTGCCCGTATGGCGATTCACCGCGCTCAGCTGACGGTTGAAACTCTCGAATTCAACTTGCCCTGCCAGGTTGGTACCGTTTTTATCCAGCAGCAGACGCACAGGCGTTGGCGGCAGGAAGCGGGTCAGCTGGAGCTGTTTCGGTGCCTGGGCTTCCACAACGTAGATCAGTTCTACCAGCAGCGTACCCACCGGCAGTGCCTTGTTCTTGAGGAGTGAAATTGTGCTGCTACCGGTATCGCCGGAAAGGATCAGATCCAGTCCGTTACGGATCAGCGGGTGTTCCCAGGTGATGAACTGAGCATCTTCGCGGGACAGCGCCACATCACGCTCGAAGGTGATAGTACAACCATCTTCCGGCAGGCCCGGGAAATCCGGCACCAGCATGTGATCGGACGGGGTCAGGACAATCAGGTTCTCGCCGCGATCGTCCTGGTTAATACCGACGATGTCGAACAGGTTCATGGAGAAGCTGATCAGACTGGTGTCATCATCTTGTTCTTCAATGCTTTCAGCCAGCGCCTGCGCTTTCTCACCGCCGTTGGAGTGAATTTCCAGCAGGCGGTCGCGACCCTGCTCAAGCTGCGCTTTCAGCGCTTCATGCTTCTCGCGGCAGGATTTGATCAGATCGTCAAATCCGTCACTGTTTTCCGGTGCGGCCAGGTAGCCGATCAGATCGCTATGCACCTGATCGTAAATGGTGCGGCCCGTCGGGCAGGTATGCTCAAACGCATCCAGACCTTCGTGGAACCAGCGCACCAGCACGGACTGGGCAGTTTTTTCCAGATACGGCACGTGGATCTGAATATCATGCGCCTGGCCGATACGATCCAGACGACCGATACGCTGTTCCAGCAGATCCGGATTGAACGGCAGATCGAACATCACCAGATTACTGGCAAACTGGAAGTTACGGCCTTCAGAACCGATTTCCGAGCACAGCAGAACCTGTGCGCCACTGTCCTCTTCACCAAACCACGCCGCGGCGCGGTCACGTTCAACGATGGACATCCCTTCGTGGAACACGGCGGCGCGAATACCTTCACGCTCGCGCAGCACCTGCTCCAGCTGCAGCGCGGTAGCCGCTTTGGCGCAGATCACCAGCACCTTCTGGGAGCGGTGGGCGGTCAGGTAGCCCATCAGCCACTCCACGCGCGGGTCGAAGTTCCACCAGGTGCCGGTATCGCCTTCGAATTCCTGGTAAATTTGTTCCGGATAGAGCATGTCGCGGGCGCGCTCTTCCTGAGTTTTGCGCGCGCCCATAATGCCAGAGACTTTGATCGCCGTCTGATACTGGGTGGGCAGCGGCAGCTTGATGGTATGCAGCTCGCGTTTCGGGAACCCTTTCACGCCGTTACGGGTGTTGCGGAACAGCACGCGGCTGGTGCCGTGGCGGTCCATCAGCATGTCGATGAGCTCTTTACGCGCAGGCTCCGCGTTATCGCTATCGCTGTTCGCGGCCTGCAGAAGCGGTTCAATATCCTGCTCGCCAATCAGCTCGCTCAGGGTGTTGAGTTCCTCATTAGAAAGACGATTGCCTGCCAGCAGCATGGCCACGGCATCCGCGACCGGACGGTAGTTATTCTGTTCTTCCACGAACTGCCCGAAATCGTGGAAACGGTTTGGGTCGAGCAGGCGCAGACGTGCGAAGTGGCTTTCCAGACCCAGCTGTTCCGGCGTTGCGGTCAGCAGCAGGACGCCAGGGACGCGCTCCGCAAGCTGTTCGATAGCCATATACTCGCGGCTTGGCGCGTCTTCGCTCCAGACTAAATGGTGCGCTTCGTCAACGACCATAATGTCCCACTCGGCGTCGCACAGGTGCTCGAGACGCTGCTTGCTGCGGCGCACGAAGTCCAGGGAGCAAATGACCAACTGTTCGGTTTCAAACGGGTTGTCGGCGTCGTGCTGCGCTTCGGCATAGCGTTCGTCGTCAAACAGGGAGAAGCGCAGGTTAAAGCGGCGAAGCATCTCGACCAGCCACTGGTGCTGCAGGGTTTCAGGCACCACGATCAGCACGCGCTCGGCGGCACCGGAAAGCAGCTGTTGATGCAGGATCATACCCGCTTCAATGGTTTTACCCAGGCCCACTTCATCGGCCAGCAGTACGCGAGGGGCATGGCGACGGCCCACGTCGTGGGCGATATTCAGCTGGTGGGGGATCAGGCTGGTGCGCTGACCGCGCAGGCCGCTCCACGGCATACGGTACTGTTCACTCTGGAACTTGCGCGCGCGATAGCGCAGCGAGAAGCGATCCATACGGTCAATTTGCCCGGCAAACAGGCGGTCCTGCGGCTTACTGAAAACCAGTTTGCTGTCGAGCAGCACTTCACGCAGGATGACATTGGCTTCGTCCGTATCAAGACGCGTACCAATGTAAGCGAGCAGTCCATTCTCTTCTTTTACGTCTTCAATCTTGAGCTGCCAGCCGTCATGGCTGGTCACGGTGTCACCCGGATTGAACATCACGCGGGTTACAGGGGAGTCATTGCGAGCGTACAGGCGGTTTTCACCGGTGGCAGGGAAGAGGAGGGTTACCATACGCGCATCGACGGCAACGACGGTTCCTAATCCAAGTTCGCTTTCTGTATCGCTGATCCAGCGTTGACCAAGTGTAAAAGGCATAGTTGTTCGGCTCTAATCTTTAATTGCAGGCAATAGTTCGACCCCCGTCAAAAAAAGACGGTCATCGAAAAATGGGTCCGGGAATGGAAAGGGCGCTATGGTACTGGATGGCAGCCATTTCGTCACGTGTCAAAATAGGCCAAGTTGCCCTGTCACTAGTGTAGCAAAATCGTCGTCGATGAAGGGCAAAATTCCGTCGGCGACCGGCTGAAGCTGACGCGTCAGGTAGTGATCGTAATCGAGCGGTGAGTATTGATAATCCACCGGTTCCGGACCGTTAATTGTCCAGACGTATTTGATCGTCCCCCGGTTCTGATACTGCGGGGCGCGGCCGCGCTTCACGTTCTCTTCATCCGCCAGGCGCGCGGCGCGTACGTGGGGAGGCACATTACGTTGATACTCTGCCAGCGGGCGGCGCAGGCGTTTGCGGTAAACCAGTTGGTTATCCAGCTCACCCGCCATCAGGCTGGCGATGGTTTCGCGCACGTAATCCTGATAGGGCTCGTTGCGGAATACCCGCAGGTAAAGCGTTTGCTGGAACTGCTGCGCCAGCGGGGTCCAGTCGGTGCGAACCGTCTCCAGCCCTTTGAACACCATCCGCTGCGTGTCACCTTCCTGAATCAGCCCGGCGTAGCGCTTCTTGCTGCCCTGGTCGGTACCGCGAATGGTGGGCATTAAAAAGCGGGCGAAATGGGTTTCAAATTCCAGTTCTAACGTGCTGGTTAACCGCTCTTTTTGCAAACTTTCGCGCCACCAGGCGTTCACGAAGGCGACCAGTTCTTTGCCGATTCGCGCGGCGTCCTCTTCAGAATGGGCGGCTTTCAGCCAGACAAAGGTGGAGTCGGTATCGCCATAAATGACGTCATAGCCCCGGGATTCAATCAGCGCTTTGGTTTGACGCATGATTTCATGCCCGCGCATGGTGATGGATGACGCCAGTCTGGGGTCGAAAAAGCGGCAGGCGCTGGTGCCCAGCACGCCGTAAAAGGCATTCATAATGATTTTCAGCGCCTGCGAGAGGGGCTTATTGCCGTGACGCTTCGCCTCGTCGCGCCCGTGCCAGATGTTTCCCACAATTTCAGGCAGGCAGTGTTTTTCACGCGAGAAACGGGCGCCGAGAAAGCCTTCAGTGCTGTGCGCGTCGTCCGGCTGCGCCATCCCTTCCACCAGCCCCACCGGGTCAATCAGGTACGTGCGGATAATCGACGGATACAGGCTTTTATAATCCAGAACCAGCACCGAATCGTAAAGCCCTGGCCGGGAGTCCATCACATACCCGCCGGGGCTGGTCTGTGGCGGTACGTCCCCGAGGTTGGGGGCAACGTACCCTGCCCGGTGCATGCGGGGGAAATAGAGGTGGCTAAAGGCCGCTACCGAGCCGCCGTGCCTGTCGGCCGCGAGGCCGTTTACCGTCGCGCGCTCCAGCAGGAACGGCATGATCTCGGTTTTATGGAAAATCTGCGTAACCAGCTCGCAATCTTTCAGGTTATAGGTGGCGAGCGCCGGTTTATCTTCATTAAAGCGTCGGTCAATCTCATCCATTCTGTCCCAGGGGTTGTCAATGGATTTGCCCTCGCCAAGCAGCGCCTGCGCTACGGCTTCAAGAGAGAATGACGAGAAGTTCCAGAAGGCGGATTTCAGTGCCTCGATGCCGTCGATAATCAGGCGGCCATTGGCCTGGGCGAAGAAGACGCCATTCTTAAAGCCGTGCTCGCGCCACTCCAGCTCGCTGTTGCCGCGCCCGAGTATCAGCGGAATGCGATACCGCTCGGCATGTTTTTGCAGCACGCGCAGGTCGAACTGCACCACGTTCCAGCCGATCAGGACATCGGGATCGTAGTCGGCAAACCACTGGTTAAGCTTCTCCAGCAGCTGGGGTCGGCTATTGACATATTCAAGCCGGAAATCCAGCGTGGACGCATCGCCATTTGGCGGCCCAAGCATGTACACAACCCGATCGCCGCAGCCTTCCAGACCAATGCAGTACAGCTCGCCGTGGCGGGTGGTTTCAATGTCCAGGGAGACCCATTTTAGCGGCGGGCGATAGCCCGGGTTAGGCTTCAGACGAGCGTTAACGAGGCGACCGTTTTGCGCTGTGCCATCCACCCAGACGGGCGCGGTAATAAACCGTTCCATCAGGAAACGCTCGGGGGGACGGATATCCGCTTCGTAAAGCGTTACGCCCGCCTCGCGCAGCAGCTTTTCATAGCGCATCAGTTGACGATGGGCGCGACAGTAAAGGCCGTATACCGGCTGACGGTGGAAATCTTTCAGCTCAAGAGGGGTGATGCGCCAGCCGTTTTCGCCGCGCAGTAGTTGTTTGACTTTTTCGACGTGCGATTCAGGAATAAACGCCACGGACTCCTGCGGCGGCAGCGTTACGTGCAACGGGCCGCTGTCCGTCGCCAGCCAGAATTCAACCTCAGTGCCCTGAGGCGTATCCCGCCAGTGCCGGGTCAGTAAAAAGCCTTCTTGCGCCTGCGTCACACCGTTATCCCATAAACAAAACCAGGCTTGATTATAGCCTGGTCAAGGGGTGTTTGCTGGGGTTTTATACAGTGTCTGTTTTGCCGGATGGCGCTGCGCTTATCCGGCCTACAAGCTACTGCCCGTAATACGCTTTCGCGCCGTGCTTGCGCAGGTAATGCTTATCCAGCAGGGTTTGCTGCATATCCGGTAGCCGTGGCGCGAGCTGGCGACAGAAGATCCCCATATAGGCGACCTCTTCCAGCACGATGGCGTTATGTACCGCGTCTTCCGCGTTTTTACCCCAGGCGAAGGGACCATGGGAGTGCACCAGCACGCCAGGCATCTGCGCCGCGTCGATACCCTGTTTTTCGAAGGTTTCGACAATCACGTTGCCGGTTTCCCACTCGTACTCACCGTTGATTTCCGCCTCGGTCATTAAGCGCGTGCAGGGAATGGTGCCGTAAAAGTAATCCGCGTGGGTGGTACCCGTGGCCGGAATGGACTGGCCCGCCTGCGCCCAGATGGTGGCGTGACGCGAATGGGTATGCACGATGCCGCCGATGGTCGGGAATGACTGATACAGCAGACGGTGGGTAGGCGTATCGGAGGAGGGTTTTTTGTTGCCTTCCACCACTTCACCCGTTTCGATGCTGACCACCACCATATCGTCTGCCGTCATCACCGTGTAATCCACGCCAGAAGGCTTGATCACGAACACACCTTTTTCGCGGTCAACGGCACTGACGTTGCCCCAGGTCAGGGTCACCAGGTTATGTTTCGGCAGCGCCAGGTTGGCTTCGAGCACCTGTCGTTTGAGATCGTCTAACATTGTTGTCTCCCTGCCCGGTGAACACGGTGCCACCGGGCATTCCGTACTTAGCGTTTCGAACCGTAATAGACTTCGTTCCAGCGCAGCGCATCTTTGAACGCAGGCAGGCGGGTGTCGTTATCAATCACGGTCAGTTCGATATCGTGCAGCTCGGCGAACTGACGCATGTCATTCAGATCCAGCGCGTGGCTGAACACCGTGTGGTGCGCGCCACCGGCCAGGATCCAGGCTTCTGACGCGGTTGGCAGGTCTGGCTGTGCTTTCCACAGGGCGTTGGCGACCGGCAGTTTTGGCAGTGAATGCGGCGTTTCAACTGCATCGACGCAGTTCACCAGCAGGCGGAAACGATCGCCCAGGTCGATCAGACTGGCGTTGATGGCCGGGCCCGTGCGGGTGTTGAAGATCAGACGAGCCGGATCGGCTTTACCGCCAATGCCGAGGTACTGCACGTCAAGAATCGGTTTCTCTTCCACCGCAATAGACGGGCACACTTCCAGCATGTGCGAGCCGAGTACCAGGTCGTTGCCGTTTTCGAAGTGGTAGGTGTAATCCTCCATAAAGGAGGTGCCGCCCTGCAGACCGGTTGACATCACCTTCATGATGCGAAGCAGAGCGGCAGTTTTCCAGTCGCCTTCGCCTGCAAAGCCGTAGCCCTGCTGCATCAGACGCTGTACTGCCAGACCCGGGAGCTGTTTCAGGCCGTGGAGGTCTTCAAACGTTGTCGTAAAGGCGTGGAAGCCGCCCTGTTCCAGGAAGCGCTTCATGCCAAGCTCAATGCGCGCGGCATCCAGCACGTTCTGGCGCTTGTCGCCGTTGATTTGTGCCGCAGGCGTCAGGCGGTAACGGCTTTCGTACTCGTCTACCAGCGCGCTCACGTCGCCATCGCTGATTTCATTCACTACCTGCACCAGGTCGCCCACCGCCCAGGTATTGACGGAGAAACCGAACTTGATTTGTGCTGCGACTTTATCGCCATCGGTGACCGCCACTTCACGCATGTTGTCACCGAAACGCACCACTTTCAGATGGCGGGTATCTTGTTTCGATACCGCCTGACGCATCCACGAGCCGATACGGTTTTGCGCCTGGCTGTCCTGCCAGTGACCAGTCACGACGGCATGCTGCTGACGCATACGCGCGCCGATGAAGCCGAACTCGCGGCCGCCGTGCGCGGTCTGGTTCAGGTTCATGAAGTCCATATCGATGCTGTCCCACGGCAGGGAGGCGTTAAACTGGGTATGGAACTGCAGCAGCGGTTTGTTGAGGATAGACAGGCCGTTGATCCACATTTTGGCCGGTGAGAAGGTGTGCAGCCACACGACCAGACCGGCGCACTTGTCGTCGTAGTTCGCGTCGCGACAGATATGGGTGATCTCATCCGGCGTTGTACCCAGGGGTTTCAGCACCAGTTTGCATGGCAGTTTGGCTTCCGCGTTGAGGGCATTAACGACGTGCTCCGCATGTTTCGTCACCTGCTGCAGCGCTTCCGGCCCGTACAGGTGCTGGCTGCCAATCACAAACCACACTTCATAATTATTAAAAATGGTCATCATCGTGTCCTTAATGGGTCAGGGTTGCCGTCGTGTCCGCGGTGTGTTTTGACGGGGCGGCGACAGGGAGATAGTGAAGTTCGGCGCTTTTTGCCCATTGCTGGTAGCGCTGATAAAGCTGTTCAAAGCGTTGTGCCTGCTGGGCACGCGGCTGGAGTGTGTTTTCGACGGCGCTCGCCATATGCTGCTGCGCGGTGGGGATATCCGCGTGGACACCGGCTGCCACGGCGGCGAAAATCGCCGCGCCCAGCGCGCAGCATTGATCGGACGCGACAATCTGCAGCGGACGGTTCAGCACGTCGCAGCATGCCTGCATAATGACCGGATTTTTACGGGCGATGCCGCCCAGTGCCATCACGTTATTCACGTCGATACCCTGTTCGGTGAAGCACTCCATAATGGCGCGCGCGCCGAAGGCAGTGGCGGCAATCAGGCCACCGAACAGCGCAGGGGCGTCGGTCGCCAGGTTGAGATCGGTAATCACCCCTTTCAGTCGCTGGTTGGCAAACGGCGTGCGGCGGCCGTTAAACCAGTCCAGCACCACCGGCAGGTGATCGAGAGACGGATTTTTCGCCCAGGCTTCCGTGAGCTGTGGCAGAAGCTGTTTTTTGCTGTCGGCGATCTGGCTTTTCAGTTCAGGATGCGCAGCCGCGAGCTGATCCAGTGGCCAGCCCAGCACGCGGCCAAACCAGGCGTAGATATCGCCGAACGCGGATTGACCCGCTTCGAGACCGATGAAGTCCGGCACCACGCTGCCGTCAACCTGGCCGCAAATGCCTTTTACTGCGCGATCGCCAACGGTGGCTTTATCCGCCGTCAGAATGTCGCAGGTGGAGGTGCCGATAACTTTCACCAGCGTGTTAGGTTGTGCGCCCGCCCCCACTGCACCCATATGGCAGTCAAACGCGCCCCCGGAAATCGCCACGTTCTGCGGCAGGCCGAGGCGTTTTGCCCACTCTTCGCAGAGCGTGCCCACCGGAATATCGGCGGTGAAGGTGTCGGTAAACAGCGGGTAGGTCAGGTTTTTATTGATAATCGGGTCGAGTTCATCGAAGAAGGCTGCCGGAGGCAGACCGCCCCAGCTTTCATGCCACAGGGATTTATGCCCGGCGCTGCAGCGTCCGCGGCGAATATCCTGCGGACGGGTGGTGCCGGAGAGCAGGGCGGGAACCCAGTCGCACAGCTCAATCCATGACGCCGCAGCCTGCGCAACGGTCGCATCGGCACGGGTGACATGCAGGATTTTGGCCCAGAACCATTCGCTGGAGTAAATCCCGCCGATATAGCGTGAGTAGTCTGTTTTGCCAGGCTGATGGCAAAGACGGGTGATGGCTTCGGCCTCTTCCACGGCGGTATGGTCTTTCCACAGCACGAACATGGCGTTCGGGTTGTCGGCGAATTCCGGGCGCAGCGCCAGTACGCGGCCTTCGGCATCCACCGGGGCAGGCGTTGAGCCGGTGCTGTCGACGCCAATCCCAACGACATCGGCCCGCTGAGCATCCGTCAGCTCCGCCAGAACGGTTTTGACGGCCGCTTCCATCGACTCGATATAGTCACGCGGGTGGTGACGGAACTGGTTATTTGGCGCATCACAGTAGCGCCCCTCTTGCCAGCGCGGGTACCACTCAACGCTGGTTGCTATCTCCTGGCCAGTCGTACAGTCCACTGCCAGCGCGCGAACCGAGTCGCTGCCAAAATCGAGGCCAATTGCAATTGCCATGGTGTTGCTCCATCCGAAAAACAGGTATGGAAGAACATTAGAGACTGGGGACAAAAATCGTCAGGCAGGATCCGCTAATCTTATGGATTAAATTGCTGTTACAGCGGAAAGTGTGACGCCGTGCAAATATTCAATGTGGACATTTCTGCCGCACTTATAGACACTTTTGTTACTGCTTATCTGCCTCCTCTGGCGGAGAAATCAGGGGGAAAGGCTGAAACATGGCGGACGTAAAAGAGGCGTGATGCTTTCTGGATCTTTTCGCAGACCATTTTTAACCTGCTTTTAGTGATATGGACAATTGGTTTCCTTCAGGACCGTTGGGAGAACTGAATCTATGGCCGAAACGCAAAACGATCCCTTGTTGCCGGGATACTCGTTTAACGCGCACCTTGTGGCAGGGCTGACCCCTATCGAGGCTGAGGGATATCTCGATTTTTACGTCGACCGACCGCTCGGGATGAAAGGGTATATCCTCAACCTGACCGTGCGCGGAGAGGGGATCATCAAGAATGGCGACCAGCAGTTCGTCTGCCGCCCCGGCGATATCCTGCTGTTCCCGCCGGGGGAGATCCACCACTATGGCCGTCATCCGGATGCCAAAGAGTGGTATCACCAGTGGGTCTATTTCCGTCCGCGCGCCTACTGGCAGGAGTGGCTTACCTGGCCTGCTATTTTTGCGCACACCGGTTTTTATCGCCCGGATGAAGTGCATCTGGCGCAGTTCCGTGAGCTGTTCGCGCAGATTATTGACGCGGGGCAGGCTGGTGGTCGCTACGCTGAACTGCTGGCGATAAACCTGCTTGAACAACTGCTGCTGCGACGGATGGAGGCCATTAACGAGTCGCTTAATCCTCCGCTGGATAACCGCGTGCGCGACGCCTGCCAGTACATCAGCGACCATCTCGCCGACAGTCAGTTCGATATTGCCAGCGTCGCCCAGCATGTTTGTCTGTCGCCGTCACGGCTGTCACATCTGTTTCGCCAGCAGCTTGGCGTCAGCGTCCTGAGCTGGCGTGAGGATCAGCGTATCAGCCAGGCGAAACTGTTGCTCAGCACCACCCGGATGCCGATTGCCACCGTGGGGCGTAACGTTGGCTTTGAAGATCAGCTCTATTTTTCTCGCGTCTTTAAAAAATGCACCGGTGCCAGCCCGAGTGAATTCCGCGCGGGATGTGAATAAACGGTAAAAAAAGATAAACAAACAGGTGAACGCAGAAAGCTACCTGTAAACTATTCAGACAATTGTTGCCTTGACGCAGTGCGGGGCGCTAAGCAGAATCGCTGATTCGTTTTCTGACCGGAATAGTTATGCAGGCATTGCTGGAACACTTTATTACCCAGTCCGTTATGTATTCGCTCATCGCCGTGGCGCTGGTGGCCTTTCTGGAGTCGCTGGCGCTCGTGGGGTTAATCCTGCCCGGCACCGTGATGATGGCGGGTCTTGGCGCGCTGATTGGCAGCGGTGAGGTCAATTTCTGGCAGGCGTGGCTGGCCGGGATAATCGGCTGCCTGCTGGGCGACTGGATATCCTTCTGGCTGGGCTGGCGCTTTAAGAAGCCGCTGCACCGCTGGTCGTTCATGAAAAAGAACAAAGCGCTGCTGGATAAAACCGAGCATGCGCTGCATCAGCACAGCATGTTTACTATTCTCGTCGGCCGCTTTGTTGGACCCACGCGTCCTCTGGTGCCGATGGTTGCCGGAATGCTGGATCTGCCCGTTGCAAAGTTTGTGGTGCCGAACATCATCGGCTGCGTCTTCTGGCCGCCGTTCTACTTCCTGCCGGGGATCCTGGCCGGTGCGGCCATCGATATTCCTGACGGCATGCAAAGCGGTGAGTTTAAGTGGCTGTTGCTGGCAACGGCGGTGCTGCTGTGGCTGGCTGCGTGGCTGTGCTGGCGGTTGTGGCGCAGCGCGAAAGCCAGTGTCGATCGCCTGACACGCTATCTTCCGCGCACTCGTCTTTTGTGGCTGGCCCCCCTGATGCTGGGCATTGCGGTGGTGGCGCTGGTCGCGCTAATTCGCCATCCTCTGATGCCGGTGTACGGTGAAATCCTGTTGAAGGTGGTGAGCCGTTAATGTGTTTCCCTCTCCCTGTGGGAGAGGGCCAGAGTGATGGCATCAGACTGCGCTGATGCCCAGCAGCGACGACGCGGCAGCGTTACCCTTCAGAAGTTCTTCTGTCATCCCATCCCACACAATTCGTCCTTCGGCAATGACCACCGATCTGGGGGCAATCCGTGCGGCATCTTCGATGCTGTGAGAAACCATCAGCATCGTCAGCTGCTGGCGCTGACAGACGTCCTGCACAAGCGTCAGCATCTCCTGGCGCAGCGCCGGGTCGAGCGCAGAGAACGGTTCATCCAGCAGCAGTATCGGCTGTTCGCGGACCAGACAACGGGCAAGCGCCACGCGCTGACGCTGGCCGCCGGAAAGCTCGCCGGGCAGCCTGTCGAGAAATTCCGCGATCCCCATCTGGGCGGCAATGACCTCCAGCTTCTGGCGCTGGGGGACGTTCAGCTTGAGTCCCGGATGCATCCCCAGCGCGATGTTTTGCCGCACCGTCAGGTGGGTAAACAGGTTGTTTTCCTGAAACAGCATGGAGACAGGACGTTTTGCAGGCGGCGTATGGGTATGGTCCCGATTTTCAATGATTATCGATCCGCTTGCCGGCTGCAGAAACCCCGCAACCAAATTGAGCAGCGTGCTTTTTCCCGCACCGCTTGGGCCAAGCACCGCAATAATCTCTCCCTGACGCACGGAGAGCGTGAAGCGCATCGGCAGATGCTGGTAAAGCCAGGTTACATCAGTCAGTTTTAACATCACGCCCCGGAAGTTTTTCGATAACGGTAAAGAGTCCAAAGCACAGCAGAAGCAGCAGCAGCGCCGTGACGGCCCCGTCCTGGCTGCGGTAGGAGCCAATCTGCTGATAAAGCCAGAACGGCAGCGTGCGAAAATCGTCATTGCCGAAAAGGGCCACCACGCCAAAATCCCCGATGGAGAGTACGCAGGCGAAGGCCAGTGCCTGGGCGAGGGGGCGTTTCAGGGCGCGAAGTTCCACCACCTTTAACCGCCGCCAGCCGGTTATCCCAAGGGACTGACACAGGACGCTGTAGCGGCTGTTGACATCCCGCATAGGATTTTCCAGTACTTTCAGCGCGTAGGGGATGGCCATTAAGGCATTGGTAAAAATGACGATGCCGTCGGCGCTTTCCGGCAGGCCGACGGTGGTGTTGAACAGCAGAAAGAAGCCGGTCGCCAGCACAATGCCCGGCATCGACAGGATCAGCATGCCCGTCAGCTCCAGCGCTTGTCCGGCTTTACGGGCATGACGCGCGTAGAGCTCGCGGCTGCTCCAGAGCAACATCATGGTCAGGATCACGCATAGCGCTCCGGCTGCCAGCGCAATGCGTACCGAGGTCCACGTCGCTTGCCACAGCACGGGCTGTTGCAGTACTGACACCACATTCCTGTTCAGGCCATCAACGATAACGGCCAGCAGCGGTGGCAACAGAAGCAGGAGTGCCAGCACGATCAGGATAAAATCGGAGACGCGGCTGTGCAGGCTATCCTGCGGATCGCGCCAGCCCGAGAGGCTATTGCTTCCCGGGGGAATCGCTTTGCTCAGGCGCTGGCTCAGCAGCACCAGCACCAGACAGCACGCCATCTGCACGATCGCCAGAAGCGCGGCGCGGCCCGGATCGTAGTCGTAACTTAAGGCCTGATAAATCGCCAGCTCAATGGTGGTCGCCTGTGGCCCGCCGCCGAGAGAAAGCACGGTGGCGAAGCTGGCGAAGCAGAGCATAAAGATCAGCGCGGCAACCGGGGCAATCTGACGTCTTAACCAAGGCCATTCGACAAAGCGGAAAAACGACCATCCACGCATGCCAAGCTGAGCGGCAATCTGGCGTTGTTCGCCGGGAATATTCTCCAGTGCCTGCAAAAAGAGGCGCGTTGCCATCGGCATATTGAAAAACACGTGCGCCAGCAGAATGCCCTGCAGGCCGTATGGCGAGAAGGTCCATTCCAGACCAAGCCGGGCAAACAGCAACGCCAGCCAGCCCTGTCGACCGTAAACGCTCAGGATACCAAATACCGCGACCAGCACGGGCAGGATCAGCGTCATGGCGCACAGGCGCAGCAGGACTACTCTTCCGGGGAAACGCCGACGATACAGAGCCCGCGCAAGAAAAATAGCCGGGAGCGCTGACAGCAGGGCAGAAAGAAACGCCTGCCAGAAGGAGAAACGAATGACGTGCCAGAGATAGCTATCGCGCCAGAGCGCGAGCAGATCGCTCTCCGGCGCGTTAAACCACAACGCAAGGAATGCTCCCAGACTGACTACCACCATCAGCATGGCGGCGAGCAGTCCGGGAAGTAACCAGCCGGGAATTAACGGCTGACGGCGCGTTGCCATTCACTTACCCATGCTGCTCGCTGCGCGGCCACCTGCTGCGGCGTAAACTCCAGCGACGTTTGTGGTTTGGTTAACTGGTCGAAACCGGCTGGCAGTGCAACGTGGGTGACGGGATACATCCAGTTGCCCGCAGGAATGGCATTCTGGAACGCCGGAGAAACCATAAATTTCAGGAACTTCTCGGCGAGTTCCGGCTGTTTGCTGGCAGCGGTACGCGCGGCAACCTCCACCTGCAGATAATGCCCTTCGGCAAAATTCGCGGCGGCGTAGTTGTCTTTCTTCTCGGCGATAATGTGGTAAGCCGGCGAGGTGGTGTAGCTTAGCACCAGATCGCTTTCGCCTTTCAGGAACAGACCATACGCTTCACTCCAGCCTTTGGTCACAGTGACGGTTTTGGCGGCCAGCTTCTGCCACGCTTGCGGCGCGTTCTCCCCGTAGACCTTCTGCATCCAAAGCAGCAGTCCCAGGCCTGGCGTGCTGGTACGCGGATCTTCATAAATCACGCGCCATTTCTGGTCGCTCTCCACCAGCTCCTTCAGGCTCTTCGGCGGATTTTTCAGCTTGTTTTTGTCATAGACGAAAGCAAAGTAGCCGTAGTCGAACGGCACAAAGGTGTCGTTGTTCCAGCCGCCCGGCACGTTGACGGCCTCTGCCGCTACGCCGCTTTTGGCAAACAGTTTGGTGTGCGTGGCGGCTTCCAGCAGGTTGTTATCCAGCCCGAGCACCACGTCGGCTTTGCTGTTTTTCCCTTCCATACGCAGACGGTTAAGCAGCGACACGCCATCTTCCAGCGCCACGAATTTCAGCTCGCAATTACAGTCAGCTTCAAAGGCTTTTTTTATTACCGGGCCTGGGCCCCAGTCGGCAGAGAACGAGTCGTAGGTATAGACCGTCAGGACGGGGTTCGCGAACGCAGGCAGCGCAAACAGCGCCAGCAGAGGAAGAACTTTTTTTAACACTTTGCACCTCAGGGTTGAGTGGCAAAGGATTTTGAGCGACAGCCTCAAATCCCTTCGCCGGCGTTATCCGGATCAGGTTCGACGGGTATTATCTCAGCGCACATCTGTGATGCAGCACCCCGTTGAGAACGGCGCTATTGTAATGATTTGGTGAATATTACGAAAGCGTTATGGCTCCGGCGGCGCAAACCAGGCTGATTTGAAATCAAACCAGCCCAGGGTGTTCATCCGCAGACCGCGCATACTGCGTTGACCCTGGATCATCAGCCAGTGGTGTATCAGAGGTACAATCGCCTGTTCAGCCAGCAATTGCTGGCACCACACGGCAAGATTCATGTCGCCAGCGCGCCACTGGGCAGCGTCCTGCTGCCAGTCACGGTTGATACAGTGCTGGATCAGCGGGATCTCATACAGATGAGAAAAGAGCGAGAAATCGAGCGGCAGGGTGAAGTTGGCGCTGTTTAGCCAGATATCACTGACGATCTCCCCCCGGTGCCATTCGTCATAGTCCACTTCTCTGATCTCCAGCGTCACGCCTTCGGCTGCCAGCAGCCTGGCCATGATCCCGGCGATAAAACGATGCTCCACGTGCTCGCGGTAGTAGGTCAGGGTGATGGACTCCAGCCCGGCAGGTCTGTCGCAGTGCGCCGGGCGGGCGTGGTGCCAGCGCGGAAGCAGGCCGTACGCCGGGAACCAGTATGTCTGGTACTGCTCTTCCGCATGGTAGATCAGATTGGAGGGGGACAGCACGTGGCTGACCCACTGACGAACGGCCTGGTTTGCCCCGCGGTGGGTGCGGCTATCAAACAGCAGGTAGTAGCATCCCTCCTCCAGACGACTCTCCACCGCTTTTTCTCCCGTGGTGGGGCCTTCCAGCGTCAGCCCGCAGCTGAGATCTTCATTAAGATCCGGTAATACCCAGACGTTCACTTCGTCGATCAGTGCCCGATAGCCAAAGTAGTCATCAAACGCGCGAATTTTCAGCTGATTGTTGTTATTGCGGGACACGGAGTAGGGGCCGGTGCCAATCGGCAGGCTGGCGAAATTGTTCAGCGACTCCCACTCGGCGGGCAAAATCATCGACGGCACATAGCCCAGCAGCCAGGGAAGCCATTTGTCCTGCTGCGACAGCTCAATATCCAGCGTCCATGCCGTCGGGGAATGGACGCGGGAAATGTGTGAATAAAGCGGTAGCTTGCGGGCACGTTCCAGAGAGGCGATGACGTCGCGCATGTCCAGTTCGCGACCGTGGTGAAAGTGGATGCCGGGGCGTAAGAAGAAGCGCCAGTGGCACGGGGAAAGTTGCTGCCAGTGATGCGCGATATCCGCTTCCAGTTCCCCATTTTCCTCATTTATCCGCGTCAGGCCGCTGAAAATCTGCCGGGCCATGTGGGTTTCAGAACGCCGTAACGCCGTGCCGGGTAACAGATTTTTCATCGGACGGTAGTAGAGCACCCGCAGAATGTGGCGGCCCTGACGAAAGCTACGTCCAAGATGTGAGACCAGCATCTGGCGCACGGCGGCTTTGTCGCCCACCAGCTGCACCAGCTGGTCGATGCGATCCTGCTCCAGCAGATCCTCCGCGCGCTGCTGCTGCAACGCCAGACCGGTATAGAGAAAGGTCAAACGTGAGCGCTTCCCGCGTCCTGCCTCCGCTTCCCAGCTTAACCAGCCCTGCTGCTGCATGGTGTTAAGCAGCGTGCGCATATGACGGCGCGAACAGTTGAGCAGGTCAGCCAGCTCGTTGAGCGTGGTCTCCTGCGATTGCCCCTCGCAGCACTGCCAGAGGCGGATAAATTGTTGTTGCAGACGACCAGAAGGCATAAAAGGGGAACTCCTGACAAAAAACCAGCAATTTATTTATCCCTATATTAGGCCAATAATTCTCCCCGATGAAGTGAGGAGGTAAATTATGAAGAGGTCTACCGCACGTCAGTTTTATCAGCAGTACTTTTCAGCGACAAAAGGAGCGTCCTGGCTGGCCCGCCGGTGTGCAGAGCAGCGGCTGAAAATGTTAGAAGAACTGATGCAGTGGGACGTTACGAAACCGACCTCTTCCCGCTAACTCGCCTCGATCATGTGTGACTGAGTATTGGTGTTTATCACCCGCCAGCAAAATGTTTTTGCTGGCTTTTTTCGTTTATTCTTTCACCCAATTTCGATTCGCTTTCACAAGGACTTGCGTATGCTGTGGTTGATGACGATGGGGCGCCGCCTGAATGGCGTATATGCCGCTTTTATGCTGGTAGCCTTTATGATGGGCGTGGCGGGGGCGTTGCAGGCGCCGACGTTGAGCCTGTTCCTCAGCCGCGAGGTGGGGGCGCAGCCGTTTTGGGTCGGCCTGTTTTACACCGTTAACGCCATTGCCGGGATCCTGGTCAGCCTCGCGCTGGCGAAACGATCGGACAGCCAGGGCGATCGCCGCAAGCTGATCCTCTTTTGCTGCGCCATGGCCGTGGGCAACGCGCTACTCTTTGCGTTCAATCGCCATTACCTGACGCTCATTACCTGCGGCGTCCTGCTGGCGTCGCTGGCGAATACCGCCATGCCGCAGCTTTTCGCCCTGGCCCGAGAATACGCGGATAACTCCGCGCGGGAAGTGGTGATGTTCAGCTCGGTGATGCGTGCTCAGCTTTCACTGGCATGGGTCATCGGCCCGCCGCTGGCCTTCATGCTGGCATTGAACTACGGTTTTACCGCCATGTTCTCTATCGCCGCGGCGATTTTTGCCATCAGCCTGGCGCTGATTGCCTTCGTATTACCGTCTGTGGCGCGCGTCGAACAGACGACGGATAAACCGATTACGCAAGTGAGCGGCTGGCAGGACAAAAACGTCCGTATGTTGTTTATCGCCTCCACGCTGATGTGGACCTGCAATACCATGTACATCATTGATATGCCACTGTGGATCAGCAGCGATCTCGGCCTGCCGGACAAGCTCGCCGGGATCTTAATGGGAACGGCTGCCGGGCTGGAGATTCCGGCGATGATTCTTGCAGGGTATTACGTAAAGCGCTTCGGTAAACGCAAAATGATGGTGGTTGCGGTTGCCGCCGGGGTGTTGTTCTATCTTGGGCTGATCTTCTTCCATTCGCGCGAAGCACTGCTGGCGCTGCAGCTGTTCAATGCCATATTCATCGGGATCGTGGCCGGGATCGGCATGCTCTGGTTCCAGGACTTAATGCCGGGACGCGCTGGCTCGGCGACCACGCTTTTCACCAACAGCATTTCGACAGGCGTCATTCTGGCGGGGGTGATTCAGGGAGCGCTGGCGCAGAGCTACGGACATGCCTCGGTTTACTGGATGATTGCCGCGATTTCGGTCATCACGCTTGGGCTGACATGCCGGGTTAAGGATGTTTGATTCTGGAAGGCGGCTTCACGAAATGAAACGACTTTCTGACAGATGAAGGGAAGGCGCATAGAGTGCGTGGCGGGTGCTTGAGGCTGTTTGCCTCAGGCTTTCGCAAGAGGCAAACAGTGGAGAGTCCCACATCAATAAAACTGATGGGGAGACCAACTTCACAACACACATTGCGAGGTTAGTCTCTTCATTGCCGAAAAGCAATAAGGAGGCTGGAATGCCAAAACGTACTCTGTTGTTAGGTTTGTTTCTGATCTGTACGACGCTATTGATCTTCACCTGGATGGTGCGTGATTCGCTATGTGAATTGCATTTCAGACAGGAGAAAACAGAGCTGGCAGCAGTGTTGGCTTACGAAGCAAAACGTTAGCGGTATTGGCGGGGAAGGTTTCCCCGCCTCTCCAGAGTGGTTGAGCCTCAACGCACCCTTATCAATGGCCCGCTTTTCGCGGGCCATTGCCTTTAGCCCATAAACGCAGGCTGTTTTTTCTCGTACGCTGAGATGGCGTCTTCATGCTGGAGCGTCAGACCAATGCTGTCCAGACCGTTCAGCATGCAGTGACGGCGGAATGCATCAATGCTGAAGCTGTAGGTCTTCTCACCCGCTTTAACCACTTCCGCTTCCAGATCCACTTCAAACGCCATGCCCGGATTCGCCTTAACCAGCGCAAACAGCTCATCAACCTGTTCGTCACTCAGCGTCACGGGCAGCAGCTGGTTGTTGAAGCTGTTACCGTAGAAGATATCCGCGAAGCTCGGGGCGATAACCACCTTAAAGCCGTAATCGGTGAGCGCCCAGGGAGCATGTTCACGCGAAGAACCGCAGCCAAAGTTTTCCCGCGCCAGCAGAATGGACGCGCCTGTGTATTCCGGGAAGTTCAGAACAAATTCTGGATTAGGCACTTCGCCTTTATCATCCAGGAAACGCCAGTCGTTGAACAGGTGTGCACCAAAACCGGTGCGGGTCACTTTCTGCAAAAACTGCTTAGGAATGATGGCGTCAGTATCGACGTTAGCGGCATCCAGGGGGACAACCCGGCCTGTGTGTTGGGTAAATTTCTCTGCCATGATTGTCTCCTTATTTCAGGCTGCGAATGTCGGCGAAATGGCCGGTAACGGCTGCAGCGGCGGCCATTGCCGGGCTGACCAGATGGGTACGCCCACCGCGGCCCTGACGGCCTTCAAAGTTACGGTTGCTGGTGGAAGCACAACGTTCGCCTGGATTCAGACGGTCGTTGTTCATGGCCAGACACATGGAGCATCCCGGCAAACGCCACTCAAAACCTGCTTCGATAAAGATCTTATCCAGCCCTTCCGCTTCTGCCTGAGCCTTCACCGGACCGGAACCGGGAACCACCAGCGCCTGCACGCCCGGCGCAACTTTGCGGCCTTTAGCAATCTCTGCAGCAGCACGTAAATCTTCGATACGGGAGTTGGTACAGGATCCAATGAAGACTTTATCAATGGTCACGTCGGTCAACGGCACACCGGGCTTCAGTCCCATATAGGCCAGCGCTTTCTCCGCACTGGCACGCTCGACCGGATCGGCAAAGGAGGCCGGGTCAGGAATGCTGTCGTTAACGGAAATCACCTGACCCGGGTTGGTGCCCCAGGTCACCTGAGGCGCAATCTCTTCTGCCTGCAGCGTGACAATGGTGTCAAAGGTTGCCCCGTCGTCGGTTTTCAGGGTTTTCCAGTACGCGACCGCATCGTCAAAATCCTGGCCTTTTGGCGCGTGCAGACGACCTTTCACATAGTTGAAGGTCGTTTCGTCTGGTGCCACCAGGCCTGCTTTGGCGCCCATCTCAATGGCCATGTTGCACAGGGTCATACGACCTTCCATGCTCAGCGCCTGAATAGCGTCGCCGCAAAATTCCACTACGTGACCGGTACCGCCTGCGCTGCCGGTTTTGCCGATGATAGCCAGCACGATGTCTTTCGCCGTGATCCCCGGTGCGGCTTTACCTTTCACTTCAATCTTCATGGTTTTGGCGCGGCCCTGTTTCAGGGTCTGCGTCGCCAGAACGTGTTCCACTTCAGACGTACCGATACCAAACGCCAGCGCGCCAAACGCGCCGTGCGTTGCGGTATGAGAGTCACCGCAGACGATGGTCATGCCCGGCAGGGTAATCCCTTGCTCCGGCCCCATCACGTGGACGATGCCCTGATAAGGGTGGTTCAGATCGTACAACTCCACGCCAAATTCGTTGCAGTTCTTGATCAGTTCCTGCATCTGGATACGTGCCATCTCACCCGACGCATTGATGTCTTTGGTCTGAGTGGAAACGTTATGATCCATCGTCGCGAAGGTTTTTCCCGGCTGACGCACGGGACGCTTGTGCGCACGCAGGCCGTCAAATGCCTGCGGGGAGGTCACTTCGTGTACCAGATGACGGTCGATATACAGCAGTGGGGTTTCGTTTGGTGCTGCGTAGACAACGTGTGCATCAAACAACTTTTCATATAAGGTTTTGGCCATGATTACACCCCTTCAGCGACATAGCGGGCAATGATGTCGCCCATTTCATCAGTACTGACTGCTGCCGTGCCGCGTGCTAAATCACCGGTACGGACGCCTTCTTCTAACGCCCGGTTAATGGCGTTTTCAATTGCGGTTGCTGCATCACCTGCATCAAGGCTGTAGCGCAGCAGCAGAGCCAGGGAGAGGATCTGTGCAATCGGGTTGGCGATGTTTTTGCCTGCGATATCCGGTGCGGAGCCCCCGGCAGGTTCGTACAGCCCGAAGCCTTCTTCATTCAGGCTGGCGGATGGCAACATCCCCATGGAGCCGGTGATCATCGCGCACTCGTCAGACAGGATATCGCCGAACAGGTTAGAGCAGAGCAGCACGTCAAACTGGGAGGGATCCTTAATCAGCTGCATGGTCGCGTTATCAATGTACATATGCGACAGCTCAACGTCCGGATACTGCTTCGCGACTTCGCTGACGATCTCACGCCACAAAATGGACGACTGCAGCACGTTTGCTTTATCAATGGAGGTCACTTTATGACGGCGTTTACGCGCCGACTCAAAGGCGATATGGGCGATACGTTCAATTTCGAAACGGTGATATACCTCGGTATCGAATGCTTTTTCATGCTGGCCGCTGCCTTCGCGGCCCTTTGGCTGACCGAAGTAAATTCCGCCGGTCAGCTCGCGTACGCAGAGAATGTCGAAACCGTTGGCCGCGATATCCGCGCGCAGCGGGCAGAATTCTTCCAGCCCCTGATAGAGCTTCGCCGGACGCAGGTTGCTGAACAGCTTAAAGTGTTTACGCAGCGGCAGCAGCGCGCCGCGCTCTGGCTGCTCAGCCGGCGGCAGGTGTTCCCATTTTGGGCCACCGACGGAGCCAAACAGCACGGCGTCGGCATTTTCGCAGCCTTCGACGGTGGCTTTTGGCAGCGGTGTACCGTGGTTATCAATGGCAATACCGCCCACGTCGTAATGGCTGGTGGTGATTTTCATCGCAAAACGCGAGCGAACGGCTTCCAGTACTTTCAGCGCCTGTGCCATCACTTCCGGGCCAATACCGTCACCCGGCAACACAGCAATATGGTAATTCTTCGACATTACACGGTTTCCTTGTTGTTCTCTTTATTCTGAGCTTTGCGTTGCAACTCTTTTTCGACTTCAGCGGCGCGCCAGATGTTGTTCAGGACATGCACCATTGCTTTCGCGGAGGATTCGACAATATCCGTCGCCAGACCCACTCCGTGAAAACGGCGACCGTTGTAATTGACGACGATATCCACCTGGCCTAAAGCGTCTTTACCATGCCCTTTCGCCGTCAGGTCATATTTCACCAGCTCAACGTCGTATTCGGTGACGCGGTTGATTGCCTGATAGATGGCGTCGACAGGGCCGTTACCGTTTGCCGCTTCGGCTTTAATCTCGTCACCACAGGCCAGTTTGACCGAGGCGGTGGCGATGTCGCTGGAGCCGGACTGCACGTTGAAGTAATCCAGACGGAAGTGCTCTGGCTCTTCCTGCTGTTTGTTAATAAAAGCCAGCGCTTCCAGGTCATAGTCGAACACCTGACCTTTTTTGTCGGCCAGCTTCAGGAATGCGTCGTACAGCTGATCCATGTTGTAATCGCTGTCCTGATAACCCATCTCTTCCATACGGTGTTTCACCGCAGCGCGGCCGGAACGGGAGGTCAGGTTCAACTGCACCTGGTTCAGACCGATAGATTCCGGGGTCATGATTTCGTAGTTTTCGCGGTTTTTCAGTACGCCGTCCTGGTGGATACCAGAGGAATGCGCGAACGCACCCGTGCCGACAATCGCTTTGTTGGCCGGGATCGGCATGTTGCAAATCTGGCTGACGGTCTGGCTGGTGCGCCAGATTTCGTTGTGATTGATGCGGGTGTGCACGTTCATGATGTCTTTGCGCACTTTGATCGCCATGATCACTTCTTCCAGCGAACAGTTGCCCGCGCGTTCACCGATACCGTTCATCGCGCCTTCTACCTGACGCGCTCCGGCGTGGACGGCGGCGATGGCATTGCCCACCGCCAGCCCCAAATCATCGTGGGTGTGGACGGAGATAATTGCTTTATCAATATTCGGTACGCGGTCATACAGGCCGGTGATGATGTTAGAGAACTCAAACGGCATGGTGTAGCCGACGGTGTCCGGGATGTTGATGGTTTTCGCGCCCGCGTTGATGGCGGCTTCCACAACGCGCGCCAGGTCTTCGATTGGCGTACGGCCCGCGTCTTCGCAAGAGAATTCAACGTCATCGGTATAGTTACGTGCGCGCTTAACCATATACACCGCGCGTTCAATCACCTCATCCAGCGTGCTGCGCAATTTGGTTGCGATATGCATTGGCGAGGTAGCAATGAAGGTGTGAATACGGAAGGCTTCGGCCACTTTCAGCGACTCGGCCGCAACGTCGATGTCTTTCTCTACACAGCGTGCCAGGCCACAGACGCGGCTATTTTTAATGGTGCGCGCAATGGTCTGTACAGATTCGAAATCACCCGGAGAAGAGACCGGGAACCCCACCTCCATGACGTCGACGCCCATTCGCTCGAGAGCCAGCGCAATCTGCAGCTTCTCTTTTACACTCAGGCTTGCCTGTAATGCCTGTTCACCGTCACGTAAAGTAGTATCGAAAATAATGACTTGCTGGCTCATGGGTTAGGTCCTTGTCAGTCTTAGGGCGCCTTGCTACGAGCATAAAAAAACCCGCGCAGTGGCGCGGGTTTTTAGTCTTACTGGTGACGATTCAACGCTGAATTTCGCCCGCCAGTCTACCGCGCACAGAAGATGCGTTTAGTAGTAGTAGACCGGTGAAACGATGGGTGCGTGTCATGAATCGTGCTCCGTTAAATTCAATATACTTTTAGTGGTACTGGATACGGCTGTTCATGTCAACCCCTGACGGTAAAAACGGTTCCGACAGACTGAACAGACAGGTTATAGGCTTTAGCTTATTGTGCTGGATTTTGCTTTTCGGGCTATATGAATTGTCTAAAATTGGACTCAAAAAACATTTGCAGAAATAAGTACATTTAGCAGGTATTTTGAAATATGTATTTTTCGTCGTGGATGTTTTCTTTTTAAAGTATTTAATATCATTGATTTACCATTCACATAGGCATTCTTTCTCTCTGGCCGTGAATGAATGGGAATAACAGATTATTAACGTAAGTATACGCAAAGTCGATAACAGTTTAATTATACTTAAGTCATCCTTAACCAGATGACCATTGTGTATTGACTTGGTTTATGGTTTCATTCTAACTATAAAGTCAAATATATCTGTTATGCCGGTTTTTATTTGTGTGTTATCGCGTGATCTTTATATATTCCGATTTTTAAACAATTCTCTTTTGTTGGACGTATTGGCATGGTAAATCATATTTTTCGGGATTATTACAATGCGTCGGCGAAGGACGTGCTGTGTAGCGTGACAGTGGAGTCAGAAGTGTCAGAAAATAATATTAAACAACCTCAAGTTACAGATGGGATTAAACCCCAGCTACGCACGGTGGATCTTAATCTACTGACGGTGTTTGATGCTGTCATGCAGGAGCAGAATATCACCCGGGCGGCGCAAGCGTTGGGGATGTCACAACCTGCCGTGAGTAATGCCGTTGCCAGGCTTAAGGTGATGTTCAACGACGAATTATTCGTTCGCTACGGACGAGGGATTCAGCCTACTGCGCGGGCATTCCAGCTCTTCGGCTCTATTCGCCAGGCTCTGCAACTGGTGCAAAATGAGCTGCCGGGCTCGGGTTTTGAACCACTAAGCAGTGAACGCGTATTCCATCTCTGCGTCTGCAGTCCGTTAGATAATTATCTGACATCTATTATTTATAATAAGGTTGAAGAGATTGCGCCAAATATTAATCTGGTGTTCAAATCATCCTTAAATCAAAACACAGAACACCAGTTACGTTACCAGGAAACCGAATTTGTTCTGGGATACGAAGAGTTTCGTCGCCCTGAATTTTCGTGCGTGCCGTTGTTTAAAGATGAAATGGTATTGGTTGCCAGTAAAAAACATCCACGATTGAATGCTCCGCTACGTGAAAGTGATGTTTATAGCGAACAACATGCCGTGGTTGCGCTCGACAGATATGCCTCATTTAGTCTGCCGTGGTACGACACAGCAGATAAACAGGCGAGCGTGGCATATCAAGGAATGGCAATGGTCAGCGTATTAAACGTCGTTTCCCAGACGCAGCTGGTGGCTATTGCACCGCGTTGGCTGGCGGAAGAGTTCTCTGACGCGTTAAATCTGCAAATTTTGCCTCTGCCGCTTAAGCTTAATAGCCGTACCTGTTATCTCTCCTGGCATGAAGCTGCAGGGCGGGACAAAGGGCATCAGTGGATGGAAGAATTACTTATCAGCATCTGCCGCCGTTAATTAGGTCAGGATAAATTGCATCTTTGCATGTGGTTTATCCTGGTTTTGTTTTGTTAACTGCTATTTTATTCTGTTCTGAATCTTTTCTGGCGGTTGCCAGACCTGTAAAAATAGATGATTTCCTGAATCATCGCGCTTTTCAACGATGATTTATCATCTCCTCCTCTAATTTCAGATGAATTAACCATATCCTCTGGCAATGTCTGTTTTTTCTGCTTTAACCGCCTCTTCGCTCTCCGGGTTTGCTAATTGCCTGCCTCATAACGAGCGGTTAAGGTAAGTATCACTCAGCTAATAGAAGACGGGTTCATCCCGATCGCAAGACGGTGCAGAAATGAATTCGGCGGTCCGTCTATAACAAAATGCCTGGAGGCAAAGCATGGAGATGTTGTCTGGCGCGGAAATGGTCGTCCGATCGCTTATCGATCAGGGCGTGAAACAAGTGTTCGGCTATCCTGGCGGTGCGGTCCTTGATATTTATGATGCACTGCATACGGTAGGCGGCATTGACCATATCCTTGTTCGTCATGAACAGGCGGCGGTGCATATGGCTGATGGCCTGGCGCGTGCGACGGGGGAAGTGGGCGTGGTGTTAGTCACGTCGGGACCCGGTGCGACAAACGCTATTACCGGCATTGCGACCGCGTACATGGACTCTATTCCGCTGGTGATCCTCTCCGGGCAGGTGGCAACCTCACTGATTGGCTACGACGCATTTCAGGAGTGCGACATGGTCGGGATATCGCGTCCCGTTGTGAAGCACAGCTTCCTGGTCAAGCAAACCGAAGACATTCCTGGCGTGCTGAAAAAAGCATTCTGGCTGGCGGCAAGCGGACGTCCAGGACCGGTGGTGGTCGATCTGCCTAAAGATATCCTGAATCCGGCAAACAAGCTGCCTTATGTCTGGCCGGAATCGGTAAGCATGCGTTCTTACAACCCCACCACGCAGGGCCACAAAGGCCAGATCAAACGTGCGCTGCAGACGCTACTGACCGCTAAAAAACCGGTGGTCTATGTCGGCGGTGGGGCAATCAATTCTGCGTGTGAGCCACAGCTTCGTGAACTGATCGAAAAGCTCAATCTTCCTGTTGCGTCGTCGCTGATGGGACTCGGGGCGTTTCCCGCCACCCACCGTCAGGCGCTGGGCATGCTGGGTATGCACGGTACCTATGAAGCCAACATGACGATGCATCATTCCGATGTGATCTTTGCCGTCGGCGTGCGCTTTGACGATCGTACGACCAACAATCTGGCGAAGTATTGCCCGAACGCCACGGTGTTGCACATTGATATCGACCCCACGTCGATTTCAAAAACGGTGTCAGCTGATGTGCCTATCGTCGGCGATGCCCGGCAGGTACTGGAGCAAATGCTGGATCTGCTGACCCAGGAGAGCACGACTCAACCGCTGGATGAGATCCGCGACTGGTGGCTGCAAATTGAGCAGTGGCGCGCGCGCCAGTGTCTGAAATATGACACTCAAAGTGAGCATATTAAGCCTCAGGCCGTGATTGAAGCGGTCTGGCGACTGACGAAAGGCGACGCCTATGTCACTTCAGACGTGGGTCAGCATCAAATGTTCGCCGCCCTCTATTATCCCTTTGATAAACCGCGTCACTGGATCAATTCAGGGGGTTTAGGAACGATGGGCTTTGGTTTGCCTGCCGCGCTGGGCGTGAAGCTGGCACTGCCAAATGAAACCGTCGTCTGCGTGACCGGGGACGGCAGTATCCAGATGAACATTCAGGAACTTTCTACCGCGCTGCAATATGAGTTGCCGGTACTGGTGCTTAACCTCAACAACGGCTATCTCGGTATGGTGAAGCAGTGGCAGGATATGATCTACTCTGGCCGTCACTCTCAGTCATACATGCAGTCGCTGCCGGATTTTGTTCGTCTTGCTGAAGCTTATGGCCACGTGGGGATGCGGGTGACCGATCCCGCTTTGCTGGAATCGTCGCTCGCACAAGCGCTTGAGCAGGTTAAAAACAACCGCCTCGTCTTTATGGATGTCATCGTTGATGGGACCGAGCACGTTTATCCGATGCATATTCGCGGCGGTGGTATGGATGAAATGTGGTTAAGCAAAACGGAGAGAACCTGATATGCGCCGGATATTATCTGTATTGCTGGAAAACGAGTCTGGCGCACTGTCGCGCGTCATTGGGCTTTTCGCGCAGCGCGGCTATAACATAGAAAGCCTGACCGTTGCCCCCACGGACGACCCGACGCTGTCGCGTATGACGATTCAGACCGTTGGTGATGCCAAAGTGCTTGAACAGATTGAGAAACAGCTGCATAAACTGGTTGATGTCCTGCGCGTGAGCGAGCTGGGGCAGGGGGCTTACGTTGAGCGTGAGGTCATGCTGGTAAAAATTCAGGCCAGCGGCTACGGGCGTGAAGAGGTCAAACGCAATGCGGATATTTTCCGCGGGCAGATCATTGACGTCACGCCTTCTCTTTATACGGTTCAACTGGTCGGGACCAGTGACAAGCTGGACGCTTTTCTGGCGTCCGTGCGGGATGTAGCAAAAATTGTTGAAGTGGCCAGATCGGGCGTTGTGGGTCTGTCACGCGGCGAGAAAATCATGCGTTAGTTGTCAAAAAGGTTCGCCTCTTTCTGCCCGGTCACCAAAGCCGGGCTTTTTTTTGCGTAATCAGCCAATAACGCAGATAAAAGCGGTTGCCGCGAAGGCTTTTCTGCGTTTAGATGTTAAAAGATTTAACCATAACCTTGACAGGGCCATGGACTCTTTTCTTTTTTTAAGGGGCAATTGTGAAACTGGATGAAATCGCCCGGCTAGCCGGCGTGTCACGAACAACGGCCAGCTATGTGATTAACGGTAAAGCAAAGCAGTACCGTGTCAGCGATAAAACCGTTGAAAAAGTTATGGCGGTGGTTCGTGAGCATAACTACCATCCGAATGCTGTCGCTGCCGGCCTGCGCGCCGGGCGCACCCGATCGATTGGTCTGGTGATCCCCGATCTGGAAAATACCAGCTATACCCGTATCGCCAACTATCTTGAGCGTCAGGCTCGCCAGCGCGGCTACCAGTTGCTGATTGCCTGTTCTGAAGATCAGCCTGACAACGAGATGCGCTGCATTGAACATCTGCTCCAGCGCCAGGTGGATGCCATCATTGTATCGACCTCCTTACCGCCAGAGCATCCTTTCTACCAGCGCTGGGCGAACGATCCTTTCCCTATCGTTGCGCTGGATCGTGCTCTCGATCGCGAGCATTTCACCAGCGTAGTGGGTGCCGACCAGGATGATGCGGAAATGCTTGCTGCGGAGCTGAGAACCTTCCCTGCTGAAACGGTACTCTATCTTGGCGCGTTGCCTGAACTTTCAGTGAGCTTCCTGCGTGAACAGGGGTTCCGAACCGCCTGGAAAGACGATCCGCGTGAAGTTCACTATCTCTACGCCAATAGCTATGAACGTGAAGCCGCTGCGCAGCTCTTTGAGAAATGGCTGGAAACGCACCCGATGCCCCAGGCGCTGTTCACGACATCCTTTGCACTCTTGCAGGGGGTGATGGATGTGACCCTGCGCCGTGAAGGTAAGCTTCCCTCCGACCTGGCTATTGCCACTTTCGGGGATAACGAGCTGCTCGACTTCCTGCAGTGTCCGGTGCTGGCCGTGGCACAGCGTCACCGTGATGTGGCTGAACGCGTACTGGAGATTGTTCTGGCGAGCCTGGATGAGCCGAGAAAACCGAAGCCGGGTCTGACACGTATCAAACGTAATCTCTATCATCGCGGAATTCTTAGCCGCCATAAATGAAATGACGGGGCGGTGAAAATGGCCCCTTATTGCGGGAATAATTCGCTGAGTTAATTCCCGCAATGAAATTAGGATAATTCCTGCAGGATCATAATCTCCTCATTTTCTTAATTCATTTTGGCTTTTAAACTGCCCTTTAAGGAGCCTGAAAGCAATTTTAAACCGCTATCTTTGTATTATTTTGTTACAAACCGGCTTCGGTCGATGAATATTCAGACGTTTTTCCTGGACCCTGACCAGCCAGCGTGGCAACGGCCGCCTTAACCACGCGTCTGAATGAATCTGGCGCTGTTATCCCCTGAGAATCTGTCATAAAATGCTGCCCGCGTCGCAAACTGACACTTTATATTTATCTGCGATGATATTGAGTGAGCTTTAACGCTAGTGTGCATATTCGGTTTTTTTCTTACAAATATTCATAACGTTAATTTTGCCTCGCCAGTTGTTCAGTTATTAGTCAGGTCTGTTTATCTCTGTAAATAGAGGGCTTTCGGGTCCTTATAGGGAGAGTCCTGGCTTGACAAGCTTTTCCCTCGCTCCGTAAACTCCTTTAGGTGGGAATTTGTGGGTTAAAGTGGTGAGGAGGGGTGAGACTGGCATGTTCCGTGGAGCTACGTTAGTCAATCTCGACAGCAAAGGGCGTTTATCGGTGCCAACCCGATACCGCGACCAGCTGATTGAGAACGCTTCGGGTCAAATGGTTTGCACCATTGACATCAACTCCCCCTGCCTGCTGCTTTACCCCTTACCCGAATGGGAAATTATTGAGCAAAAGCTGTCGCGACTGTCGAGCATGAACCCGCAAGAGCGCCGCGTACAGCGGCTGTTATTGGGACATGCCAGTGAGTGTCAGATGGATAGCGCCGGGCGATTACTGATTGCGCCTGTGCTGCGGCAACATGCCGGTCTGACTAAAGAAGTGATGCTGGTCGGGCAGTTCAACAAGTTTGAACTGTGGGATGAAACGACCTGGTATCAACAGGTCAAGGAAGATATCGACGCTGAGCAGTCCGATTCCGCAACTTTATCGGAACGGCTGCAGGACTTGTCTCTATAAATATGATGGAAAATTATAAACACAAAACGGTGTTACTGGATGAGGCCGTGAACGGCCTGAATATTCGTCCGGATGGCATCTACATTGATGGTACGTTTGGTCGCGGTGGTCACTCGCGTTTGATTCTCTCCCAGCTTGGAGAGGAAGGACGTCTGCTGGCAATTGATCGCGATCCGCAGGCGATTGCCGTTGCACAGACCATCAATGACCCTCGCTTTTCCATCGTGCATGGACCTTTCTCTGCGCTCGCCGATTACGTTGCCGAGCGCGGCCTGACGGGCAAGATCGACGGGATTCTTCTCGATCTTGGCGTCTCTTCACCACAGCTTGATGATGCTGAACGCGGTTTCTCCTTTATGCGTGATGGTCCGCTGGATATGCGTATGGACCCGACGCGCGGCCAGTCTGCTGCCGAATGGCTGCAGACCGCTGACGAAGCGGATATTGCATGGGTGATCAAAACCTTTGGCGAAGAACGTTTTGGCAAGCGCATTGCGCGCGCCATCGTTGAGCGCAACCGCGTTGAGCCCATGACCCGTACCAAAGAGCTGGCCGAAGTGATCGCGGCGGCGACGCCGGTGAAGGATAAGCACAAACATCCCGCGACCCGTACCTTCCAGGCGGTGCGCATCTGGGTAAACAGTGAACTGGAGGAAATAGAGCTGGCGCTAAAAAGCTCGCTCGACGTACTGGCCCCAGGTGGGCGGTTATCCATCATCAGCTTCCATTCGCTGGAAGACCGCATTGTGAAGCGCTTTATGCGTGAGCAAAGCCGCGGTCCTCAGGTTCCTGCGGGGTTGCCGATGACGGAAGAACAACTCAGGAAGCTGGGTGGTCGTCAGTTGCGAGCATTAGGCAAGTTGATGCCGGGCGAAGAAGAGGTGGCAGAGAATCCACGCGCCCGTAGTTCAGTGCTGCGAGTTGCAGAGAGGACGAACGCATGATCAGCAGAGTGACAGAAACCCTAAGCAAAGTTAAGGGATCGTTAGGAAGCAACGAGCGCCATGCCTTGCCTGGCGTGATCGGCGACGATCTTTTGCGGTTCGGGAAACTGCCACTCTGCCTGTTCATTTGCATCATTGTTACGGCAGTCACGGTGGTCACCACAGCCCACCATACACGTTTATTGACTGCGCAACGCGAGCAGATGGTACTGGAACGCGATGCGCTGGATATTGAATGGCGAAATCTGATCCTTGAAGAAAACGCGCTCGGCGATCACAGCCGGGTTGAACGGATCGCAACGGAAAAGCTGCAACTGCAGCATGTTGATCCTTCCCAGGAAAATATCGTAGTACAAAAATAAGGGAAAACGCGACGCATGAAAGCAGCGGCAAAAACGCTAAAACCAAAACGTCAGGAAGAACAGGCCAACTTTGTCAGTTGGCGTTTTGCGTTGCTTTGCGGCTGCATTTTACTGGCGCTGGGTTTCCTGCTGGGACGTGTGGCGTGGTTGCAAATCATCGCCCCTGACATGCTGGTACGTCAGGGTGATATGCGCTCTCTACGTGTGCAGGAAGTGTCGACATCACGTGGGATGATCACTGACCGTTCTGGTCGCCCGCTGGCCGTGAGTGTGCCGGTAAAAGCGATTTGGGCCGACCCGAAAGAGCTGCACGACGCTGGTGGCATTACGCTGGACAACCGCTGGAAAGCGCTGTCAGATGCCCTGAAAATGCCGCTGGATCAGCTGGCTTCCCGCGTTAACGCCAACCCGAAAGGGCGTTTTATCTATCTGGCGCGTCAGGTTAACCCTGACATGGCGGACTACATTCGTAAACTGAAGCTGCCGGGCATTCATCTGCGTGAGGAATCCCGTCGTTATTATCCGTCCGGCGAAGTAACCGCTCACCTCATCGGCTTCACTAACGTCGACAGCCAGGGGATTGAGGGCGTTGAAAAAAGCTTCGATAAGTGGCTCACCGGCCAGCCGGGCGAGCGCATTGTGCGTAAAGACCGCTATGGGCGCGTCATCGAAGATATTTCCTCTACGGACAGCCAGGCGGCACACAACCTGGCACTGAGTATCGACGAGCGCTTGCAGGCGCTGGTTTATCGCGAGCTGAACAACGCCGTAGCGTTCAACAAAGCGGAGTCTGGCAGTGCCGTGCTGGTTGATGTCAGCACCGGCGAAGTGCTGGCGATGGCTAACAGTCCGTCCTACAACCCGAATAACTTTACCGGTACCGCAAAAGATGCGATGCGTAACCGGGCAATTACCGACGTGTTCGAACCTGGCTCCACGGTGAAACCGATGGTGGTGATGACGGCGCTTCAGCGCGGCATCGTCAATGAAAACACGGTTCTGAACACGATCCCTTACCGTATCAACGGCCACGAGATTAAAGACGTGGCGCGCTACAGCGAATTGACCCTGACCGGGGTGTTACAGAAGTCGAGTAACGTCGGTGTTTCAAAGCTGGCGTTAGCGATGCCGTCCTCAGCGTTAGTAGAGACTTACTCACGTTTTGGACTGGGAAAGGCGACCAATTTGGGGTTGGTCGGAGAACGCAGTGGCTTATATCCTCAAAAACAACGGTGGTCTGACATAGAGAGGGCCACCTTCTCTTTCGGCTATGGGCTAATGGTAACGCCGTTACAGTTAGCGCGAGTCTACGCAACGATTGGCAGCTATGGCGTCTATCGCCCGCTGTCGATTACCAAAGTTGATCCACCGGTTCCGGGCGAGCGTATCTTCCCGGAATCCATCGTTCGTACCGTTGTGCACATGATGGAAAGCGTGGCGCTGCCCGGCGGCGGCGGCGTGAAGGCGGCGATCAAAGGCTATCGCATTGCCATTAAAACCGGTACAGCGAAAAAGGTGGGGCCAGACGGCCGCTACATCAACAAATACATTGCCTATACCGCAGGCGTAGCGCCTGCAAGCAATCCGCGTTTTGCGCTGGTGGTCGTCATAAACGATCCACAGGCGGGTAAATACTACGGCGGCGCCGTCTCCGCGCCTGTGTTCGGAGCTATCATGGGCGGCGTGTTACGTACCATGAACATTGAACCGGATGCGCTGGCGACGGGCGAAAAAAGTGAATTTGTAATTAATCAAGGCGAGGGTACAGGTGGCAGATCGTAATTTGCGCGACCTTCTCGCTCCGTGGGTGCCAAATGCACCGGAGCGAGCACTGCGAGAGATGGTACTGGACAGCCGCGTTGCGGCTTCTGGCGATCTTTTTGTGGCGGTGGTCGGTCATCAGGCGGACGGGCGTCGTTATATCCCGCAGGCGATTGCGCAAGGTGTTGCTGCCATTATTGCTGAGGCCAAAGATGAGGCAACCGACGGTGAGATCCGTGAAATGCACGGTGTGCCGGTTATCTATCTCAGCCAGTTGAATGAACGTCTTTCTGCTCTGGCAGGACGTTTTTATCACGAACCTTCCGACCAGCTGCGTCTGGTTGGCGTGACGGGCACGAACGGAAAAACCACCACCACGCAGCTGATGGCGCAATGGGCCCAGTTGCTGGGTGAAACCGGCGCGGTAATGGGCACCGTGGGTAACGGCCTGCTGGGCAAAGTTAGCCCAACGGAAAACACCACCGGCTCGGCAGTTGACGTACAGCATGTTCTTGCCGGTCTGGCAGGGCAGGGGGCAACCTTTGCCGCGATGGAAGTTTCTTCGCACGGTCTGGTACAGCATCGCGTTGCGGCGCTGAAGTTTGCCGCCTCTGTGTTTACCAACCTGAGTCGCGATCATCTTGATTATCACGGTGATATGGAGCATTACGAGGCCGCGAAATGGCTGCTGTTCTCGACTCACCATTACGGACAAGCCATCATCAACGCCGATGATGAAGTCGGTCGCCGCTGGCTTGCGAAGCTGCCAGACGCGGTTGCGGTGTCGATGGAAGACCATATCAATCCCAACTGCCACGGCCGCTGGCTGAAGGCCGTTGACGTTAACTATCACGACAGCGGGGCGACGATCCGCTTTGCCTCTTCATGGGGCGAAGGTGAAATTGAAAGTCGCCTGATGGGCGCATTTAACGTCAGCAATCTGCTGCTGGCACTGGCGACGCTGCTGGCGCTGGGCTACCCAATGGCTGAACTGCTGAAGACCTCCGCACGTCTGCAGCCTGTTTGCGGTCGTATGGAAGTGTTTAGCGCACCGGGCAAACCGACCGTGGTTGTCGATTATGCCCACACGCCGGATGCGCTGGAAAAAGCGCTGGAAGCGGCCCGCCTGCACTGTACCGGTAAACTGTGGTGCGTCTTTGGCTGCGGCGGCGATCGCGATAAAGGCAAACGTCCACTGATGGGCGCCATTGCGGAACAGTTCGCGGATATTCCGGTAGTAACCGATGACAACCCGCGTACGGAAGAGCCGCGCGCCATCATCAACGACATTCTGGCGGGCATGCTGGACGCCGGTCGCGCCCGCGTGGTGGAGGGCCGTGCGGAAGCCGTGACCAACACCATCATGCAGGCCAAAGAAAATGATGTGGTTCTGCTGGCAGGTAAAGGCCACGAAGATTATCAGATTGTTGGCAATCGTCGTCTGGACTACTCCGACCGCGTAACGGCAGCGCGTCTGCTGGGAGTCGTCGCATGATTAGCATCACCTTAAGCCGGGCCGCTGCGGTACTGCACGGCGAACTGTTGGGTCCAGATCTGACCATTGACGCGGTAACCACCGACACCCGCAAAGTGACCGCGGGTTGTCTGTTTGTGGCGCTGAAAGGCGAGCGTTTTGACGCGCATGATTTTGCCGGGCAGGCTAAAGAAAACGGCGCAGGCGCGCTGCTGGTCAGCCGTAAACTCGATATCGAACTGCCGCAAATTGTAGTGAAAGATACGCGTCTCGCCTTCGGTGAACTGGCCGCCTGGGTTCGTCAGCAGGTGCCAGCTCGCGTTGTCGCGCTAACCGGATCATCAGGCAAAACGTCAGTGAAAGAGATGACGGCGGCGATCCTCAGCCAGTGCGGCAATACACTTTATACCGCGGGCAACCTCAATAATGACATCGGCGTGCCGATGACATTACTTCGCCTGACCAACGAGCACGAATTTGCGGTGATCGAGTTAGGGGCAAACCACCAGGGGGAAATCGCCTGGACCGTGAGCCTGACGCGCCCGGAAGCGGCGCTGGTGAATAACCTGGCGGCGGCACATCTGGAAGGCTTTGGCTCGCTGGAAGGCGTGGCGAAAGCTAAAGGCGAGATCTACACCGGTCTGCCCGCTGACGGTATTGCCATTCTCAATGCCGACAACAACGACTGGCTGAACTGGCAGAACATCATCGGTTCGCGTAAAACCTGGCGCTTCTCGCCGAATGCGGCCAACAGTGATTTTACCGCGACCAATATTCATGTGACGTCGCACGGTACAGAGTTCACGCTCACGACCCCAACGGGTGACGTAGACGTGCTGTTACCGCTGCCGGGTCGCCATAACATCGCCAATGCGCTTGCGGCTGCGGCGTTGTCGACGGCCGTGGGCGCGTCGCATGAGGCGATTAAAACCGGGCTGGCAACGTTAAAAGCCGTGCCGGGACGCCTGTTCCCGATCCCGCTTACGGAAAACAAGCTGCTGCTGGATGACTCTTATAACGCGAACGTTGGCTCAATGACGGCGGCGGTGCAGGTGTTATCTGAAATGCCGGGCTACCGCGTCATGGTGGTCGGCGATATGGCCGAGCTGGGCGACGAAAGCGAAGCCTGTCATATCCAGGTCGGGGAAGCGGCGAAAGCGTCAGGGCTGGACTGTGTGCTGAGCGCAGGAAAACTGAGCGAGGCGATTAGCCGTGCCAGCGGCGTTGGCGAACATTTTGCCGATAAAGCTGCGTTGATTGAGCGCCTGAAGGCGTTGATTACAGAAAAACAAATTGTGACTGTGTTAGTGAAAGGTTCACGTAGTGCCGCCATGGAAGAGGTTGTGCACGCATTACAGGAGAACGGGACATGCTAGTTTGGCTGGCCGAACATTTGGTCAAATATTATTCAGGCTTTAACGTCTTTTCCTATCTGACGTTTCGTGCCATCGTCAGCCTGCTGACTGCGCTGTTCATCTCATTGTGGATGGGCCCGCGCATGATTGCCCGTCTGCAAAAACTCTCTTTCGGCCAGGTGGTGCGTAACGACGGTCCTGAGTCGCACTTCAGTAAACGCGGTACGCCGACCATGGGCGGGATTATGATCCTGACTGCAATCGTTGTCTCCGTGCTGCTGTGGGCGTATCCGTCTAACCCATACGTCTGGTGCGTGCTTACCGTGCTGGTGGGCTATGGGATCATTGGTTTTGTGGATGATTACCGCAAAGTCGTTCGCAAAGATACTAAAGGCCTGATTGCCCGCTGGAAGTACTTCTGGATGTCGGTGATCGCGCTTGGTGTGGCCTTCGCGCTCTATCTGGCAGGAAAAGACACGCCCGCGACCGAGCTGGTGGTGCCGTTCTTTAAAGACGTCATGCCGCAGTTGGGGCTGTTCTATATCCTGCTGGCCTACTTTGTGATCGTCGGAACCGGCAACGCCGTCAACCTGACCGATGGCCTGGATGGTCTGGCCATTATGCCAACCGTCTTTGTGGCGGCCGGTTTTGCACTGGTGGCGTGGGCGACCGGTAACATGAACTTTGCTAACTACCTGCACATCCCTTATCTGCGACACGCGGGTGAGCTGGTGATCGTCTGTACGGCGATTGTCGGCGCGGGGCTGGGCTTCCTGTGGTTCAACACCTATCCGGCGCAGGTCTTTATGGGCGACGTCGGTTCTCTGGCGCTGGGCGGCGCACTGGGCATCATCGCCGTGCTGCTGCGTCAGGAGTTCCTGCTGGTGATCATGGGCGGTGTGTTTGTGGTCGAGACCCTGTCGGTGATTTTGCAGGTCGGCTCCTTCAAGCTGCGCGGTCAGCGCATCTTCCGTATGGCGCCGATTCACCACCACTATGAACTGAAAGGCTGGCCGGAGCCGCGCGTGATTGTGCGCTTCTGGATTATTTCGCTGATGCTGGTGCTGATTGGCCTGGCAACGCTGAAGGTACGTTAATCATGGCAGATTACCAGGGTAAAAAAGTCGTTATCATCGGGTTGGGCCTTACCGGCCTTTCCTGCGTGGACTTTTTCCTTGCGCGTGGCGTGACGCCGCGCGTGATGGATACGCGTGTCTCTCCGCCGGGTCTGGACAAGCTGCCGGAACAGGTTGAACGCCACCTTGGTGGTCTGAATGATGACTGGCTGCTGGCCGCCGATCTGATTGTCGCCAGCCCGGGGATGGCGCTGGCGCACCCTTCACTCAGCGCTGCGGCTGATGCGGGGGTGGAGATTGTCGGTGATATCGAGCTGTTCTGCCGTGAAGTGCAGGCGCCCGTTATTGCGATTACCGGTTCTAATGGTAAAAGCACCGTCACCACTCTGGTGGGCGAAATGGCGAAAGCCGCAGGCATGAACGTCGGCGTGGGCGGTAATATCGGTCTGCCCGCACTGATGCTGCTGGACAAAGGCTGCGAGCTGTATGTCCTTGAGCTTTCCAGCTTCCAGCTGGAAACCACCTCCAGCCTGCGCGCAGCTGCCGCGACGATCCTTAACGTGACCGAAGATCATATGGACAGGTATCCATTTGGTCTTCAGCAGTACCGCGCCGCCAAGCTGCGCGTGTATGAAAATGCCAAAGTCTGCGTGGTTAACGCCGATGATGCGCTGACCATGCCGGTGCGCGGCGCGGACGATCGCTGCATTAGCTTCGGTATCACCATGGGGGATTATCATCTGAACCGTCAGTTGGGTGAAACCTGGCTGCGCGTGAAAGGTGAGAAAGTGCTGAACGTGAAAGAGATGAAGCTCTCCGGCCAGCATAACTACACAAATGCTCTGGCAGCACTGGCGCTGGCGGATGCTGTTGGCCTGCCGCGCTCTTCCAGCCTGAAAGCGTTAACCACGTTTTCCGGTCTGGCGCACCGTTTCCAGCTGGCGCTGGAGCACAACGGCGTGCGCTGGATTAACGACTCCAAAGCCACCAACGTGGGAAGTACGGAGGCCGCGCTGAACGGTCTGCATGTTGACGGTACCCTGCATCTGCTGTTGGGCGGTGACGGCAAATCCGCTGATTTCTCCTCCCTGAAGCCGTACCTTTCAGGCGATAACATCCGCCTGTACTGTTTCGGTCGTGACGGCAGCGAGCTGGCTCAATTACGCCCGGAGATTGCCGAGCAAACTGAAACGATGGAACAGGCGATGCGGCTGATCGCCCCGCGCGTGAAGCCGGGGGATATGGTGCTGCTCTCTCCAGCGTGCGCGAGTCTCGATCAGTTTAAGAATTTCGAACAGCGTGGCGATATCTTTACTCGCCTGGCGAAGGAGTTAGGCTGATGCGTTTATCTCTCCCTCGCCTGAAAATGCCGCGCCTGCCAGGATTTGGAATTCTGGTGTGGCTGTTTGCGGCACTGAAAGGCTGGGTGATGGCTTCGCGGGAAAAAGACTCCGATAGCCTGATTATGTACGACCGCACCCTGTTCTGGCTTACGCTGGGGCTGGCGGCGATCGGCTTTATCATGGTGACCTCGGCCTCGATGCCCGTCGGACAGCGTCTGGCTAACGATCCTTTCCTGTTCGCCAAGCGTGACGGGCTGTACATCATTCTGGCGTTCTGTCTGGCGCTGGTGACGCTTCGTCTGCCGATGGCGTTCTGGCAGCGGCACAGTACGGCGATGCTGATTGCGTCAATTATCATGCTGCTGATCGTACTGGTTGTCGGGAGCTCCGTTAACGGGGCATCGCGCTGGATTGCGTTTGGCCCGCTGCGTATTCAGCCGGCGGAATTCACCAAGCTTTCGCTGTTTTGCTACCTGGCGAACTACCTGGTGCGTAAGGTCGACGAAGTGCGTAATAACCTTCGCGGCTTCTTAAAACCGATGGGCGTGATTCTGGTGCTCGCGATCCTGCTGCTGGCGCAGCCTGACCTCGGTACCGTGGTGGTGCTGTTTGTCACGACGCTGGCGATGCTGTTCCTGGCAGGGGCCAAGCTGTGGCAGTTCATCGCCATCATCGGAATGGGGATTTCAGCGGTAGTGCTGCTGATCCTCGCCGAGCCTTACCGTATCCGCCGTGTGACCTCGTTCTGGAACCCATGGGAAGATCCGTTCGGCAGTGGTTATCAGCTGACGCAGTCGCTGATGGCGTTTGGTCGCGGTGAGGTTTGGGGGCAAGGGCTGGGTAACTCGGTCCAGAAACTGGAGTATTTACCGGAAGCGCACACTGACTTCATCTTCTCCATTATTGGGGAAGAACTGGGTTATATCGGTGTGGTATTGGCGCTATTAATGGTATTCTTCGTCGCTTTCCGCGCCATGTCGATTGGCCGAAAAGCGCTGGAGATCGATCACCGCTTCTCAGGTTTCTTAGCCTGTTCAATTGGGATCTGGTTTAGCTTCCAGGCACTGGTTAACGTCGGCGCCGCAGCGGGTATGCTGCCGACCAAAGGTCTGACGTTGCCGTTGATCAGTTATGGTGGTTCGAGCCTGTTGATCATGTCGACGGCCATTATGTTTTTGTTACGCATAGATTATGAGACGCGTCTGGAGAAAGCCCAGGCGTTTACACGAGGTTCACGATGAATCAACCGAAGCGGTTAATGGTGATGGCAGGCGGTACCGGCGGACATGTGTTCCCGGGGCTGGCGGTTGCGCACCATTTAATGGAGCAGGGCTGGCAGGTACGCTGGCTGGGAACCGCAGACCGCATGGAAGCCGACCTGGTACCGAAGCACGGTATTGAGATCGACTTTATTCGTATTTCCGGCCTTCGTGGCAAAGGTCTTAAGGCGCTGCTGCTGTCTCCGGTGCGTATTTTTAACGCCTGGCGTCAGGCACGCACCATCATGAAGCGTTTTAAGCCTGATGTGGTACTGGGCATGGGTGGCTACGTCTCTGGCCCAGGCGGGTTGGCTGCGTGGTCACTAGGTATTCCCGTCGTACTGCATGAGCAGAACGGTATTGCCGGTCTGACCAACAAGTGGCTGGCGAAAATCGCCACCAAAGTTATGCAGGCGTTTCCCGGTGCGTTCCCGAAAGCGGACGTGGTGGGTAACCCGGTGCGTGTGGATGTGCTGGCGCTGCCGCTGCCGGACACCCGCCTGACGGGGCGTGAAGGACCGGTACGCGTTCTGGTTGTGGGCGGCTCTCAAGGGGCACGCATTTTAAACCAGACGATGCCGCAGGTGGCTGCAAAGCTGGGTGATGCCGTGACAATCTGGCACCAAAGCGGGAAAGGCGCGCAACAGACCGTTGAGCAGGCTTACGCCGCTGAAGGCCAGCCGCAGCACAAAGTGACCGAATTTATTGACGATATGGCTGCAGCCTATGCCTGGGCCGATGTCGTGGTTTGCCGCTCTGGCGCACTGACGGTAAGCGAAATTGCTGCCGCCGGTTTGCCCGCGGTGTTTGTCCCGTTCCAGCATAAAGACCGACAGCAGTACTGGAATGCGCTGCCGCTTGAGAAAGCCGGTGCGGCGAAGATATTTGAACAGCCACAATTTACCGCCGACGCGGTCGCCACTACCCTGGCGGGCTGGAACAGAGATGCATTGCTGGAGATGGCACAACGCGCGCGCGCGGTGGCAATCCCGGATGCGACTGAACGGGTGGCAAAAGAAGTGAGCCTGGCAGCCCAGGCTTAACCCTCGCAGCGCGTGTTGCGCTGCACGAATTTTAAGTAGTCGATGGCGTTTAGAGAATGAATACACAACAACTGGCAAAACTGCGTTCAATCGTGCCCGAGATGCGTCGCGTCCGGCACATTCACTTTGTTGGCATCGGTGGTGCTGGCATGGGCGGTATTGCCGAAGTGTTAGCTAACGAAGGTTATCAGATCAGCGGGTCTGACCTGGCGCCAAACCCTGTTACGCAGCAACTGGCGTCGCTTGGGGCGACTATCTATTTCAACCATCGCCCTGAAAACGTGCGCGATGCAAGCGTGGTGGTGGTATCGAGCGCTATCTCCTCTGACAACCCGGAAATCGTTGCCGCGCATGAAGCGCGCATTCCGGTGATCCGCCGTGCTGAAATGTTGGCGGAACTGATGCGTTTTCGTCACGGCATCGCGATTGCCGGGACCCACGGTAAAACCACGACCACTGCGATGGTTTCCAGTATTTATGCCGAAGCGGGTCTCGACCCGACGTTCGTCAATGGCGGTCTGGTCAAAGCCGCAGGCGTGCACGCGCGTCTGGGTCACAGCCGTTACCTGATTGCGGAAGCAGATGAGAGCGATGCGTCGTTCCTGCATCTGCAGCCGATGGTGGCGATTGTCACCAATATCGAAGCCGACCATATGGATACCTACCAGGGCGACTTTGAGAATTTAAAGCAGACCTTTATCAACTTCCTGCACAACCTGCCGTTTTATGGCCGCGCGGTGATGTGTGTGGATGACCCGGTCATCCGCGAACTGCTGCCGCGTGTGGGGCGTCAAATCACCACTTATGGCTTCAGTGAGGATGCTGACGTTCGCGTGGAAGAGTACAAACAGGTTGGTGCGCAGGGGCATTTCACGCTGGCGCGTCAGGACAAAGAGCTGCTGCACGTTACGCTGAATGCGCCAGGGCGTCATAACGCCCTCAACGCCGCAGCGGCGGTGGCGGTGGCGACAGAAGAAGGCATCGATGATGAAGCGATCCTGCGCGCCCTGGAAAGCTTCCAGGGCACTGGACGTCGTTTCGATTTCCTCGGCGAATTCCCGCTGGAGGCAGTAAACGGTAAAGCCGGCACCGCTATGCTGGTGGATGACTACGGCCACCATCCAACCGAAGTGGACGCGACCATCAAAGCTGCACGCGCTGGCTGGCCTGAAAAAAATCTTGTCATGATCTTCCAGCCGCACCGCTATACGCGCACCCGCGATCTGTATGACGATTTCGCCAGCGTACTGTCGCAGGTGGATACGCTGCTGATGCTGGATGTTTATGCAGCGGGCGAAACTCCGATTCCGGGGGCTGACAGTCGTTCTTTGTGTCGCACGATTCGCGGACGCGGTAAAGTTGACCCTATTTTGGTTTCTGACCCGGTACAGGTGGCGGAAATTTTGGCACCTGTGCTGACCGGTAACGATCTGATTCTGATCCAGGGTGCGGGAAATATCGGCAAAATCGCCCGTACCTTAGCTGAAATCAAACTGAAGCCGCAAACTCAGGAGGATGAGCATCATGGCTGATAAGATTGCTGTCCTGTCTGGCGGCACGTCCGCCGAGCGCGAGGTTTCTCTGAATTCCGGCGCTGCCGTACTGGCGGGTCTGCGTGAAGGGGGCGTCAATGCGCACCTGGTCGATCCAAAAGAGGTCGACGTGACGCAGTTAAAAGCAATGGGCTTCGATAAAGTCTTTATCGCATTACATGGCCGTGGCGGAGAAGACGGAACCCTGCAGGGGCTTCTGGAGTTGATCGACATGCCGTACACCGGCAGCGGCGTGATGGCGTCTGCCATCTCTATGGATAAACTGCGCAGTAAGTTACTGTGGCAGGGCGCGGGGCTACCGGTTGCACCGTGGGTGGCGCTGACGCGTCGCGAATTTGAATTGGGCCTGTCTGACAGCGTTAATACACGCATTGCGGCACTGGGCTTACCGGTTATTGTAAAGCCGAGTCGGGAAGGGTCGAGCGTAGGAATGTCAAAAGTCGATAAAGCTGAAGATTTAGCGTCGGCTTTAGCATTGGCATTTCAACACGATGAAGAAGTTCTGATTGAAAAATGGCTCAGCGGGCCGGAATTTACCGTCGCGATGCTTGGCGAAGAAATTTTACCGTCAATTCGCATCCAACCCGCCGGAGTCTTCTATGATTATGAGGCGAAGTATCTCTCTGATGAGACGCAATATTTCTGCCCTTGTGGTCTGGAAGCTGAGCGTGAAGCGGATTTACAGTCCCTGGTGCTTAAAGCCTGGAATATTCTCGGGTGTCGCGGCTGGGGACGCATTGATGTGATGCAGGACAGTGACGGGCAATTTTACCTGCTGGAAGCCAATACCTCTCCGGGAATGACCAGCCATAGCCTTGTGCCGATGGCTGCGCGTCAGGCAGGAATGAGCTTCTCTCAGTTAGTCGTACGTATTCTGGACCAGGCGGGCTGATATGTCTCAGGCTGCATTGAACACGCGCAACCGCGATGACGAAGAAGAATATGCTTCTTCACGCCGGAGTAATGGAACGCGTCTTGCAGGGATTATTTTCCTGCTCGGGGTGCTGTGCACCGTGTTTATCAGCGGCTGGATGGTGCTGGGCTGGATGGAAGATGCGCAGCGGTTGCCGCTGTCAAAGCTGGTGGTGACCGGCGAGCGTCACTACACGCGTAACGATGATATTCGCCAGTCAATTCTGGCGCTGGGATCGCCCGGCACCTTTATGACTCAGGACGTCAATATTATTCAGAGTCAGATTGAACGTCTGCCCTGGATAAAACAGGCGAGTGTCAGAAAGCAATGGCCTGATGAATTGAAGATTCATCTGGTTGAATATGTGCCCATTGCGCGTTGGAATGATCAGCACATGGTTGACGTAGACGGAAATTCCTTCAGCGTCCCATCCGATCGTGTCAACAAGCAAAATTTACCGATGTTGTATGGCCCTGAAGGTAGCGAAAACGAAGTCTTGCAGGGTTTTCGTGAAATGGGTCAGGTGCTGGCGAAGGACAGGTTTACGTTAAAAGATGCTGCAATGACGGCGCGCCGCTCCTGGCAGCTTACGTTGACGAACGGCATTAAGCTCAACCTGGGGCGCGGCGACACAATGAAACGTCTGGCGCGTTTTGTAGAACTTTACCCGGTTTTACAGCAGCAGGCGCAGACGGACGGCAAACGGATAAGCTACGTTGATTTGCGCTATGACTCAGGCGCAGCAGTCGGTTGGGAGCCGGCTCCGGTCGAGGAACCTAATCAGCAACAGAATCAGGCACAGGTACAGGCAGAACAACAATGATCAAGGCGACGGACAGAAAACTGGTAGTTGGACTGGAGATTGGCACCGCTAAGGTTGCCGCTTTAGTAGGGGAAGTTCTGCCCGACGGTATGGTCAATATCATTGGCGTGGGCAGTTGCCCGTCCCGTGGTATGGATAAAGGTGGGGTAAATGACCTTGAGTCGGTGGTGAAATGCGTGCAGCGCGCCATCGATCAGGCTGAATTAATGGCGGATTGCCAGATTTCTTCTGTCTATCTGGCCCTTTCTGGCAAGCACATCAGCTGCCAGAACGAAATCGGTATGGTGCCGATTTCCGAAGAAGAAGTGACGCAGGAAGACGTTGAAAACGTGGTGCATACGGCGAAGTCCGTGCGCGTGCGCGATGAACATCGTGTACTGCATGTGATCCCGCAGGAATATGCGATCGACTATCAGGAAGGGATCAAAAACCCGGTCGGTCTGTCTGGCGTGCGTATGCAGGCAAAAGTGCACCTGATCACATGTCACAACGATATGGCGAAGAACATTGTAAAAGCCGTTGAACGTTGTGGCCTGAAAGTTGACCAACTTATTTTCGCCGGTCTGGCGGCAAGTTATTCCGTGTTGACCGAAGACGAACGTGAACTCGGTGTCTGTGTGGTCGATATTGGTGGTGGTACAATGGACATGGCTGTCTATACAGGCGGTGCGCTGCGCCACACCAAAGTGATCCCTTATGCCGGGAACGTTGTGACCAGCGATATCGCATACGCTTTTGGTACGCCACCGAGCGATGCAGAAGCGATTAAAGTGCGCCACGGCTGTGCGCTGGGTTCAATTGTTGGCAAAGATGAGAGCGTTGAAGTGCCGAGCGTGGGCGGTCGTCCGCCGCGCAGCCTGCAACGTCAGACGCTGGCAGAGGTGATTGAGCCGCGTTATACCGAGCTGCTCAACCTGGTCAACGAAGAGATTTTACAGTTACAGGAACAGCTTCGTCAGCAAGGTGTGAAACATCATCTCGCGGCGGGGATTGTATTAACCGGCGGGGCAGCGCAAATTGAAGGTCTTGCGGCCTGCGCTCAGCGCGTGTTCCATACGCAGGTGCGTATTGGTGCGCCGCTGAATATTACCGGTTTAACGGATTATGCTCAGGAGCCGTACTATTCGACGGCTGTGGGCCTGCTCCACTACGGGAAGGAATCTCATCTCAGTGGTGAAGCAGAAGTGGAAAAACGCGTTTCAGTGGGGTCGTGGGTCAAACGACTGAACAACTGGCTGCGAAAAGAGTTTTAATTTTTTTAAGAGACCGGAGAGAATTAGCGGTATCGGGCGACAGGCACAACGGAGAGAGAAATTATGTTTGAACCTATGGAACTGACCAACGACGCGGTGATTAAAGTCATCGGCGTCGGTGGCGGCGGCGGTAACGCCGTAGAGCATATGGTGCGTGAACGCATTGAAGGTGTTGAATTCTTTGCAGTTAACACCGATGCGCAGGCACTGCGTAAAACAGCAGTTGGCCAGACTATCCAGATCGGCGGTGGCATCACCAAAGGGCTGGGCGCTGGGGCAAACCCGGAAGTCGGTCGCAACGCGGCTGAAGAAGATCGTGAAGCCCTGCGTGCTGCACTGGAAGGTGCGGACATGGTCTTCATCGCAGCAGGTATGGGTGGCGGTACGGGTACCGGTGCAGCACCTGTTGTCGCAGAAGTCGCTAAAGATTTAGGTATCCTGACCGTTGCTGTCGTGACCAAGCCTTTCAACTTTGAAGGCAAGAAGCGTATGGCTTTCGCGGAGCAGGGTATCACCGAACTGTCCAAGCATGTGGACTCACTGATCACCATCCCGAACGACAAACTGTTGAAAGTTCTGGGTCGCGGTATCTCCCTGCTGGACGCCTTCGGCGCGGCAAACGACGTGCTGAAAGGCGCGGTTCAGGGTATCGCCGAACTGATTACCCGTCCTGGCCTGATGAACGTTGACTTTGCAGACGTTCGTACCGTGATGTCCGAAATGGGCTACGCGATGATGGGCTCTGGCGTGGCAAGCGGTGAAGACCGTGCAGAAGAAGCGGCTGAAATGGCTATCTCTTCTCCACTGCTGGAAGATATTGACCTGTCTGGTGCGCGCGGCGTGCTGGTCAACATTACCGCTGGCTTTGACCTGCGTCTGGATGAGTTCGAAACCGTGGGTAACACTATCCGTGCGTTCGCCTCTGACAATGCCACCGTGGTAATTGGTACGTCTCTCGACCCGGAAATGAACGACGAGCTGCGTGTAACTGTTGTTGCCACCGGTATCGGTATGGACAAGCGTCCTGAGATCACCCTGGTGACCAACAAACAGACTCAGCAACCGGTAATGGATCGTTACCAGCAGCACGGTATGTCTCCTCTGACTCAAGAGCAGAAACCGGCCGCGAAAGTGGTGAACGACCCAACGCCGCAAACGGCGAAAGAGCCAGATTATCTGGATATCCCGGCGTTCCTGCGTAAGCAAGCTGACTAAGAATTGGCTGGAATTTGGGGATTTGCGCTCTTTGTGCTAAACTGGCCCACCGTTAGTGATATACACTTTCGGTTGGATAGTTAATTTGGCGAGATTATACGATGATCAAACAAAGGACACTTAAACGTATCGTTCAGGCGACGGGTGTCGGTTTACATACCGGCAAGAAAGTCACACTGACGTTACGCCCTGCGCCGGCCAATACCGGGGTCATCTATCGTCGCACCGACTTGAATCCACCGGTAGATTTTCCGGCCGATGCCAAATCTGTGCGTGATACTATGCTCTGTACTTGTCTGGTGAACGAGCATGACGTGCGGATTTCTACCGTAGAGCACCTGAACGCCGCCCTGGCGGGTCTGGGTATCGACAACATTATGGTTGAAGTCGATGCGCCAGAAATCCCGATTATGGATGGCAGTGCTGCTCCGTTCGTTTATCTGTTGCTGGATGCCGGCATCGAAGAACTGAACTGCGCGAAGAAATTTGTTCGCATCAAAGAGACCGTTCGTGTCGAAGATGGCGACAAGTGGGCTGAATTCAAACCGTACAATGGTTTCTCGTTGGACTTTACCATCGACTTTAACCATCCGGCGATTGATGCCAGCACCCAACGCTATGCGATGAACTTCTCTGCTGATGCGTTTATGCGCCAGATTAGCCGCGCACGTACGTTTGGCTTCATGCGTGATATCGAATATCTGCAGTCCCGCGGCTTGTGCCTGGGCGGCAGCTTCGATTGTGCCATCGTTGTTGACGATTATCGCGTACTGAACGAAGACGGCCTGCGTTTTGAAGACGAATTCGTGCGTCACAAAATGCTGGATGCGATCGGCGACCTGTTTATGTGTGGTCACAACATCATTGGTGCATTCACCGCGTTTAAATCCGGTCATGCACTGAACAACAAACTGTTGCAGGCAGTCCTGGCAAAACAGGAAGCCTGGGAATATGTGACCTTTGAAGACGAAGCGGAACTGCCGCTGGCCTTCAAAGCACCAAGCACGGTTCTGGCTTAACGGTTCACACCGTTTCGTAAAAAATCGACTGGTTAACCTGGTACTCTCTCCGACCAGGAAGACCAGTCGTTTTTATTTTTACCCGTCTTCGTTTGCCTCAATATTCTCTCTTGTTTGTCTTGCGCAGAAAATGTGTGCGTTAGCTGCATTCTTGACCGTTTTTCCCTGCAACGATGCCTCATTCCTGCTGTTGTGTAGCGGCATTAGTGGTAATATCTGGGCGCTTAAAAAAAATAACTGAATTTAGCCTGTAACTGGCGGGCTTATGTGGTGGAGCAAGTGAGCGGAATACTGACGCGCTGGCGACAATTTGGCAGACGATACTTCTGGCCGCATCTCTTATTGGGGATGGTCGCGGCGAGTCTCGGCTTGCCTGCGCTCAGCAACAGTGCCGAAGCGGCGACGCCAGCGAAAACCTCCACAACCAAACACGATCTCAACACGCGGGTTAACTTTACTAACCTCGCGTGGCTTGAAGCCAGTCGTCGCCCGAATTTCTCCGTTGATTACTGGCACCAGCACGCTATCCGCACGGTCATTCGTCATCTGTCATTTGCGATGGCGCCGCAGACAATGCCTGTTGCCGAAGAGACGTTGCCGGTACAGGCACAGCACCTTGCCCTGCTGGATACGCTCAACGCGTTGCTCACGCAGGACGGCCAGCCGCCGGTTATGGTTCGCCAGACGGCGCAAACTGTGCTCACTCCGTCAGTCTCATTCTCTGTATCAACCTGGATTAGCCAGGCCCACGGCATCCGCGCCGGGCCGCAACGCCTCAGCTAAATTAACTTTTTCAATACCTTAATTTATCTGCCCACGATGGGGCGTTTGAGAATTTATTATGCTAATCAAATTATTAACTAAAGTTTTTGGTAGTCGTAACGATCGTACACTGCGCCGTATGCGCAAAGCTGTCGCTGTCATCAACGGTATGGAACCGGCGATGGAGAAGCTCTCCGATGACGAGCTGAAAGCAAAAACCGTGGAATTCCGCGCGCGTCTGGAAAAAGGGGAAACCTTAGAAAGCCTGATCCCGGAAGCCTTCGCCGTAGTGCGTGAAGCGAGTAAACGTGTGTTTGGCATGCGTCACTTCGACGTTCAGCTGCTGGGTGGTATGGTGCTTAACGAGCGCTGCATCGCGGAAATGCGTACTGGTGAAGGTAAAACCCTGACCGCAACGCTGCCGGCTTACCTGAACGCGCTGACCGGTAAAGGCGTTCACGTGGTTACCGTCAACGACTATCTGGCCCAGCGTGACGCCGAAAACAACCGTCCACTGTTCGAATTCCTCGGCATGACGGTCGGCATCAACATGTCCGGCCTGCCTGCGCCAGCCAAGCGTGAAGCGTATAACGCGGACATCACCTACGGCACCAACAACGAATACGGCTTCGACTACCTGCGTGACAACATGGCCTTCAGCCCTGAAGAGCGCGTCCAGCGTAAACTGCACTACGCGCTGGTGGATGAGGTGGACTCCATCCTGATCGATGAAGCGCGTACCCCGCTGATCATCTCCGGCCCTGCCGAAGACAGCTCTGAGATGTACCGCAAAGTCGACAAAATCATTCCGCACCTGCTGCGTCAGGAGAAAGAAGACTCCGACACCTTCCAGGGTGAAGGTCACTTCTCCGTTGATGAAAAAGCGCGCCAGGTGAACCTGACCGAGCGCGGTCTGGTGAAAATTGAAGAGCTGCTGGTCGCTGAAGGCATTATGGAAGAGGGGGAGTCCCTGTACTCTCCGAGCAACATCATGCTGATGCACCACGTAACGGCTGCACTGCGCGCCCACGCGCTGTTCACCCGTGACGTCGACTACATTGTGAAAGACGGCGAAGTCATCATCGTCGATGAACACACCGGCCGTACCATGCAGGGACGTCGCTGGTCTGACGGTCTGCACCAGGCTGTGGAAGCCAAAGAAGGTGTGGATATTCAGAATGAAAACCAGACCCTGGCGTCCATCACCTTCCAGAACTACTTCCGTCTGTACGAGAAGCTGGCGGGCATGACCGGTACTGCTGATACCGAAGCGTTTGAATTCAGCTCCATCTACAAGCTGGATACCGTTGTCGTTCCAACCAACCGTCCAATGATCCGTAAGGATATGCCGGACCTGGTGTACATGACCGAAGCGGAAAAAATTCAGGCAATCATCGAAGATATTCGCGACCGTACTGCCAATGGGCAGCCGGTTCTGGTGGGGACCATCTCCATCGAGAAATCTGAAGTGGTTTCCAATGAGCTGACGAAAGCAGGCATTAAACACAACGTTCTGAACGCCAAGTTCCATGCTAAAGAAGCGGATATCGTTGCTCAGGCGGGTTATCCGGCTGCCGTGACCATCGCTACCAACATGGCGGGTCGTGGTACCGATATTATGCTGGGCGGTAGCTGGCAGGCTGAGGTTGCTGAGCTGGAAAACCCAACGCCAGAACAGATTGCACAAATCAAAGCCGACTGGCAGGTACGTCACGACGCGGTTCTGGCTTCCGGTGGTTTGCACATTATTGGTACCGAGCGTCACGAATCTCGTCGTATCGACAACCAGCTGCGTGGCCGTGCGGGCCGTCAGGGGGATGCCGGTTCTTCTCGCTTCTACCTGTCTATGGAAGATGCGCTGATGCGTATTTTCGCCTCCGACCGCGTGTCCGGCATGATGCGTAAACTTGGCATGAAACCAGGCGAAGCCATCGAGCACCCGTGGGTCACTAAAGCGATTGCCAACGCGCAGCGTAAAGTGGAAAGCCGCAACTTTGATATTCGTAAGCAGCTGCTGGAGTATGATGACGTCGCGAACGATCAGCGTCGTGCGATCTACACCCAGCGTAACGAACTGCTGGACGTGTCCGACGTGAGCGAAACCATCAACAGCATTCGCGAAGATGTGTTCAAAGCGACCATTGACGGGCATATTCCACCGCAGTCTCTGGAAGAGATGTGGGATATCGAAGGCCTGCAGGAACGTCTAAAGAACGACTTTGACCTCGATCTGCCTATCAAAGAGTGGCTGGACAAAGAGCCTGAGCTGCACGAAGAGACGCTGCGCGAACGTATCTTTGAAACCGCGCTGGACGTTTATAAGCGTAAGGAAGAAGTGGTTGGCGCTGAGATGATGCGTCACTTCGAAAAAGGTGTGATGCTGCAGACGCTGGACTCCCTGTGGAAAGAGCACCTGGCGGCAATGGACTACCTGCGTCAGGGTATTCACCTGCGTGGCTATGCGCAGAAAGATCCGAAGCAGGAGTACAAGCGTGAATCCTTCTCCATGTTTGCGTCTATGCTGGAGTCGCTGAAGTATGAAGTGATCAGCACCCTGAGCAAAGTTCAGGTACGTATGCCGGAAGAAGTGGAAGCGATGGAACAACAGCGTCGTGAAGAAGCTGAGCGTCTGGCGCAGATGCAACAGCTGAGCCACCAGACTGACGAGAGCGAAGCTGCAGCGGCGATCGCCGCGCAGACTGGCGATCGTAAAGTGGGTCGTAACGATCCGTGCCCGTGTGGTTCCGGTAAAAAATATAAGGCCTGCCACGGCCGTCTGAGCTAAGTCCATAAGACAATGAAAAGGCGCAGATATCTGCGCCTTTTTTATGGAAGTGACAATATGAAAATACTGCAAATTGCCGTCGGGATTATTCGCAACCCGCAAAACCAGATCTTCATTACCCAGCGCGCTGCCGATGCCCATATGGCGAACAAATGGGAGTTTCCCGGTGGAAAAATTGAATCAGGGGAGACGCCGGAAGAGGCGCTGGTGCGTGAGCTTCAGGAAGAGGTAGGGATTACGCCAGTTGGCGCAACGCTGTTCGATAAGCTCGAATACCAGTTTCCGGACAGGCACATCACGCTTTGGTTCTGGCTGGTCGAAAACTGGGAAGGCGACCCCTGGGGAAAAGAGGGGCAACCCGGTAACTGGGTGGAGCTTCAGGCCAGTGATGCCGATAAATTCCCACCGGCAAATGCGCCCGTCATATCCCGACTGACGGACGACCTGTAGGCCTGCTAAGCGAAGCGCCAGCAGGCTTTAAAGCTATTGCTGCTCTTCACTCCAGTCATCGCTGTCCGAGAGATCGCCTTTGCTCGGAATGCGTTTCTCTTCCGCCGCCCATTCTCCAAGGTCAATTAACTGACAGCGCTTGCAGCAGAATGGACGGAACGGACTCATTTCGCCCCATACAACGGTTTTACCGCAGGTGGGGCAGTTTACGGTGGTCACTTCAGACATCGGCACTCCTTAACAACAGGCCAGTTCAAAATCGAGGCGTTCCGGCACGGTGCCATTCTCGCTGTCCAGAGGCATAAAGCGGATCGCAAAACGACTCTTATGCCCGGAAATCTGTGGGTAAAGCTGCTCGCCGAGCGATAAATTCAGACGCAGAAGATCGGCATCATCGCCGTTATCCTGATAGAAACCGTTCAGGCTGGTTTGCTTGCGGAACGGCGCCGAGTTACGGATGAGGTCGAGAATTAGCGACAGCGTCTGGTGCATGGGGGCGAGACTTTCCAGCCAGCTGTTCACCTGCGCATCACGCTGTGCTTGCGGCATATGCAGCCACATATGCAGCGTTGGCAGGTCGAAACTACAGCAGCCACCAGGAATACTCAGGCGCTGGCGCACCAGGCCGATCAGGCGATCTTCTCGCAAAAATTGCCCGACACGAGGTGCGGCCATCAGCGTACTGCTGCTGTTTTTAAGCTGCTGACGAAGTGAATCAATGCGGCTCTGATCCACGCCCGGCACTTCGGCCCAGGCCTGTAATTTACGCTGCTGGCGCTCCAGTTCTTTCAGAAGCTCTGTGCGGACGTCGCCCCGCTCAATGACATCCAGCAGATCCCCCACATTGCGGAAGAAGTGCAACGCAGTGGCATGATCGCTGACGGGCAAATGTTGTGAAAGTTGTTGAATCAGAAATTCGATACGCAGCCAGGTACGCATTTTTTCGTTGAGCGGATGCTCAAAAAGGATGTGGGTCGACATTATGGTTTTTCCTGTGCAACGGCCTGCGCGGCGAACGCCAAATACTGCGCATGCAGGCGGGCAACATCCGATGCAATGGCATCTGGTGCGCCGTTATTATCAATAACATCATCCGCAACGGCAAGGCGCTGAGCGCGCGTGGCCTGAGCGGCAAGAATTTGTTCAGCCTGTTCGCGCGAGACACGATCGCGCGTCACGGTGCGCTGGATTTGCGTTTCAGGCGAGACATCAATGACCAGCACCCGATCGGCTTTATTGTGCAGCTGATTCTCTACCAGCAACGGAACCACCCACAGAACATACGGCGAGCGGGCTGCGGCAATTTGACGCTGAGTTTCCTGGTGGATAATGGGGTGGAGCAGGGCATTAAGCCAGCGTTTTTCCGCAGAATCGGAAAAAATGCATTCGCGTAGCTTGCGGCGATTTAGCGTGCCATCTGCACTGATAATTGCCGGACCAAAATGGTTTTCGATGGCTTTTAGCGCGGGTGTATTGGGCTCTACCACCTGACGGGCAATGATATCGGCATCAATAATCGTGATACCCAGACGAGAAAATGCGTCCGCAACGGTACTTTTGCCACTACCGATGCCGCCGGTTAATGCGACGATATACCCCATTAAATCAAATCCTGGGAATTATTCATTATTAAAATCAGTTGGTTAAATTTCAAACGTGCATCAGCCACTGTTTAGCCCTGTTTACCGGCTTTTTACCAGGTAAATTTATAGGATTGTAGCGTAAAAAAAGAGAATTTCGCAGTCTTGCGGAGCAGGTATTAGTGCGTATGATAGCGTCACTGGAGTTGTGCTTTTAACATATTTGCCTCTAACCCCAGGAATCCGCACATGCGTATCGAAGAAGATCTGAAGTTAGGTTTCAAAGACGTTCTTATCCGCCCTAAACGCTCTACACTGAAAAGTCGCTCAGACGTTGAACTCGAACGTCAATTCACCTTTAAACATTCCGGTCAGACCTGGTCTGGCGTGCCGATTATCGCCGCCAATATGGATACGGTGGGCACCTTCGGGATGGCAACCGCCCTGGCGCAGTTCGATATTCTCACCGCAGTGCACAAACACTACAGCCCGGAAGAGTGGAATGCGTTTGTTGCATCCGCCTCTGCGGATGTGGTGAAGCATGTGATGGTCTCCACCGGCACCTCTGATGCCGATTTCGAGAAGACCAAACAGATCCTGAATGCGAACCCGGCGCTCAATTTTGTGTGTATTGATGTGGCGAACGGTTACTCCGAGCATTTCGTGCAGTTCGTCAGCAAGGCGCGTGAGGCCTGGCCAACGAAAACCATCATCGCGGGCAACGTGGTGACCGGTGAAATGTGTGAGGAGCTGATCCTCTCCGGTGCCGACATCGTGAAAGTGGGCATTGGCCCGGGCTCCGTATGCACCACGCGCGTCAAAACCGGCGTTGGGTATCCGCAGCTGTCCGCCGTTATCGAATGTGCCGATGCGGCGCATGGCCTGGGCGGCCAGATCATCAGTGACGGCGGTTGCACCATGCCGGGCGATGTGGCGAAGGCGTTTGGCGGCGGCGCAGACTTCGTGATGCTCGGCGGTATGCTGGCCGGTCATGAAGAGAGCGGCGGCACCGTGGTGGAAGAAAACGGCGAGAAATTCATGCTGTTCTACGGTATGAGCTCTGAGTCTGCAATGACCCGTCACGTTGGTGGTGTGGCAAAATACCGTGCGGCAGAAGGCAAAACCGTGAAGCTGCCTCTGCGTGGCCCGGTTGAAAACACCGCGCGCGACATCCTGGGCGGCCTGCGCTCAGCCTGTACCTACGTGGGTGCCTCCCGTCTGAAAGAGCTGACGAAACGTACGACGTTTATTCGCGTTCAGGAGCAGGAAAACCGCGTTTTCAATAGCCTGTAATGGCTTTCGCTGGCGCATGTCCGTGCGCCAGCACTATTGGCTATCCCGCGCTCATCGCATCCCCCAAATGGAAAATGGGCAAATACATTGCCACCACTAGCGTGCCGATGATGACCCCCGTGACAACCAGTAGTAACGGCTCCAGGAGTGCTGCCAGATTGTCGGCCAACTGAAAAGTTTGCTCCGTATGATGACGAGCAAGGTTTGCCAGCATGATGTCCAGTGAACCTGACATTTCGCCCGTTCGTAAAAGCTGAATACAGAGCGGGGTAAACATTGCCGCTTTCTGAAAGGATGACCAGACGGGAAGCCCTTTTTCAATATCTTCGCGTATTCTGCGAAGGATCCCTTTCCAGTAGCGGCTTTCGACGGTCTCTTCTGCGCTCTCAAGCCCCTGTAAAAAGGCAATGCCTGCCTGCTGCGTGAGCGACAGTACGGTGAAGATCTGCCCCAGCTTTTGCCCTTTCGCCAGCGCCCCCATTACAGGTAGATGCAGAAGAAATCGCTGCCAGCGAGGCGTGTGACGCAGAGTCCAGGCTGCGGTTAACGGAACAAGCAGCACCGCGAACAGTGCGAGAGCGTAGGACTGCATAAACGCGGATATACCCATCACCATCCGCGTCAGCGCCGGAAGGGGAGTGTTAAACGTTTTGTAGATTGCGGCGAACTCGGGCAACACCAGGGTGACCATGGCGAGTACGACGAGTACCGCCAGCGTCAGGATGATCGCCGGGTAGCGCAGCGCTTTTTTCACTTTCTGACCGAGCTGCTGCTGCGCTTTTTGTTGCTGGGCGAGCTGGCGACAGCACTCTTCCAGCTTCCCTGTCAGCTCACCCGTTTTTACCATTGAGATATGCAATGGGGTAAAGACCGTGGGCCACCGCCTGAGCGCCTCAGAAAAAGGGCACCCTTCACTGAGTTCATCGGCAACGCTTTGCAGCAGTGCCCGCCACGGTTCTGATGGATGCTGGTCAGCCAGCATTTGCAGGCTATGCGCAAGCGTTAGTCCGGCCTGCAGCAGCGTGGCGAGCTGGCGAAACATCTCGTAGCAGTGATGAGGGCGCCAGCGGTGTCTCTGAGGGCATCGGGAGAGGGCCAGAGGATGCAGGTCGTTCCGCATTAGCCTGGTGAAGGCCGCGTTGCGGTCTGTGGCCCAGAGTGTCCCGCTTCGGGGTTCTCCTTCTGTGGACAGGGCTCGCCAGCGCCAGAGGTGATTAGTGGCCATCGGGCATACCCAAAACACGCAATAATTCTTCGAGCGTGGTTAGCCCTTGCTCAATGGTCATACAGCCGTGTTCAAACAGCGAGATTAACCCTGCCTGCCGGGCACTGGCTTCTATCACCTCGGTGCCTGCCCCGCTGGCAATTGCCTGGCGCAGAGGGTTGTCGATTTTCAGTACTTCAAAAATCGCCACCCGGCCGTAAAAACCGTGGTAGCAACGATCGCAGCCTGTGGGTTGCCAGCGGGGAAGTGGTCGCGGCCAAACCGGGCGGGGTAAGCCTGAATGCTCCCCGTTTTGCTGTCGGCAATGTGGACAAAGACGCCGAACCAGCCGTTGGGCAATCACCATAGAGAGTGCGGAAGAGATCATCCAGCGCGCGACGCCCATCTGCTCCAGGCGAATCAGGGTTTCCGTTGTCGAGTTGGTATGCAGCGTCGACAATACCAGGTGCCCGGTCTGCGCGGCATTAATAGCGATCTCTGCCGTTTCGCCATCACGAATTTCGCCGACCATAATGATATCCGGATCCTGACGCAGCAGCGCCCTTAGCACGCTCTGAAATGTCAGGCCCGCTCGCGGGTTAATCTGCGTCTGATTCAATCCCGCAAGCGGGATTTCAATGGGATCCTCTACGCTGCAGATGTTGACGTCAGGGGTGTTAAGCGCCTGTAACGCGCTATAGAGGGTGACGGTTTTGCCGCTGCCTGTGGGGCCGGTAACCAGAATCAGCCCCTGTGGCTGGTGCAGTGACGCAGTAAAACAGGCCTGCTGCTCAGCGCTCATGCCGAGTGCTTTCGGTTCAAGAGCCTGCTGAACCTGATGCAGCAGGCGCAGCACAATTTTCTCACCGCCGTTGCAGGGAAGCGTGGCGATACGAAACGAGACCGGCTCGTTTGTCAGCTCAATGGTAAACTGACCATCCTGCGGTAAGCGGCGTTCAGCAATATCCAGATTACCCAGCACTTTTAACCGGGCGCAGAGCATCGTTGCCAGCGCGGCGGAAAGCGGAGGTTGCGGGCAAAGTACGCCATCGATACGTAAGCGAATCTGGCACGCGTGCTCCATCGGTTCAATATGGATGTCGGAGGCGCGCTGGTTTATCGCCTGTTGCAGCGTGTGGTTGAGGATATCCACCGCTGAATGTGCCTGCGAAACGTTAGGCAGATGCGATTGCGCGCTTAACTGCCGATGCTTTTCCATGCGTTCAGCGCTCCAGCACTCGATATCAATCCGTTTCTGCGTTGCGAAGCGCAGGGCTTCCATCAGTTCAGGTGCGGGGCTTCCCACGACGGCGATGCTGACCATGTCACTGTCGCTGGTGAGCAGCAGAGCATGATGGCGAAGGCAAAGTGCCACGAGTTGATCGTTGTTCATTGTCCGCCCCTCAGTTATTGTCGAAGCGGAAGACGTCTTCACAGGCCTGCTTAAGCTCGCTGTCAGCACTGATGTTGCAGTCACGCGTCCAGCCTGTCATACCGTTGCCGTTATTCCACTGTGGCGTCATGGTCACCGTCAGTCCGTTGAGACTCTCCTGACCCGTCAAGGTCACGATCCCTTTTGCCACGTTCATTGCTGAGACGTAACGCGTCGTCGTCGGGGAAGGGATGCCGTTACTGCCTGCGTCACAGCTCTCCACGCCACCGTGATCGAGCGCGCAAAGCTCAATGGCAGTGCGATAGGGAATGAAGGTTTGCAGCATATCGGTGAGGGCGGCTTTACGCAGGTAGTTCTGATAGGCGGGAACGCCGATGGCGCTCAGAATCGCAATAATGCCAATGACCACCATCAGCTCAATGAGTGTGAATCCTTGTTGTCTGTCCATATCTGCTCCTTATGCAAAGTGGCGCTACTCTGGCAGCGCGAAAGGAGAGAAACGAGGGGCAAAAAAGGGAACGGGAAAGGGGCTTCAGAGAATTCATGCAGTGTTGCAGGGAAGAACAACGGATTTGCGAGCAAGACTGAAATTCCCCTCTCCGGGCGGAGAGGGAAAGCGTGTTATTTGAAGCGCATGGAGAGGTCAAGGGCGCGAACGTGTTTGGTCAGCGCGCCGACGGAGATGTAGTCCACACCGGTTTCGGCGAATTCACGGATCGTGTCGAACGTGACGTTCCCGGAAACTTCAAGCTGGGCGCGGCCGTTAGTCAGTTTTACTGCCTCGCGCATCTGCTCAGTTTCGAAATTGTCGAGCATGATGATATCGGCTCCGGCCTTAACGGCCTGCTCCAGCTCTTCCAGGCTTTCGACTTCCACTTCAACAGGGACGTCCGGGTGCAGCCAGAAGGCTTTCTCAACGGCCTGGCGCACGGAACCCGACGCAATAATGTGGTTCTCTTTGATCAGGAAGGCATCGGATAAGCCCAGTCGATGGTTGGCGCCGCCCCCACAGAGCACCGCGTACTTCAGCGCAGTGCGCAGGCCTGGCAGCGTTTTGCGGGTATCCAGCAGCTGAGTGTGGGTGCCGGCCAGGAGGTCAACATAGCGACGCACTTCGCTGGCGACGCCAGAGAGCGTTTGTACAAAATTGAGCGCGGTGCGTTCGCCGGTCAGCAAGACGCGCGAGGGACCGTCCAGCTCGAACAGCGGCTGATTGGCTGTAATCGCATCACCATCTTCAACGTGCCAGGTCACCTGCACATCATCGCCCGCCAGTTGAGTAAATACCTCTTCAACCCAACGCTTGCCGCAAAAAACGCCCTCTTCACGGGTAATAATGACCGCGTGGGAACGTGTCTCTTTTGGCAATAATTGTGCGGTAATGTCTTTATCGGCATTCACGTCACCCCCAAGGTCTTCTTTTAACGCATGGGCAACGCTTGCCGGAATATCCATATTAATACGTTCCAGAAGTGCTTCACGTCGGTGGTCGGGGTTGTAGCGGCGAGGCGGCATGATAAAACTCCAAATTGGTAACGAATCATAATATTGAAACATGCTACTCTGAACCGAGTCATTGCACCATACAGAAGGAGTTCCAGCATGTTGTTAGAAAACGGATGGCTGGTGGATGCGCGGCGTGTACCCTCGCCGCACCACGATTGCCGCCCGGAGGATGAAAAGCCCACACTGCTGGTGGTTCATAATATTAGTCTCCCGCCGGGTGAATTTGGCGGCCCGTGGATCGATGCGTTATTCATGGGAACGATAGATCCCAATGCCCATCCTTTCTTCGCTGAGATTGCGCATTTGCGCGTGTCGGCTCACTGTCTGATTCGTCGTGATGGTGAGGTGGTTCAGTATGTTCCTTTTGATAAGCGCGCCTGGCATGCCGGGGTGTCGATGTATCACGGGCGCGAACGGTGCAACGATTTCTCCATTGGGATCGAGCTGGAAGGCACGGATACTACGCCCTACACCGACTCACAGTATCAAAAGTTAGCGGCTGTGACCCGTACACTTATCGGACTCTACCCGGCAATCGCCGACAACATTACCGGACACAGTGATATCGCTCCGGCGAGAAAAACCGATCCTGGCCCGGCATTTGACTGGCCCCGCTTTCGCGCCATGCTCACCGCGTCGTCAGAATAAGGAGATACCATGACGTTGTTTACCATGCTGCTGGTTATCATCGCTGAACGTCTGTTCAAGCTCGGTGAGCACTGGCATCTGGATCACCGGCTGGAGGTGTTATTCCGCCGCATCAGGCACTTTTCCATGCTGCGCACGCTGCTGATGATGGCGGGTGTGATGGTGATTACCTTCCTGCTGCTGCGCGCGCTGTACGGACTCTTTTTTAATGTGCCGCTGCTGGTGGTGTGGATCCTGCTTGGCGTGCTGTGCATTGGTGCGGGCAAGGTGCGTTTGCACTACCACGCTTATCTTAAAGCGGCCTCCCGCGATGATGCCCACGCGCGCGGTGCCATGGCGAGCGAACTGACGATGATCCACGGCGTGCCGCCGGATTGCGACGAGCGCGAGTTCCTGCGCGAGCTGCAAAATGCGCTGCTGTGGATTAACTTCCGTTACTACCTCGCGCCGCTGTTCTGGTTTGTGGTGGGCGGCCCGATGGGACCCGTCTTGCTGATGGGGTATGCGTTCCTGCGTGCCTGGCAGACCTGGCTTGCCCGTTATCTGACACCGCATGAACGTTTGCTCTCCGGCATTGATGCCATCCTGCATGTGCTCGACTGGCTGCCGGTGCGTCTGGTGGGTGTGGTGTACGCGCTCATTGGCCACGGTGAAAAAGCATTGCCAGCGTGGTTTGCGTCTCTGGGCGACCGACACACCTCGCAGTATCAGGTGTTAACCCGTCTGGCGCAGTTTTCCCTGGCGCGTGAGCCGCATACCGACAAGATTGAAACGCCAAAAGCGGCGGTTTCAATGGCAAAGAAAACGTCGTTTGTGGTGGTGGTGGTTGTGGCGCTGCTGACCATTTACGGCACGCTGGTGTAAGCCAGCGCGCCGCAAACGCTATAGCGTATCCGCAGGCGGGATGCCGAAATCAGGCATCCCGTTTTCGTCCCAACGAACACGCTTCAGGCGGGTATGACGATTGGGATCGTAAAGCGGATCGCCTTCGATTTCGGTGTAATTTCTGGCGTGATACACCAGCACATCTTCCCCTTCTGAGGTCTTTGTGAAGCTGTTATGGCCCGGCCCAAACTGGCGGTTTTCATAACGGGTGGTGAATACCGGACGCGCAGATTTGTGCCAGTTCGCCGGCTGTTGCGGATCGGCATTCAGGTCTATCCACAATAACCCCATGCAGTAGTTCTCATCGGTGGCGCTAGCGGAGTAGCTGATAAACAGCTTGTCGCCGTGAACCAGCACCGCCGGACCTTCGTTAACCAGAAATCCGCGGCATTCCCAGTCATATTCAGGTTTACTGAGCATCACCGGCTCGCCTTTCAGCGTCCATGGATTTTCCATTTCACACAGATAAAGGTTGGAATTTCCGGCGATGTCCGGCGCTTTTTGCGCCCACAGATACCAGCGTTTCCCCTGATGGACAAAGGTGGTGGCATCGAGGGCGAAAGTGTCGAATGGCGTTTTTATTTGCCCCTTCTCGACCCACGTACCGGCGAGCGGATCGCTGTCGGTACACTCCAGCGCAAACATTCGGTGCTGGAACATGCCGAGGCTATCAAGCGCCTGGGTGTGCGTCGCGGCAAAATAGATATACCACTTCCCGTCGATGTGATGCAGTTCTGGGGCCCAAATCAACTGGCTCATTGGACCGGTGTCGGGTTTGCGCCAGACCACTATCTCTTCGGCGCTGCGCAAGCCCTCCAGCGAGTCAGCACGGCGGATAGCCAGCCTGTCGTACTCCGGCACGGAGGCAATAAAATAGTATTCCCCCTCATGATGTAAAATGTACGGGTCGGCGCGTTGTTCAATAAACGGGTTTGGCCAGGTTTGCATGCAACTTTCCTTATTTTGTCTCTGCGGCTTTGAGTTCCTGATAAGCGTTCAGCTCGCGGTAGTTGGCGCGGCGCTTTTCCAGATCGGACTGGATCATCTTCATGGTTTCGCGGTCCACTTTCAGCAGGCGTACAACGCCCGCGGTAATTAAGTATCCAACGCCAGGAATAACGGTAAACAGCAGTACGATACCGTTAATGGCCTCCGCGCTTTGCGCTTTTGCGCCTGCGTCGTAACCGTACCAGGAGAGCAGAAAACCGACCATTGCCCCGGCAATCGCCAGACCCAGCTTCAGGAAGAAAATGTTGCCGGAGAAGCTGATCCCGGTGATGCGTTTCCCGGTTTTCCACTCGCCGTAGTCATCCACGTCAGCCATCAGCGACCAGTGCAGCGGAGACGGGATCTGGTGCAGGATGTTCAGCAGAACGTAGAGCACCACGATGGTGACGGTGGCTTTCGGGTCGAAGAAATAGAAGGCGCAGGAAAATATCGCCAGCACGATATTGGTCCAGAAGAAGACCTTCAGTTTACACCAGCGGTCAGTCAGCACTTTTGCCAGCACGCTGCCAAGCATCATGCCGATAACCCCCAGGCTGATAAACACGGTGGCGAAGTGGGTGCTCTGGCCCATCACCCAGGTGACGTAATACATGGTTGCCGCCATGCGGATAAAGCCCGGGCAGACGTTGCACAGGGTCAGGAGCAAAATTCGCACCCACTGGTCGTTTTTCCACACGTCTTTCAGGTCATTTTTCAGCTCGTCGTGGGTCTGCACCGCCGGGCGCACGCGCTCGCGCACGGTGGCGAAGCAGAACAGGAACATGCAGGTGCCAATCAGCGCCAGTACGGTCATTGCCATCTGGTAGCCTTTGGCTTTGTTATCCCCGCCAAACCAGTCGGCCATCGGCAGCAGCGTCAATGACAGCAGCAACGTGGCGATGCCGACCAGCACGAAGCGGTAGGACTGGCAGGCCACACGCTCTTTCGGATCGTTGGTGATCACCCCTCCTAACGAACAGTAAGGGATGTTGATGGCCGTATAGGTTAATGAGAGCAGGAAGTAGGTGACAAACGCATAGATAACTTTGCTGTTATAGCTCCACTCCGGTGTGGTGAACATCAGAATACTGAACAGCGCGTAGGGGAAGGCAATCCACAGCAGCCATGGACGAAAACGGCCATATTTACTGCGGGTGCGGTCGGCAATTGCCCCCATGATAGGGTCGGTGACGGCGTCAATCACACGAACCGACAGCAGTAAGACCCCCACCAGTGCAGGCGCGAGGCCAAATATGTCGGTATAAAAATAGTTAACAAACAGCATGATGGCGCCAAAGATGATGTTGCAACCTGCATCGCCCATCCCATAGCCGATCTTTTCTTTTACTGACAGTTTAGCGTTATCCATAGACTGCTCTCCGGGTTTCGGTATGGAGAGAATTATTTGCTGGCAAACGAATATATGCGTTGCAGTATCAGGGCGGTGATATGGATAAAAACGCTGTAGGGATGAAAGTGTGAGGGAGGTAACAACGCGCGGTACCCGCAAAAGCAGGTACCGCGGAGGAGGCTTAGTGGGCCTTCATGGCCTTGCGGCTTTTCTGGCTGAAGAGATAGCCAACGCCCAGCACGGCAATCCAGACTGGGATCAGGTAGACGGAGATTGCCATACCCGGCGTGATCAGCATGATCACCAGCACGGCCGCCATAAACAGCAGGCAGATCCAGTTACCCAGCGGATAGAGCAGGGCAGGGAAGCGCGTCGTCACGCCCTGCTGCTGTTTCGCGCGGCGGAACTTGATGTGTGCCAGGCTGATCATCGCCCAGTTGATGACCAGTGCAGAGACCACCAGTGCCATTAGCAGGCCAAATGCGGATTCCGGCGCCATGTAGTTAATCAGCACGCACAGCGCCGTCACGATGGCTGAAACAATGATGGTGTTGACCGGCACGCCGCGTTTATCAACGTTGAGCAGCATCTTCGGCGCATTGCCCTGCTGGGCCAGACCGAACAGCATACGGCTGTTGCAGTATACGCAGCTGTTGTACACGGAAAGCGCCGCGGTCAGCACCACGACATTGAGCGCGTTCGCCACGACGGTATCACCCAGTTCGTGGAAAATCAGCACAAACGGACTGGTGTCGGCAGTGACGCGCGTCCACGGCAGCAGGGAGAGCAGGACCGCCAGCGAGCCCACATAGAAGATCAGAATTCGGTAGATAACCTGATTCGTCGCTTTCGGGATGCTCTGTTCAGGGTTGTCGGCTTCTGCGGCGGTGATACCCACCAGTTCCAGACCGCCGAAAGAAAACATAATGATGGCCATCATCATCACCAGACCGGTCATGCCGTGAGGCAGGAAGCCGCCCTGTTCCCAGAGGTTACGCACGGTTGCCTGTGGGCCACCGTTGCCGCTGAACAGCAGCCAGCCGCCAAAGATAATCATCGCCACGACGGCGATCACTTTGATGATGGCAAACCAGAACTCCATCTCGCCGAACACTTTTACGTTGGTGAGGTTAATGGCGTTGATAATGGCGAAGAAAGCTGCAGCAGAAACCCAGGTTGGGATGTCGGGATACCAGAACTGAATATACTTCCCGACGGCAGTCAGCTCGGCCATGGCAACCAGAACGTACAGTACCCAGTAGTTCCAGCCGGAAGCGAAACCGGCAAAGCTGCCCCAGTACTTATAGGCAAAGTGGCTGAAGGAGCCAGCGACCGGCTCCTCGACAACCATTTCACCTAACTGGCGCATGATCAGAAAAGCAATGAAACCCGCAATCGCGTAACCCAAAATAATGCCCGGACCGGCAGACTGGATAACGGATGCGCTGCCCAGAAACAGGCCGGTACCAATAGCACCGCCCAGTGCGATGAGCTGAATATGGCGGTTTTTTAGCCCGCGCTTTAGCTGATCGCCGTGCTGTTGAGCTTCCATTTGAAACCTCGTGTGTGGTTGTTATGTCACGCTGTGCGTGTGTAATTATGAAAATCCATATTCTGTATTTATTTCTTTACGGTTAAACGAACCGAAAAAAGCGGAGATGACTTCCGTAAGCGCCAGAATAGTGGTAAGTGCCTGTGAATGCACCTGCTTTATGAAGGGCTGATGACGAATTGAATAAAAAGAAAGCATTTGTAAATCACTCCGCTCTCGCTTCTTACCCCAACCTATAGAATAGAAATGCGCCTTAAGTGGGCGAATTTTCATAATTTGCCTTGTTGAATCGCTTCAGATTGCAAAAACCCTCGTTTCATTATGGTTAAAACTCCCACTTTGGGAGTAATCAACTCATTTGTGCAAAGTTACATTTCTGAAACGTTATTTCTGTAAGGTTGTTAAAATGTGCAGGGTTTACTGATTTCAATCAAAACCAATATGGACAGAAGGTGAATACTTTGTTACTTTAGCGATACGAAATATAAATTGGTAAGACCAATTGACTCCGGGCAAAAAGGCGTAAGACAGGGAATATGGCCTACAGCAAAATTCGCCAACCAAAACTATCTGATGTGATTGAGCAGCAGCTGGAGTTTTTAATCCTCGAAGGGACTCTGCGCCCGGGTGAGAAACTTCCGCCAGAACGCGAACTGGCAAAACAGTTCGACGTTTCACGTCCCTCTCTGCGTGAGGCGATTCAACGCCTCGAAGCAAAGGGCTTGCTGCTTCGTCGCCAGGGCGGCGGAACCTTTGTGCAAAACAGCCTGTGGCAGAGCTTCAGCGATCCGCTGGTAGAACTTCTCTCTGACCACCCAGAATCCCAGTTTGACCTGCTTGAGACCCGTCACGCGCTGGAAGGTATTGCGGCCTATTACGCCGCCCTTCGCAGCACTGATGAAGATCGCGTGCGTATCCGCGAGCTGCATCAGGCCATTGAACGGGCACAGCAGTCCGGCGATTTAGACGCCGAGTCCAGCGCCGTCGTCCAGTATCAAATCGCCGTCACCGAAGCGGCACATAATGTGGTGCTCCTCCATCTGCTACGCTGCATGGAGCCGATGCTGGCCCAGAACGTTCGTCAGAATTTTGAATTGTTGTATGCCCGTCGGGAGATGCTCCCACTGGTAAGCAACCATCGCACCCGAATATTCGAGGCGATAATGGCCGGGGAACCGGAGCAGGCGCGCGAAGCGTCGCACCGTCACCTGGCTTTCATTGAGGAAATCTTGCTGGACCGCAGCCGTGAACAATCGCGTCGCGAACGTTCATTACGCCGCATACAGCAACGAAAGGATTAAGCGCCAGGTACTTTTAGAGCGCGGCAACTAAACGCAGAACCTGTCTTATTGTGTTCTTGCTGAAGAGCACAATGGGACAGGTTCCAGACAAATCAACGTATTAGATAGATAAGGAATACCCCCATGTCAGAACGTCTCCAAAATGACGTGGATCCGATCGAAACTCGCGACTGGCTACAGGCGATCGAATCGGTCATCCGTGAAGAAGGTGTTGAGCGCGCTCAGTATCTGATTGATCAGCTGCTTTCTGAAGCCCGCAAAGGCGGCGTGAAGGTTGCTTCAGGTGCAGGGGCTAGCAACTACGTAAACACGATTGCCGTTGAAGACGAACCGGAATACCCGGGCAATCTGGATCTGGAACGTCGTATCCGTTCAGCTATCCGCTGGAACGCCATCATGACTGTTCTGCGCGCGTCCAAGAAAGATCTGGAGCTGGGTGGCCACATGGCGTCCTTCCAGTCTTCTGCGACCGTTTACGAAGTGTGCTTTAACCACTTCTTCCGTGCAGCGAACGAGAAAGACGGCGGCGATCTGGTGTACTTCCAGGGCCACATCTCTCCGGGCATCTATGCACGTGCATTCCTGGAAGGTCGTCTGACTGAAGAGCAGATGAACAACTTCCGTCAGGAAGTTCACGGTAAAGGTCTGTCTTCTTACCCGCACCCTAAACTGATGCCTGAATTCTGGCAGTTCCCGACCGTATCCATGGGTCTGGGTCCAATCGGTGCGATCTATCAGGCTAAATTCCTGAAATATCTGGAACACCGTGGTCTGAAAGACACCTCTGAGCAGACCGTTTACGCCTTCCTGGGCGACGGCGAAATGGATGAGCCAGAATCTAAAGGTGCGATCACCATCGCAACCCGTGAGAAGCTGGACAACCTGTGCTTCATCATCAACTGTAACCTGCAGCGTCTGGATGGTCCGGTAACCGGTAACGGCAAGATTATCAACGAACTGGAAGGCATCTTCGCGGGTGCTGGCTGGAACGTAATCAAAGTCATGTGGGGTTCCCGTTGGGACGAACTGCTGCGTAAAGACACCAGCGGTAAACTGATCCAACTGATGAACGAAACCGTTGACGGTGACTACCAGACCTTCAAATCCAAAGACGGTGCCTACGTGCGTGAGCACTTCTTCGGTAAATATCCTGAAACCGCCGCACTGGTTGCAGACTGGACTGATGAGCAGATCTGGGCGCTGAACCGTGGTGGTCACGATCCGAAGAAAATCTACGCGGCACTGAAAAAAGCGCGTGAGACCAAAGGTAAAGCGACTGTTATCCTGGCCCATACCATCAAAGGTTACGGCATGGGTGATACCGCAGAAGGTAAAAACATCGCTCACCAGGTTAAGAAAATGAACATGGACGGCGTGCGTTATATCCGCGACCGTTTCAACGTTCCAGTGACCGATGAGCAGGTAGAAAACCTGTCTTACATCACCTTCCCGGAAGGTTCTGAAGAGCACAAGTACCTGCACGAACGTCGTCAGGCGCTGAAAGGCTACCTGCCAGCTCGTCAGCCTAACTTCACCGAGAAGCTGGAACTGCCAGCGCTGGAAGACTTCTCACAGCTGCTCGAAGAGCAGAACAAAGAGATCTCTACCACTATCGCTTTCGTTCGTGCCCTGAACGTGATGCTGAAGAACAAGTCGATCAAAGATCGTCTGGTGCCAATCATCGCCGACGAAGCGCGTACTTTCGGTATGGAAGGTCTGTTCCGTCAGATCGGTATCTACAGCCCGAACGGCCAGCAGTACACCCCGCAGGACCGTGAGCAGGTTGCTTACTATAAAGAAGACGAGAAAGGTCAGATCCTGCAGGAAGGTATCAACGAGCTGGGTGCAGGCGCATCCTGGCTGGCTGCTGCGACATCTTACAGCACCAACAACCTGCCGATGATCCCGTTCTACATTTACTACTCCATGTTCGGGTTCCAGCGTATCGGTGACCTGTGCTGGCAGGCAGGCGACCAGCAGGCTCGCGGCTTCCTGATCGGTGGTACTTCTGGTCGTACGACCCTGAACGGTGAAGGTCTGCAGCACGAAGATGGTCACAGCCACATTCAGTCTCTGACTATCCCTAACTGTATCTCTTACGACCCGTCTTACGCGTACGAAGTGGCAGTCATCATGCATGACGGTCTGCAGCGCATGTACGGTGAAGCGCAAGAGAACATTTACTACTACATCACCACCCTGAACGAAAACTACCACATGCCGGCAATGCCAGCAGGTGCCGAGGAAGGTATCCGTAAAGGTATCTACAAACTCGAAACTGTTGAAGGTAGCAAAGGTAAAGTTCAGCTGCTGGGCTCCGGCTCTATCCTGCGTCACGTGCGTGAAGCCGCACAGATCCTGGCGAAGGACTACGGTGTCGGTTCCGACGTGTACAGCGTGACCTCCTTCACTGAACTGGCTCGTGATGGCCAGGATTGTGAGCGCTGGAACATGCTGCACCCAATGGAAACTCCACGCGTTCCGTACATCGCTCAGGTGATGAACGACGCGCCAGCGGTGGCGTCTACTGATTATATGAAACTGTTCGCTGAGCAGGTTCGTACTTACGTTCCAGCTGATGATTATCGCGTACTGGGTACTGACGGCTTCGGTCGTTCCGACAGCCGCGAAAACCTGCGTCACCACTTCGAAGTTGATGCTTCTTACGTGGTTGTAGCAGCACTGGGCGAACTGGCTAAACGTGGCGAAATCGATAAGAAAGTGGTTGCGGACGCAATTACCAAATTCAACATCGATGCAGATAAAGTTAACCCGCGTCTGGCGTAAGAGGTAAAAGAATAATGGCTATCGAAATCAATGTACCGGACATCGGGGCTGATGAAGTTGAAATCACCGAGATCCTGGTCAAAGTGGGCGACAAAGTTGAAGCTGAACAGTCGCTGATCACCGTAGAAGGCGACAAAGCCTCTATGGAAGTCCCGTCTCCTCAGGCTGGCATCGTTAAAGAGATTAAAGTCTCTGTTGGCGATAAAACCGAGACCGGCAAACTGATCATGATTTTCGATTCCGCCGACGGTGCAGCAGCAGCTGCACCTGCGCAGGAAGAGAAGAAAGAAGCCGCTCCGGCTGCTGCTCCAGCAGCTGCCGCCGCAGCAAAAGAAGTGAACGTGCCTGACATCGGCGGTGACGAAGTTGAAGTCACCGAAATCCTGGTGAAAGTGGGCGACACCGTTGCGGCTGAGCAGTCACTGATCACCGTAGAAGGTGACAAAGCCTCTATGGAAGTCCCTGCGCCGTTCGCGGGTACCGTTAAAGAGATCAAGATCAACACCGGTGACAAAGTGTCTACAGGCTCCCTGATCATGGTCTTCGAAGTGGCGGGTGCTGCACCTGCTTCCGCGCCTGCTCAGGCTGCTGCTCCGGCTCCGGCCGCTGCACCGGCTGCTGCTGGCGGCGCGAAAGACGTTAACGTACCGGACATCGGCGGTGACGAAGTTGAAGTGACGGAAGTGATGGTGAAAGTGGGCGACAAAGTTGCCGCTGAACAGTCACTGATCACCGTTGAAGGCGATAAAGCTTCCATGGAAGTTCCTGCGCCGTTCGCGGGTACCGTTAAAGAGATCAAAATCAGCACTGGCGACAAAGTGTCTACCGGCTCTCTGATCATGGTCTTCGAAGTGGAAGGCGCTGCGCCTGCCGCCGCTCCGGCTGCCGCTGCTGCTCCAGCACCGGCTGCTGCACCGGCTCAGGCTGCTAAACCTGCTGCTGCCCCTGCTGCGAAAGCTGAAAAATCTGAATTCGCTGAAAACGACGCGTATGTCCACGCCACCCCGCTGATTCGTCGCCTGGCGCGCGAGTTCGGTGTGAACCTGGCGAAAGTGAAAGGGACTGGCCGTAAGGGTCGTATCCTGCGCGAAGACGTTCAGACCTACGTTAAAGACGCGGTGAAACGTGCCGAAGCTGCACCTGCTGCAGCCGCTGGCGGCGGTATCCCGGGCATGCTGCCATGGCCGAAAGTGGACTTCAGCAAGTTCGGCGAAATCGAAGAAGTGGAACTGGGCCGTATCCAGAAAATCTCTGGTGCTAACCTGAGCCGTAACTGGGTGATGATCCCGCACGTTACGCACTTCGACAAAACCGATATCACCGATCTGGAAGCGTTCCGTAAACAGCAGAACGCCGAAGCTGAGAAGCGTAAACTGGACGTGAAATTCACCCCAGTGGTCTTCATCATGAAAGCCGTTGCCGCTGCACTTGAGCAGATGCCACGCTTCAACAGCTCCCTGTCTGAAGACGGCCAGAAGCTGACGCTGAAGAAATACATCAACATCGGTGTTGCGGTTGATACGCCAAATGGTCTGGTTGTTCCGGTCTTCAAGGACGTGAACAAGAAGAGCATCACTGAGCTGTCCCGTGAACTGACCACCATCTCCAAAAAAGCGCGTGATGGTAAGCTGACTGCCGGCGAAATGCAGGGCGGCTGCTTCACTATCTCCAGCATCGGCGGCCTGGGCACTACCCACTTCGCGCCGATTGTGAACGCGCCGGAAGTGGCTATCCTCGGTGTGTCCAAGTCCGCGATGGAGCCGGTGTGGAATGGTAAAGAGTTTGTGCCGCGTCTGATGATGCCAATCTCTCTGTCCTTCGACCACCGCGTGATCGACGGTGCTGATGGTGCGCGTTTCATCACCATCATCAACAACATGCTGAGCGACATTCGCCGCCTGGTGATGTAATCGAAAAGCCGGCCAGTCGGCCGGCTTTTTTCTGGTAATCTCATGCTGTTTTTGAGGTTACTGGCGTAAGCAAAAATTCATGAGCCGTTTGTTGTTTCAAAATTGTTAACAATTTTGTAAAATGCGGGCGGATAGAACGACCCGGTGGACGACGGGTATAAATTAAGAGGTCATGATGAGCACAGAAATCAAAACTCAGGTCGTAGTACTTGGGGCAGGCCCGGCAGGTTATTCCGCAGCATTCCGCGCCGCGGATTTAGGTCTGGAAACCGTCATCGTAGAACGTTACAGCACCCTCGGTGGTGTTTGTCTGAACGTCGGCTGTATCCCTTCTAAAGCGCTGCTGCACGTCGCGAAAGTGATCGAAGAAGCCAAAGCGCTGGCTGAACACGGTATCGTCTTCGGCGAGCCGAAAACCGATATCGACAAAATTCGTACCTGGAAAGAGAAAGTTATCACTCAGCTGACCGGCGGTCTGGCGGGTATGGCCAAAGGCCGTAAAGTGAAAGTGGTAAACGGTCTGGGTAAATTCACCGGTGCGAACACCCTGGAAGTGGAAGGCGAAAACGGCAAAACCGTGATCAACTTCGACAACGCGATCATCGCGGCAGGTTCTCGCCCAATCGAACTGCCATTCATTCCACATGAAGATCCGCGCGTGTGGGATTCCACCGACGCACTGGAGCTGAAAACTGTTCCTAAGCGCCTGCTGGTTATGGGCGGCGGTATCATCGGTCTGGAAATGGGTACCGTGTACCATGCGCTGGGTTCAGACATTGACGTGGTTGAAATGTTCGACCAGGTTATCCCGGCTGCAGACAAAGACATCGTTAAAGTCTTCACCAAACGTATCAGCAAGAAATTCAACCTGATGCTGGAAACCAAAGTAACTGCCGTTGAAGCCAAAGAAGACGGTATTTACGTTTCCATGGAAGGCAAAAAAGCCCCATCCGAACCACAGCGTTACGACGCCGTGCTGGTGGCTATCGGCCGTGTGCCGAACGGTAAAAACCTCGACGCGGGCAAAGCTGGCGTGGAAGTGGACGACCGTGGTTTTATCCGCGTTGACAAACAGCTGCGCACTAACGTGCCGCACATCTTTGCTATCGGCGATATCGTCGGTCAGCCAATGCTGGCGCACAAAGGTGTTCACGAAGGTCACGTTGCCGCTGAAGTTATCGCCGGCATGAAACACTACTTCGATCCGAAAGTGATCCCATCTATCGCGTACACCGAGCCAGAAGTGGCATGGGTGGGTCTGACTGAGAAAGAAGCGAAAGAGAAAGGCATCAGCTACGAAACCGCCACCTTCCCGTGGGCTGCTTCTGGCCGTGCTATCGCTTCCGACTGCGCAGACGGTATGACCAAACTGATCTTCGACAAAGAGACTCACCGCGTGATCGGTGGTGCGATTGTCGGGACCAACGGCGGCGAGCTGCTGGGTGAAATCGGTCTGGCGATCGAAATGGGTTGCGACGCGGAAGACATCGCGCTGACCATCCACGCTCACCCGACTCTGCACGAGTCCGTGGGCCTGGCGGCAGAAGTGTTTGAAGGTAGCATCACCGACCTGCCAAACGCGAAAGCGAAGAAGAAATAAGTTTCTTTTGATTGCTAAACGCCTCTCCGGAGGCGTTTTTTTTGCCCTGAAACTACCCAAATTGGTAGTCATCTCGTTGATATTTCCGCTAAAAATTCCTCTTCATCTGCCGATACTTTTTTCACCGTTGTGTGGCTACTGGCTGCGCTGTTCAGGGGTTCTGGACTTTTAATTACACGAAAAAAGGAAAACGCATGTCTTTAAAGAAAGTTGTGGGAATTGGCTTACTGGCGTCAGTCATGACGCTGACCGGATGTGGCGCGATGACGACAGCCGTGAAAAAACGCAACCTGGAAGTGAAAACCCAGATGAGTGAGACCATCTGGCTTGAGCCTTCCAGTGAAAAAACGGTCTACATCCAGGTTAAAAACACCTCCGATAAAGACATGAGCAACCTCCAGACGCTGCTGGCAAACGATCTGAGCGCTAAAGGGTATAAGGTAACGTCCTCACCTGACAGCGCATACTACTGGGTGCAGGCTAACGTCCTTAAAGCAGACAAAATGGACCTGCGCGAGTCTCAGGGCTATCTGAAAACCGGCTATGAAGGTGCCGCCGTGGGGGCCGCTCTGGGTGCCGGTATTACCGCCTACAACAGCAACTCCTCTGGCGCCGCGCTGGGCGTGGGTCTGGCTGCTGGGCTAATTGGCATGGCGGCAGATGCGATGGTAGAAGATGTGAACTACACCATGGTTACCGACCTGCAGATCTCTGAGCGTAGCAAAGCGAAAGTCACCACCGATAACATTGCGGCGCTGCGTCAGGGTACGTCCGGCGTGAAGCTTCAAACCAGCAGCGAGCAGGGCGATCGCGCGAAGTATCAGACCCGTGTGGTATCGAATGCTAACAAGGTCAATTTGAAATTCGAAGAAGCGAAACCAGTTCTGGAAGCGCAGTTGGCGAAATCAGTGGCAAATATTCTGTAAGTAAAATAGCCGGGTGGCGGCTTCGCCTTACCCGGCCTACAAAACGTGGTCCGTTGACATTACTCAGGGTTCGACGGGCTGCCAGGTTTTATCCGGGTTATACGCGGTCATCGCCCGGGCTTTCTGCTCAGAATCGCGACCGAGATCGGACTGGTAAACCTTGTCGTTCTGGTTTATCACGAAGCTCATCACGCCGGTTTGACCATAGCTGACCGGCCAGGCCACCATCGCGAAACCGTTATTATCCGGCAGGATGCGGAAGCGATAGCCGTGGTATCCCGCCCCAGGCTCTTTCGGACTGAACGCCGGACCAAGTGGGCTTGGCGTTTCGCCTGGCGAGACGGGCCAGTACAAACCATCCTTTTTCCCGTCCGCGCTGACAATTTTCTGCGCGTATTTCTGGTTCAGCGCAAAATAGTTCTGCTGGGCATCCACATAGGCATGTAAGGCTTCAATGGCGGCAAGCTCGTTACGCCCAATCTCGCGGGTCAGGATCTCCTCGGCCCCTTCTTTCATGTCAAATTGCCAGCCGGAAGCGGTTTTAACCACCGGGATGGGAAGCTGCCAGCCGCTGTCTCCGACAGCAAGATGTGCTGTGTTACCCTCGACAACCGTGTTGTGCCGGACTTTCCAGTCACGCAGGAAGCGAGCAACGGCATCAGGATCTACCCCTTCAGGCGGCAGAAAGTCGCGCCAGTTTTCGCCGAGCAGATTGCTCATCGCACTTTCGTTTTGCTCGCTGATGGCGCTGGCCAGCGCATCTGTTGCCTGTTCTGGCGTGCTGAAAGATTGCTGCGCCATCGCGGACGCCGACATCATGAACACCACCATTCCACAGAGAAGTTTATTTTTCATGTTTGCTCCCTTAACGATGACGGAATTCACGGTGTTCAACACGTCCGGCAGATGCCTGACGCGGCGGCTGATGACGGGCAGCCAGTTGTCTGCTTTGCGAACCACGCTGCTGCTGGGCTTGCCAGTTGGCGGAGCGACTGTCGTTACCGCTCAGCGCATTCGCCCGGGGCTGACTGGTTCGCTGCTGTAGCGCGTGTTGCTGCGCAGGTTGTGAGATTCGTTTCTCCTGTCGCTGCGTTGCGGTCTGGCGGTTTTCGCGCTGCTGTGTGGTTGTCCGCTTCGCCGTCTGAGGTTTGGTGTCATAGCCACGGTAGTTACTGCGCTGAGAAATCTGCTTGAGCTGTTCGCTTGAGGCCTGCCGCTGTGCATCTTTAATCCCCGGGTGCGCTGTCTGTGGGAAGGTTTTGCCTGTCGATTTCTCCATCTGGCTGAGGGCGGCCTGACGCTGGCTATCGCGGCTAACCGGTTTTTGCTGTGTTGCGCTGAGCCCCGTAGCCGTGTTGGTGGAGTGGAAGCGCGTGTTGAGCTGGTTTGTCGGGTAGGGCACACCTTCCCGATAGGCCGGGTTGTGCTGCCAGGTGCGGCTGGCGTCCGTCAGACGCTGACCACTGATTTTATTAAAGTTCTGAACGTTAATATTGATGTTGTTATCACCGTTGCGATTATAGCCGCCGTGATCCCAGTCATCGTCATGATGGTGATGATCCCAGTCATCATCGTCATCCCAGTCGATATTGCTGAAGATGGCGTAGGTTGTCGCCACGCCCAGGCTAAAGCCTAAGCCTTTCACCAGGCTGTCGGTAAATTGCTCGCCAGGCGAGGGCGGGAGATAGGTTGGCGGATACGCGGTGTTTGGCCAGGTACCGTAAACCGTATTGGGGTTATAGGTAGGGACATAAACAACCTGCGGATCGGCAGATTCAATTTTGATTACCGTTGGGGCGGGCGCGGAAGTCGTGGCTGTCGTTGTTTCAGTGGTGCTGGTTTTCGCTGGCGCCGGTTTTGTCACGGTGGTGACCGTCTGCTGAGGCGTGGTTTGTAAAGCGCCGGTCTTCTGCGCCAGCGCGCGCAGGCGCTGAACGGAATCCATCACGTCCTTCGGCTGCGCGAGAAACGCATCGCCGAGGTTTTGTACCCACGGCGGATTTCCGCCCATCAGCGACATTAACTGAGGAAACGCCACCAGCGATTTCACGCTGGGATCCCACGGCTGGCTCGCCACCGCCTGAATTGCGGCATCGCCCTGCATGTTGGGGTTATCTTTTGACCACTGCGCGGCCTGGATAACGTTGGCCGGATAGGTCGATGCCATTAAAATTTGAGACAGCAGCGCGTCCGGATAGAGCGCAATCGGGGCGACCCACTGATCGATTTGCGCGGCCGTGTAAGCTGGTGCGACAACGGGAGCGGGTTGGGCCGCAGGTGTTGCCACCTGTTGTTGGGTGACAGGCGCGGGAGCGACAGGCTCTGATGCACGGCTTTTGACAAACATCACGCCAGAGGCGGCAAACAGCCCGGTACTGCACAGAAGGACGAGCAGATGTGGCTTAAAGGGCAACTTCATATAGTGACTCCAACGAGACAAGCGCTGTGCCGTGAGGCGTTACGGTTGGCGTGAGTATTATTCACCCGTCTTTTACGGTTTTGACTTTTCTTGGGAAGCGTCGATTTTGTCCGGACAAAGAGTGTGAATATTTATTACACAATTATATCGGATGGTTGAAAAACCGCCGGGGTTTCAGAAGGCCGCTCTTGCGAGCGGCCAGCAGCTAGTTGCCGAGGTTGACGACGAACAGCACCGTGATGTCGGATATGTTCCAGCCACCGTGTAGTGCGGTAAGCAGTAAACCGATCGCAACGATCAGCGCAGTGATTCGCATCTCCATTGCATGCGTTCCTGTACAGGCTACGCGGGTTCATTCTTCACCGGGAAAGGCAGAACCAGGCAAGTTGATGTTGCCGCGTAGGTTACGGAACTGCTCCCGGGCCCGGTGACTGGTTGCTACACCAGCGGAGCAGGCCGCGGAGAAGAATAGTCAGTTCAAGGGATCTGAAGAAGGCAAAAAATGCAATTACATGGGCTTTCATACGAAATGGGAAGGCGCTACGCAAAATCGCGATAGCGGCTTGCAAGCCAACAGGCGGTGATGCACAATCTCTCACGTTGATGTTGCCGCAAATCTGCCAACCCGGTGTGCTACCACCGCAAGGCAACAAATTAACCGCTGTGAGGCGGTTTTTTTGTGCCCCGAATTCGTCTCGTTTCCCCGCTACACCATGCTTAACGATTCAGCAAATATTTTAATGTTGCTTTTTTGTAAACAGATTAACACTGTGCAGAAATCCTGCTATGCTGCCCGACGCGGTATCGGGCATTTACCCTACAAACTGCTGTCTCACAGGAGCGTGAAGAGAACGCCCGCCGCATATGACAATGAGAGCGAGGAGAACCGTCGTGCTAGAAGAATACCGTAAGCACGTAGCAGAACGTGCCGCCGAGGGAATTGTACCCAAACCGTTAGATGCAACCCAAATGGCCGCGCTCGTCGAGCTGCTGAAGAACCCGCCTAAGGGCGAAGAAGAATTCCTGTTAGATCTGCTGATCAACCGCGTACCGCCTGGCGTAGATGAAGCTGCCTACGTAAAAGCCGGATTCCTTGCTGCTATCGCCAAAGGCGAAGCCACCTCCCCACTGGTTACTCCTGAAAAAGCCATTGAACTGCTCGGCACTATGCAGGGTGGTTACAACATTCATCCACTGATTGACGCGCTGGATAACGACACGCTGGCACCGATTGCCGCGAAAGCGCTCTCTTCAACGCTGCTGATGTTCGATAACTTCTACGATGTCGAAGAAAAAGCCAAAGCGGGCAATGTCTATGCGAAGCAGGTGATGCAGTCCTGGGCGGACGCCGAATGGTTCCTCAACCGTCCGGCCCTGGCAGAAAAAATTACCGTGACCGTCTTCAAAGTGACCGGTGAAACCAACACCGATGACCTCTCTCCGGCGCCGGATGCGTGGTCTCGTCCTGATATCCCTCTTCACGCCCTGGCGATGCTGAAGAACGCCCGTGAAGGCATTGAGCCGGATCAGCCGGGTAGCGTCGGCCCGATCAAACAGATCGAAGCGCTTCAGGAGAAAGGTTTCCCGCTGGCCTATGTGGGTGATGTTGTGGGTACCGGTTCTTCCCGTAAGTCCGCAACCAACTCCGTACTGTGGTTCATGGGTGACGACATTCCGCACGTGCCTAACAAGCGCGGCGGCGGCCTGTGCCTCGGCGGCAAAATTGCCCCTATCTTCTTTAACACCATGGAAGATGCAGGTGCGCTGCCAATTGAAGTGGATGTCAGTAACCTGAACATGGGCGACGTGATTGACGTCTACCCGTATAAAGGCGAAGTGCGTAACCACGACACTAACGAACTGCTGGCAAGCTTCGAGCTGAAAACCGACGTGCTGATTGACGAAGTGCGTGCCGGTGGCCGTATCCCGCTGATCATCGGCCGTGGCCTGACCACCAAAGCGCGTGAAGCGCTGGGCCTGCCGCACTCAGACGTGTTCCGTCACGCGAAAGATGTTGCGGAAAGCAACCGTGGTTATTCGCTGGCGCAGAAAATGGTGGGTCGCGCGTGCGGCGTCGCGGGTATTCGCCCTGGCGCATACTGCGAGCCGAAGATGACTTCCGTGGGGTCTCAGGACACCACCGGCCCAATGACCCGTGACGAACTGAAAGACCTGGCGTGCCTGGGCTTCTCTTCTGATCTGGTGATGCAGTCCTTCTGTCACACAGCGGCGTATCCGAAGCCGGTTGACGTGACCACGCACCACACGCTGCCAGACTTCATCATGAACCGTGGCGGTGTCTCCCTGCGTCCGGGTGACGGTGTTATCCACTCCTGGCTGAACCGCATGCTGCTGCCGGATACCGTGGGTACCGGTGGTGACTCCCACACCCGTTTCCCTATCGGTATCTCCTTCCCGGCGGGCTCCGGTCTGGTGGCATTTGCGGCTGCGACCGGCGTGATGCCGCTGGATATGCCGGAATCAGTGCTGGTGCGCTTCAAAGGTAAAATGCAGCCGGGTATCACCCTGCGCGACCTGGTTCACGCGATCCCGCTGTATGCGATTAAACAGGGCCTGCTGACCGTTGAGAAGAAAGGGAAGAAAAACATCTTCTCTGGCCGCATTCTGGAAATCGAAGGTCTGCCGGATCTGAAAGTGGAGCAGGCGTTCGAGCTGACCGATGCCTCCGCTGAGCGTTCTGCGGCGGGCTGTACCATCAAGCTGAACAAAGAGCCGATTATTGAGTATCTGACCTCCAACATCGTGCTGCTGAAGTGGATGATTGCAGAAGGCTACGGCGACCGTCGTACGCTGGAGCGTCGTATCCAGGGCATGGAGAAATGGCTGGCGGATCCGCAGCTGCTGGAAGCGGACGCTGACGCAGAGTATGCGGCAGTGATCGACATCGATCTGGCGGATATCAAAGAGCCAATCCTGTGTGCACCGAACGATCCTGACGATGCGCGTCTGCTCTCTGATGTGCAGGGCGATAAGATCGACGAAGTGTTCATCGGCTCCTGCATGACCAACATCGGTCACTTCCGTGCTGCCGGTAAGCTGCTGGATACCCATAAAGGCCAGCTGCCGACCCGCCTGTGGGTGGCACCGCCAACCCGTATGGATGCCGCACAGCTGACGGAAGAAGGTTACTACAGCGTGTTTGGTAAGAGTGGTGCGCGTATCGAAATCCCAGGTTGTTCCCTGTGTATGGGTAACCAGGCGCGCGTGGCGGACGGTGCGACGGTGGTCTCCACCTCTACCCGTAACTTCCCGAACCGTTTAGGTACCGGTGCGAACGTTTACCTGGCTTCTGCGGAGCTGGCTGCGGTTGCGGCGCTGATTGGCAAGCTGCCAACGCCGGAAGAGTACCAGACCTTTGTGGCTCAGGTAGATAAGACGGCGGTGGACACCTATCGCTATCTGAACTTCGACCAGCTCTCTCAGTACACCGAGAAGGCTGACGGGGTTATCTTCCAGACCGCGGTATAAACGGCAAAACCGTCTCTGTTGAGACGGTTTTTAGTGTTTGCACCCTCTCCCGTGGGAGAGGGACGGGGTGAGGGCATCAGGCCGCTGGGTCTTGCTCTCACTTTTTATTTTCATTCCTCCCGCCTCTCCCGCTTTTTTTCTTCCTCTCTGCTGCGATAATTACCCTAATGGCTTTGCAGAGGAAAATACTATGGATTACGAATTTCTGCGCGACATCACCGGAGTGGTGAAAGTGCGTATGTCGATGGGGCACGAAGCCGTTGGCCACTGGTTTAACGAAGAGGTGAAAGAGGATCTCGCGCTGCTGGATGAAGTTGAACAGGCGGCGAAGACGGTAAAAGGCAGTGAACGCTCCTGGCAACGTGCCGGACATGAATACACGCTGTGGATGGATGGCGAAGAGGTGATGGTGCGCGCCAACCAGCTGGAGTTTTCGGGTGATGAGATGGAAGAGGGGATGAGCTACTACGATGAAGAGAGCCTGTCGCTGTGCGGCGTCGAGGACTTTTTGCAGGTGGTAGCTGCGTACCGGGCGTTTATGAAACAGAAGTAACGGAAATTCCCTCCGGAGAGTACCGGAGGGAATCTGCGGGTTTTACGCTACAGTAAAAATCTCACAAAATTAGCGGTAGGGTTGGTCGCTGCAACGGGCGTTGCCCTCCCGGCGCTGAACGACCACGCCTGGCATTGAGACGCGACTGGCATACCGTCGTTACGTACAAGGAATTTCACCCCACCCGGGTTTTGCGGCGGATCGCTGACCGGCATTCCGCAGGCGATCAGAAAATCAATGTCGCTGTTTTTGCTCTGCAGCTCCGCTATCCGTTGCTCCCAGCCCGCCGGGCGAACATTCCCCTGCGTGAAGTAATCCAGACAGATATCAATGCTGAACGGCTTATCGCCCGCATAAGTATTGGTGAAGTAATCGGTGACAACGATCCCATGCAATGATTCTGCCGACACTTCGCTGCTGTCGCCGATATGAATGATCTGACCATCCGGCAATTGGGCAGAAATATGCCCCGGGATCGCGTGGCTGTCCGTCTGAGGAAAGAAATCAATCGTGGAAACGTAGCGTTTCGGCCACATCGTCAGGGATTTATCGCTACGGGTATTTTGCCCGCACAGCAGCCAGTTCACGGCGTGAAAAACGGCGTCGTGGCAGGGCGTCTTCTCACTCTCGTCATCGTCTCGATACAGGATGGCACAGGTTCCCGCCAGAAAGGTGATGGCAGAGGAGGGATCCCCGGAACGGGCAGGGAAGGCATCAATCAGTCTGTTAACGTAGTCGCTGACATTGCTCATGTAGAAATCACCGAGCTTCATGATGTCATCTTCACTGTGCACATTACTCCAGCGGGTATTCCAGAAGAATTCTGGAAGCGTGACAAAGGTATGGTCCCAGCTGCCGGAGTCGGTTTCCAGTACCGTTTTGAGCTGAGCACTGACCTGACTCAGGCGGAATTCCATCCGCTCTTTGGCGTGTGCCAGCAGATCTTCATCCGCCCCTCGCAGGTCGTCTGCCTCATGCGTAAAGGAGTCAGCACACCAGGAAAGAATTCGAATTGTCATGTTACACCTCGTGATTGATCAGGATAAAAACAGGTTTTTTTCAGCGTTCCGACGTGCAGTCAGGCCCGCCAGAACCTGGCCACCGGCATGGTTCCATTTCGGAAATTCCTCAGCTGCGCCGTTGAAGTCTCCGCTGTTCACTTTGCGCAACAGGGTTGAACTCTTCAGATTGGCTGGCCCCAGGTTAAAGGCGAAGCTCACCAGGGCATCGAACTGGTTCTGGGTGACTTCCACCGTCAGCATGTTGTTGACGTCATGCTCAAAACGCTGCAAGTCCTCACGAAGGATCTGCTCTGCGTCTTCAGCGGTGATGGTTCGCGTGCCGCCTGGTGGGATCGGGTTTTCGACATGGCCATAACCGATGGTTGGAATGCCGACGGCATCTTTGTAGGTGGTTAAACGCAGGCCTTCATACTGTTTGATAAGGGCAATGCCGCCATTGCCCGTTGTTTTCAAAGCATCACTCATGGTTTTTCTCCTTTACGGGGACGGGAGTCATACGGTGGATGAATTCATCAAGCAGGCGCAGCACCGCTTCTGGCGGCTCCTGAGCGACAAAATCAATTTCAATATCAATGTTTTGGGTGTCCGTTTTACCTTCATGGGGCTGGGGCGCCATGGTGACGAGGAAGTGGCCACGCTCTCCCTGTCCTGTTAGCGTGCTTATGGATTCGGTTGCATCACCGCGAACGGTCAGGCGCATCTTCATTCTCTCCATCGAGAGATTGCGCGGTGGTGCAAGCGTTACCAGCGGCACGTTCAAACGATGCTCATCATCCAGCTGAAGCTCGGCGTAGTCGGGTTTGTAGCTACCGTCCGGAGCCTGCTCAAACAACTGGGAGAGCACGGCGATGTACTGATGGGTCATATACTGGTTGGCACTGAAAGCCGCGTGCTGGAGCCCTTGTACCAGGGTATCTAAGCCCATAGCGTGGTTGCCCTTGTTGCCGGCAGGAGGCGGCGGCGTACCGTTATCGCCTCCACCGGCACCGCCGTTATTTCCCCCGTCATTGCCTCCGGTGTTGCCGTTTTCGCCGGAGGGAGCATGGGACGGCGTTATGTCCGGTGGATCTTCTGATGACAGCGTTGTCGGTTTATCCGCCGGGGTTTCGGGACTGGTTTCAGGCGTTACAGCGTCGGGCGATTTACGGCTGAACCAGAATCGACGTGAATCAGGCATGCTTTTTCTCCTTCAGGCAGGTGTCCGTAAGCCGGGCACCTGCCAGGGGTATTAAATGCGTTTGAATGTGTGGTGTGGGTTAACCGTTACCCCCTTGAGGCGGCGCGACCGGGGCAGGGGCCGGTGCTGGGGTAATCAGACCTGAACTGTTGGTGGCAGGCAGTGTGGCAGGCTGATCTTCTGCGCGTTGTGCCGGTTTGGTGGCAGCATTTGTCAGATAATCGACCACGCGGCTGAGCGCCTCCGGCATCGGCTGACGTTTTACAGAGGTGTGGATGGAGTATTTGGCTCGGGTATCGGTCGAGCGGGTCTGTTCTGACTTATGGCTAACACTCCCCTTCACGCTGACGGAGAATGGACCCCAGCCGATTTTGCCCTCAAGGGAGCCTTCCTGGCTGCTGCTTTCGTTGCTGGCTGCGCTCTGGTGGATCTCAAGCTCGAAGTCGATAGTCCCTTCTTCGATACAGATGATGGGATGCACGACTGCCGCGAGCAGAGGAATACGCATGACTTTGGTCTGTGTACCGGTCGTCACGCCTTTCTCATCGACGAGCGTTTCCTCATAATCAAACTGTACCGAAACGGCCTTGCCGTCCTTAATACAGACACTTAATAAGAAATCGGTATAACTTTTTGCTGCCTGGGTTTGGGCTTTAATCATTGCCTGTAGTGGCGCAGAAATCATACTGTCTAGCGGCAATGAACTAATAACTGAACCTATAAATCCGGCATCAACATTTGCATCTGGCATAATTCATTCCTCGATATTTTGGTGGTTGCAGAATATGTCTGCCCCTTAATCATGGATATCGATGAATAAAGCATCTATGAGCGTAAAGTTATGTTTTCAGAAATCATTCCGTCTGTATGGAATGGCCTGTATCGAAAGTTACATGGCGAAATGTGACGGGCTGTGCTTAATAAATTAAACCGGCATTACTCCTGCAATTGAAAATTTCATCTGGTGTTATTGCTTTTCATCGCACAGCAGCTCTCGCGTTGAGGTCTGTATGAGGTTTTTAAGTGCCGCTAACAAGATAACGATTATTTAAGTGGGACGACAATGAATATACTTATTTATGATGAATTGCCGCTGTTCATTCATGGCATCCGATGCCGTTGGGCTGAACTTGCGCCCGCACTACATATCACAGCAGCACATAGCGAAGATGAGGTCTGGAAAGGGTTAATAAAAAACCGGGCTGATATTATTATTCTGGATGCTGATTACGAGATTGAGAAAAAAATAGCATTATTAACGCAGTTAACATCACAGGCGGATCATGTTTTCGTGTTGATGAACTTTTCACGGCTGGATAATGTAAACCCGATTTGTTTTTTGGAGAATGGTGCCGCCGGGATTTTGACAAAGAAAATGGAGTCGGAAGAGTTATTGTAGGCGATCGAATGGGTGCGGCAAGGGAGAATATATTTACCGGATAGTTGCCTGCGTGAGCATAAATTAATACGAATGCATAATTCCCCGCCCCCTTTGCGCACACTCTCACCCCGGCAGCGCGAGATCCTGCATCTTGTTGTCCAAGGACACAGTAATAAACAAATTTGTCGTGTGCTGGGGATTGCGGAAGGAACGGTTAAGAATCATCTCCATGCCTTGTTTCGTCAACTGGGTGTCAGAAATCGTACGGAAGCGGCGATGATACTGGCACAAACGCCGGTTTAAGAAACAAACAAAATAATAAAGAAGGAAAAATCATCGCTTTTCCTTCTTTATCCGTTTGCATGCGTGTTACACGGCAGGAATATTGCGGCCGTAGTAGATTTCCCGCATCTCTTTCCAGAGCAGGTCGGTAATGGCCTTGCGCTCGTCTTCGCTCAAATCTTCTGGCCGGGTGTGGAACATGTAGTGCTTAAGGTCAAACTCCTTAAGTAACATCTTGGTATGGAAGATGTTTTCCTGATACACGTTCACATCCATCATGTCATACAGCGACTTCATGTCGTCAGACATAAAGTTCTGGATGGAGTTGATCTCATGGTCGATGAAGTGCTTCATCCCGTTGATATCGCGGGTGAAGCCGCGCACGCGATAATCAATGGTCACGATGTCCGATTCCAGCTGGTGGATTAAATAGTTCAGCGCGTTCAGCGGGGAAATCACGCCACAGGTCGACACTTCTATGTCAGCCCGGAAAGTACACAGCCCACCTTCCGGGTGGCTCTCCGGATAGGTGTGCACGCAGATATGGCTTTTATCGAGGTGCGCGACGACCACTTCCGGCAGCGGGCCCGGATGCTCCGTTTTGTCGATAAGCTTCGGGTCGACCGGCTCTTCGCTGACCAGAATGGTCACGCTGGCACCCTGGGGTTCGTAATCCTGACGCGCGATGTTCAGGATGTTGGCGCCAATGATTGAACAGGTTTCTGTCAGGATCTCGGTCAGACGGTTGGCGTTGTAGAGTTCGTCGATATAGGCGATGTAACCATCGCGTTCTTCCGCTGTTTTGGCATAGCAGATATCGTAAATACAAAAACTCAGGCTTTTGGTCAGGTTGTTAAAGCCATGCAGTTTAAGCTTTTTCAATTAGCTCACCCCCTTAGTGGATAATGCGTCTTGCAGGTACTGCGGCAGCGCAAACGCGGCGGTATGAATTGCCGGATTGTAGTAGCGGCACGTGAGACCAGCCTGATGGAAGCGGGCCTGAATAATTTCAGTCGAGAGGTGGCGCAGCACGTCGTTATCCGTCGCCCAGGCAAAGGTCATGATCCCGCCGTAATAGGTAGGAATGGCCGCCTGATAGAAGCTGACGTCAGAAAAATAGGTGCTGAGCTTGCGATGGCTGTCGAGCGCTTCATCCTGCTGCAGGAAGCAGACGCCGTTTTGTGCGACAAAGATCCCGCCAGGGTTCAGGCAGCGCTTACAGCCTTCGTAGAACGAGGAGGTAAACAGCGATGCACCCGGGCCGATAGGGTCGGTGCAGTCGGAGATAATGACGTCAAAGGTCTGCGAGGTCTGGTTAACGAAGTTAACGCCGTCGTCAATCACCAGGTTAAACCGCGGATCGTCATAGCTACCGGCATTGTGGTTGGGCAGGTACTGACGGCAGAAAGAGACCACACCCGCGTCGATCTCGACCATCGTAATGGTTTCAATCGATTGATGACGGGACACTTCACGCAGCATTGCGCCGTCGCCACCGCCGATAATCAGAACGTGTTTCGCGTGCCCGTGCGCCAGCAGCGGAACGTGGGTCATCATCTCGTGATAGATAAACTCGTCACGCTCGGTCGTTTGTACTACGCCATCCAGTGCCATGACGCGGCCAAAAGCGGCATTCTCAAAGATGATGAGATCCTGGTGATCGGTTTTCTCATGATAGAGCACGTTATCAACGGCAAAATACTGACCAAACTGGTCATGCAGTGTTTCATGCCACAACGTGTGGTCGGCCATACGCGGACTCCTCCTTTGTTAACATCCGTAACACTCATAAAAAATGAGCGAAACATGATAGCTAACTATAACCATGGTTGCACGGTTATAGGGTGAACAGGGGGCGTCGGGAAGATTATTTCACGTAGGCGAGCAGGCTGAGTGAATCGCGAGCCAGCGCTTTGCATTTTTTAGCCGTGGGAATGCCAATACCGCTCAAGTCACGGTAACTGTCTTCACCGAGCGCCTTCATGTCAAAGCTGTCGTAGTTGCTGAGATCCCATTGGTTCTGCTGGGCGAAAAAGACCAGCGCACGGCGAATTTGCCCGTTGGGTAAATTCTGGTAGCCACAATCATTTTTCAGGAATACAAAAACCGCCGTCAGGTCGGCCATATCTTCCGCTTCATTTTCACTGAGCGCATAGCTGTTCGCACACATTGCCATCAGGCTACCGAACAAAATTGTCCTGAAAAACGTCTTCATTGCTTCTACCACTTCTTCACGGAAAATTAACGTTAGCATACTTGATGCCAGTGCGACGATCTTTATTATTGCCGCCCGACTTGACCTTCCGGTAAGGGGAGGGTTTATGCTCAAAAGATCGCCTGCTGGAAATAAGGAAATGAACATGCAACGTCGTGATTTTTTAAAATATTCCGTTGCGCTGGGGGCTGCCAGCGCACTACCACTCTGGAGCCGCGCCGTTTTCGCGGCTGAAAGACCTGCCTTACCCATCCCTGATTTACTGACCGCTGACGCCCGTAGCCGTATCCAGCTCGTTGTTCAGTCCGGTCAAACATCCTTTGGCGGGCACAACGCCACGACGTGGGGCTATAACGGCAATTTGCTCGGTCCGGCGCTTCAGCTACGTAAAGGGAAAGCGGTGACGGTGGATATCCACAACACGCTCGCAGAAGAGACGACGCTCCACTGGCACGGGCTGGAAGTGCCGGGTGAAGTCGACGGTGGACCACAGGGCATTATCAAGGCCGGTGGTAAACGTAGCGTGACTTTTACGCCCGAGCAGCGTGCGGCGACCTGCTGGTTCCATCCGCATCAGCATGGCAAAACCGGCCATCAGGTTGCGATGGGGTTGGCCGGGCTGGTGCTGATTGAAGACGATGAAAGCCGCCTGCTGCGTCTGCCGAAACAGTGGGGCATCGATGATGTGCCGGTGATTGTGCAGGACAAAAAATTCACCGCAGACGGGCAGATTGACTACCAGCTGGACGTCATGAGCGCGGCGGTCGGCTGGTTCGGGGATACGCTGCTGACCAACGGTGCGATTTACCCTCAGCACGCCGCGCCAAAAGGCTGGCTGCGTTTACGTCTGCTTAACGGCTGTAACGCGCGTTCCCTTAATTTTGCGACCAGTGATAAACGCCCTTTGTACGTGGTCGCCAGCGACGGGGGGCTTCTGCCCGAGCCAGTTAAAGTGGATGCGCTGCCGATGCTCATGGGGGAGCGCTTTGAGGTGCTGGTGGATATCAGCGACGGCAAGGCGTTTGACCTGGTGACCCTCCCGGTCAGCCAGATGGGGATGGCGGTTGCGCCATTTGATAAGCCGCATCCAGTGTTACGCATTCAGCCGTTACTGGTTACCGCGTCGGGCACGCTGCCGGATACGTTAACCACGCTGACTGCACTCCCGTCGCTTGACGGGCTCACGCAACGCAAGCTTCAGCTCTCCATGGATCCGATGCTCGACATGATGGGCATGCAGGCGCTGATGAAGAAGTATGGCAATCAGGCAATGGCGGGAATGCATCACGGTCAGATGATGGGCCATATGAATATGGACCACGGCAAAATGGGCGGCATGGATCATGGCGGCCATGGCTTTGATTTCCACAACGCCAATAAGATCAACGGTAAATCGTTTGATATGAACACGCCGATGTTTGCCGCTACAAAAGGGCAGTTTGAGCGCTGGGTGATTTCAGGCGAAGGCGACATGATGCTGCACCCGTTCCACATCCACGGCACGCAGTTCCGCATTCTTTCTGAGAACGGCAACGCGCCGGATGCGCATCGCGCAGGCTGGAAGGACACCGTGAGAGTGGAGGGCGGCGTGAGCGAGGTGCTGGTGAAGTTTGACCACGACGCGCCGAAGGAGTTTGCCTACATGGCGCATTGCCATCTGCTGGAGCATGAAGATACGGGGATGATGCTCGGTTTTACCGTATAAAAAAAGCCGGGTGGCGGCTTCGCCTTACCCGGCCTACTTTTCGCTGGTGCGGCCTGATGCCCTCACCCTGACCCTCTCCCACGGGGAGAGGGAACAGACACTAAAAACGGCAACTTTCGTTGCCGTTTTGCTTTTACCTTGCGTCGTCAGGCAGCGCATACGCGACGATATAGTCGCCCATCTTCGTGCCAAACGAACCGTGACCACCCGCAGAGATGACAACGTACTGCTTGCCATTCACTTCATAGGTCATCGGCGTTGCCTGTCCACCCGCAGGCAGACGGCCTTGCCACAGTTTCTCACCATTGGTCATGTTGTACGCGCGCAGGTAGTTATCTGCGGTTGCCGCGATGAACAGCACGTTACCGGCGGTAGAGATTGGGCCACCCAGCATTGGCATACCCATATTGAACGGCACCGGAACCGGCATTGGGAACGGCATGCTGTCCTGTGGCGTACCAATACGTTTTTTCCACACAATCTGGTTGGTTTTCAGATCCAGACCGGAGATGTAACCCCAGGCAGGCTGTTTACACGGCAGACCAAACGGTGACAGGAACGGGTTCAGGGTCACGCCATACGGTACGCCATACTGCGGCTGGATACCGGCTTCGGTACCGCTACCTTTCGCATCTTTCGGCTGCTCCATTGGGTTGCCCGGACCGCGTGGGATCAGGCGGGAAACGAACGGCAGCGCCATTGGGTTGGCAATAGCAACCTGACGGTTCGGGTCGACGGAAATACCGCCCCATTCGAACATCCCCAGGTTACCCGGGAAGACCAGCGTGCCCTGCTCAGAAGGTGGTGTGAAGATGCCTTCATAGCGCAGCTGATGGAACATCACGCGGCATACCAGCTGGTCAAACATGGTGGCACCCCACATGTCTGCCCCGCTCAGGTCTTTCTTCGGACGGAAGCTCAGGTCAGAGAACGGCTGCGTTTTAGAGACGTAATCGCCTTTCGCCGCGCCCTGCGGAACCGGTTTTTCCGGCGCAGGCACAACCAGCTTGCCGTTGCTGCGATCCAGCACGAAGATGTTGCCCGTCTTGGCCGGAGCGTAAATCACCGGAACGGTTTTGCCGTTAACGGTAATGTCCGCCAGCGTCGGCTGGGACGGCATATCCATATCCCACAGATCGTGGTGAACGGTCTGGTAGCTCCAGGCCAGCTTACCGGTGGTCGCGTTCAGCGCCACGATGGCGCTCGCATAGCGCTCCTGCTCCGGCGTGCGGTTACCGCCCCAGATATCTGGCGTGGTCACACCCATCGGCAGGTACACCAGGTCCAGCTTCGCGTCATACGCGGCAGGCGCCCAGGAGTTTGGCGAGTTGAAGGTAAACGTGTGTTCGTCTGACGGGATCGCGTTAGGATCTTTCGCGCCCGGGTCGAATGCCCACAGCAGTTTACCGGTATTCACGTCGAAGCCGCGGATCACGCCCGAGGTTTCACGCGTGGAGAAGTTATCCGTCACCGAACCGGCAATCACGATGGTTTTATCGGTGATGATTGGCGGAGAAGTCGGTTCATACAGACCCGGCGTGGTGTCCGGCATGTTGGTCTGCAGATTCAGGATACCTTTGTTGGCGAAGGTTTCGCACAGCTTGCCGGTTTCTGCGTTGATGGCAAACAGACGGCCATCGTTCACAGGCAGCATAATGCGGCGAGGACAGTCGGCAACCACTTCCGGGCTCGCATTATCCGCACGCGCTTCGTGGTAAGAGACGCCACGGCAGGTCACGTGCTGGAATGACGGGTTGGAATTCAGCTGTGGATCGAAGTGCCATTTCTCTTTACCGGTGGCCGCGTCGAGCGCGAACAGACGCTGGTGCGCCGTACACAGATAAAGCATGTTGCCGACTTTAATTGGCGTCACTTCGTTGGTCAGTTCGCCCGGATCGTTCGGCATCTTCAGGTCGCCGGTGCGGAATACCCAGGCTTCTTTCAGGTTTTTAACGTTGTCCGCGTTGATCTGCTTAAGCGGGGAGTAACGCTGACCTTCCTGGTTACGGCCATAGGCCGGCCAGTCACCGTCAGCAACCTGCGAGATAGCCGCCGCAGGGGTAGACTCCGCATTCAGCGTCCCGTTGATCTCCTGCGGATCGTTAAAACCGGCCCAGGTGAGCATACCGCCGCTGATGAGCAACGCCACCAGCAGTGCCGCTACGGCACCGCGGGAAGGCACAATCAGGCGACGCCAGACGAACGGCAGGATCAGCCAGATACCGAAGAAGACCAGGATGTCGCTGCGCGGCGTCAGTGCCCAGAAGTCGAAGCCGACTTCCCAGACGCCCCAGATCATGGTTGCGAGGAGTAAAACTGCATACAGCCACAGTGCAGATTGTTTTCTACGCCAGAGCAGGACGGTTACGCCAAGCATAACCAGGCCCGCGATTGGGTAGTACCATGAGCCGCCGATCGCGACCAGCCAGACGCCACCGATTAACAGGTACAGGCCGCAGAAGGCGGCGAATAACGCTGTTAGTGTCACCAGTAGACGCGGCTGTTTAGAGTGTGTTTCAGCCATAGAAAGTGTACTCGTCAGTTTTTGTTAATAATTTGCTAGCAACTAATTATAGGTATTAACAAGTGTGATCGGAATCACAATATTTGCTTTTTATAACTCATACGCCAGGCTTATCCATTTGCTGATATAATGGCTGGCTTGCGTATCAATGCCTGAAGTGAGTTCATCTGCATTGAGAGATTTTCATTAAAATCATATGGTTAGTAATATGAAACATACTGTTGAAGTGATGATCCCGGAAGCCGAGATCAAAGCGCGTATCGCCGAACTGGGTCGTCAAATCACCGAACATTACAAGGACAGCGGCAGCGAAATGGTGCTGGTTGGTCTGTTGCGTGGCTCTTTCATGTTCATGGCGGACCTGTGCCGTGAAGTGCAGGTGCCTCACGAGGTCGATTTTATGACCGCCTCCAGCTACGGCAGCGGCATGTCCACAACCCGTGATGTGAAAATCCTGAAAGATCTGGATGAAGATATTCGTGGCAAAGACGTGTTGATCGTGGAGGATATTATCGACTCCGGTAACACGCTCTCTAAAGTGCGCGAGATCCTGAGCCTGCGCGAGCCGAAATCACTGGCAATTTGTACGCTGCTGGATAAACCTGACCGTCGCGAAGTGCAGGTCCCGGTAGAGTTTGTCGGTTTCTCCATTCCGGACGAATTCGTGGTGGGTTACGGCATCGACTACGCACAGCGTTATCGTCATCTGCCGTATGTGGGAAAAGTGGTATTACTGGACGAGTAAACGAGTTGGGTGCGGCCTGATGCCCTCACCCCGGCCCTCTCCCACAGGGAGAGGGAGCAAACCCAAAAAACGGCAACCTGGTTGCCGTTTTGCTTTTACCTCGGCGCCACCCGGCTTTTTAACGTGCACTTATTTATGGTTCACATGCTTAAGCTTGAGGTTGGCAATCCCTGAGCGGTAACGCTGTTCCAGCGTTTCGCGGTTGGTGGCGGTGACTTCCAGATTGCGCAGCAGACCATCGTGAATACCGTACGCCCAGCCGTGGATAGAGACCTTCTGCCCGCGTTTCCACGCTGACTGCATGATGGTCGAATGCCCAAGGTTATACACCTGCTCCATCACGTTGAGTTCGCACAGAGTGTCCATGCGACGCTCCTGCGGCATTTCGCCCAGCAGTGAGCTATGTTTGAACCAGATATCGCGGATGTGCAGCAGCCAGTTATCAATCAATCCCAGTTCCGGGTTTTCAACCGCCGCCTGCACGCCGCCGCAGCCGTAGTGGCCACAAATAATGATGTGCTCGACTTCCAGAACGTCAACGGCATACTGAACCACAGACAGGCAGTTGAGATCGGTGTGAATCACCAGGTTGGCGACATTACGGTGAACAAACAGTTCTCCTGGCTCAAGGCCAGTCAGACGTTCGGCCGGCACGCGGCTGTCGGAACAGCCAATCCAGAGAAAGCGCGGGTTCTGGGCTTGTGCGAGTTTTCCAAAAAATCCGGGGTCTTCCTCCACCAGCATTTTTGACCATAGTGCATTGTTGCTAATGAGTGTATCTATGTCGTTCATGGAGGTTAGCGACCTGTAACCAAGTAATTGCGTTGCGCTACTATAGGGTAACCCGACTTTTAATGAAACCACACAACGTGTGTAAGAACTGAAGGTAAGTTAAATTCATGGCAATTGCACTGGAGCTTGAGCAGCTTAAAAAAACCTATTCGGGTGGCGTTCAGGCGCTACGCGGGATAGATCTTAAAGTAGAGGCCGGGGATTTTTACGCGCTTCTGGGGCCGAATGGGGCAGGGAAATCTACCACCATCGGGATCATCAGCTCGCTGGTGAACAAAACCTCCGGCCGCGTTAGCGTGTTCGGATACGATCTGCAAAAAGATGTGGTTAACGCCAAACGCCAGCTGGGGCTGGTACCGCAGGAGTTCAACTTCAACCCGTTCGAGACGGTGCAGCAGATCGTCGTTAACCAGGCGGGTTATTACGGCGTTGAGCGCAAAGAGGCGCTGGAGCGCAGCGAAAAGTACCTGAAGCAGCTCGATCTGTGGGAAAAACGTAACGAACGTGCGCGGATGTTGTCCGGCGGGATGAAACGCCGCCTGATGATTGCCCGTGCGCTGATGCATGAGCCAAAACTGCTGATCCTCGATGAACCGACCGCGGGTGTGGATATCGAACTGCGCCGCTCGATGTGGGGCTTCCTGAAGGATCTGAACGATAAAGGCACCACCATTATTCTGACTACCCACTATCTGGAAGAGGCTGAAATGCTGTGCCGCAACATCGGCATCATTCAGCACGGCGAGCTGGTGGAAAACACTTCGATGAAAAACCTGCTTTCCAAGCTGAAATCAGAAACCTTTATCCTCGACCTGGCGGCAAAAAGCCCGCTGCCGAAGCTGGAAGGGTACCAGTATCGTCTGGTGGATACCTCGACGCTGGAAGTGGAAGTGCTGCGCGAGCAGGGGATCAACAGCGTGTTCTCTCAGCTGAGCGCGCAGGGGATTCAGGTTTTAAGTATGCGTAACAAAGCGAACCGACTGGAAGAGCTGTTTGTCTCTCTGGTGCAGGATAAACAAGGAGACAAGGCATGACGCATCTTTATTGGGTCGCGCTGAAAAGCATCTGGGCGAAAGAGATTAACCGCTTTATGCGTATCTGGGTGCAAACCCTCGTGCCACCGGTGATCACCATGACGCTCTATTTCATCATCTTCGGTAATCTGATTGGTTCCCGGATTGGTGAGATGCACGGTTTTACCTATATGCAATTTATCGTGCCGGGTCTGATCATGATGGCGGTGATCACCAACGCCTACGCGAATGTGGCGTCGTCGTTCTTTAGCGCCAAATTCCAGCGCAATATTGAAGAGCTGCTGGTGGCACCCGTGCCGACGCATGTGATTATCGCCGGGTACGTGGGCGGCGGCGTAGCGCGCGGTCTGTGCGTGGGGATCCTGGTGACGGCGATTTCGCTGTTCTTCGTCCCGTTCCAGGTCCACTCCTGGCTATTTGTCGCGCTGACGCTGCTTCTGACGGCAATCCTGTTCTCGCTGGCCGGTCTGCTGAACGCGGTATTTGCCAAAACGTTTGACGACATCAGCCTAATCCCGACCTTCGTGCTGACGCCGCTCACCTACCTCGGCGGGGTCTTCTACTCCCTGACGCTGCTGCCGCCCTTCTGGCAGGCGCTGTCGCACCTGAACCCGATCGTCTACATGATCAGCGGCTTCCGCTTTGGCTTCCTCGGTATTACCGATGTACCGCTGTTTACGACGGTGGCGGTGCTGGGGGTATTCATTGTCGCGTTCTACCTGCTGTGCTGGTATCTGATTCAGCGCGGTCGCGGTCTTCGCAGCTAACCTTTTGCCCGGCGACGCTCTGTTTGCCGGGCGCTTTCTTTGACAGTTATCACCGTAAGCTAACCTTCACTCCGCTAAACTACTTGCCTGCTAAGGAGAGAGTTATGCTGGGATGGGTTATCACCTGCCACGATGAACAGGCGCAGGAAATGCTGGACAAGCTTGAGGCCCGATTGGGTCCGCTGGTGCAATGCCGGGCGGTTAACTACTGGCGTGGGTTAAGCACCAACATGCTCAGCCGGATGATGTGCGATGCGCTGCATGAAACAGACACCGGTGATGGGGTAATTTTTCTGACGGATAAATCAGGCGCTGCACCTTATCGGGCCGCCGCGTTGCTGAGCCACAAGCACGATAATTGTGAAGTGATCTCCGGTATCAGTCTGCCTTTACTCGAAGCCATGTATCCCCTTCGCGCCTCATTAAGCAGCGCGGAGTTTCGTCACGCCATTGTGGGGGAGGGCATGCCTGGGGTGAGCAGCTTGTGGCACCAGCAGCAGAAGAACCCGCCTTTCGTTCTGCTTCACGATCTGTATAAACATTAAACATTGGTATTGATGTCGCTTTTGCTACAATGGCGACTGATTTTCCGTGTCGATTTATATCCTATGTTCATGCGCGTTATCTTTATCCTTTTGCTGCTGGTGTCCGGTGGGGCGTCTGCCAGCCTGGTGAGTCAGCAAGGTCTCCCTGCTCACTATATGCAAACCACTGAGGATGCAGCCATCTGGGCCCAGGTGGGTAACGACGTGGTTAACGTGGGCAATGTGCGCGCCGGGCAGATCCTCGCGGTCTTTCCCGCCGCGGCGGATTATTATGAATTTCGCTTCGGGTTCGGCACGGGGTTTATTGATAAAGCGCACCTTGAAAACGTGCAGGGCAAGCAGCGTGTAGAGGACAGTCTGGGCGATCTGAATAAGCCGCTCAGTAACCAAAACCTCATCACATGGAAAGATACCCCCGTTTATAACGCGCCCAGTAGCGGAAGTGCGCCCTTTGGCACCCTTAGCGCCAACCTGCGTTACCCCATTCTGAATAAGCTCAAAGACCGTCTGAATCAGACGTGGTATCAAATCCGCATTGGCAATCGCCTGGCGTGGATCAGCAGCCTGGATGCGCAGGAAGATAACGGCATCCCGGTTCTCACCTACCACCATATTCTGCGCGACGAAGAAAACACCCGTTTTCGCCATACCTCCACGACCACCAGCGTACGTGCGTTCAGCAACCAGATGACCTGGCTTCGCGATCAGGGATACGCGACGCTGACGATGTACCAGCTGGAAGGCTACGTGCGTAACAAGATGAACCTGCCCGCGAAGGCGGTGGTGATTACGTTTGACGATGGGCTGAAGTCGGTGAGCCGTTACGCTTACCCGGTTTTGAAAGAATATGGCTTCAACGCGACCGCGTTTATTATTTCGTCACGCATCAAAGGTCATCCGCAGAAGTGGGACCCAAAATCGCTGCAGTTTATGAGCGTTCAGGAAATTAAGGGCATACAGGACGTGTTCGACATTCAGTCTCACACTCACTTCCTGCATCGCGTGGATGGGTATAAACACCCGATTTTATTGAGCCGCAGCTATCACGTGATCCTGTTCGATTTTGAACGTTCCCGCCGTGCGCTGTCGCAGTTCAACCCGCGCGTGCTGTACCTTTCTTACCCGTTTGGCGACTATGACAATAAAGCGATCAAGGCAGCGAACGACGCCGGTTTTCATCTGGCGGTAACGACGGTGAAAGGGAAGGTCAAGCCGGGGGATAATCCGTTCTTACTGAAACGCCTCTATATCTTAAGAACGGATTCGCTGGAGACGATGTCGCGGCTGATCAGCAATCAGCCGCAGGGGTAGGATTAATTGTAGGAGATGGTGAACACGCCGGAAGCGCTAAACGCGCCGGGGGTAATCATGCTGCCATCTGCGATCAGTTGGGCCACAAAGTTTATCTGCGTCGACGTGGGGACGCCTGTTTCCGTCATGTCATACGACGAGTTCGCATCATTGGGAATAAGCTGCGAGTTCCCGTTGTTATACAAGATCTTCACGCCCGCACCTTGCGCCCCTGTTGAAAGCGTATTGCCGAGAAGGTCATGGTCTATACCCGTCAGTTTGGTTGTCGTGAGCTTAGTGGTATATCGTGCCACGCTGGTGCAGTCGTTGAAATTTATGCTAAAAGGCACGTCTTTGACGCGCTTGTATCTGATGTCGGAAACAAAATAATCTCCCAGATCCACCGTGTGCGTGCCGTTACCCAGCATAACGATATCACAGGTAGGCAATACGACGGGGATCTGGAATGAGTTCTCATCTATTGTAAATGTCCAGGGCTGGTTATTGCTGTCCGCGGGATCGCCTATCGACATTTTTCCCAGGGTACCCGGTCTCGGTTTTATAACGGTTTCCCTGTTTGGGTTACCCTGGTAGTCATAACCGACGTAGAGAAATATGTACGTATTAAGCCACTTTCCGTCCAGCGGTGTATTTGGCCCCCATGCTGCTGTCGTATACCAGCCGGTAGTATTCGTGCCAAAAAGGCCGCCGATTCCGGTGTCGGACGTTTTAACCTTCACGCTGTAATAGATGCCGGGGATATTGGTCGCAAACATGCCCTCATTGTACTTGCTGCCTGCCAGCAGCTCAGGGTTGGTTTGCGCCATCAGATTGTAGCCGTCATTCCCCTTAACCGGACTACAATTTATCTGGATGCCCGGCGTCAGGTTAACGGTAAAGATTTCATTGATATACGCCCCCTGATCGGGTAAGCGAATTGTTGCCCCCGAGTATTCAGAGTTGACCAGTTTTGTTGTACCGCCATAGCCATCAGCCATTCGGCATTCTCCCGCCCAACTTGACTGGCAAAAAGAGAAAAGCAGGCCGGTTAAGGCAACCTTCACAGCACCGTTAATAAAGGGGCTGTGTGTGAATTCTTTGAACATTCTCATCCATTTCCTGTTCTGGTTATTATTCATAAGTGACGTCAACGCGTATTTTGCTGGTCACCGTCCCGCCAGTAACAACGCCTGTGTTTTGATATCTGACGTAGAATTCATAATCCGTTATATATGCAGAACCCTCACCACTCACGTCGTAGACGACTTTTGACGTTCCGTCGTTATTTAATACGTTGGCTTTATTTTTTCCGGAAAAAATCACCACGCCGACGTTTCTCGCCGTTCCTGCAGCAGTATCATCGCTTTTAAATACCTGGTTTTGTCCCGGCCAGAATCCTGATTGAGGAGAGAAGCTGAAATTCAGCTTTGCAGGGTTGCCGCTTTCACCATAGCAGTCATCGACATAAATCTTAAAAGGTGTGCCGCCTGCATCATCGCCAGGAACATAGCGATCGCTACCATCAGCGTTATAAAACCAACTACGTATAACCGTGGGGAGATAGATTTCTCCTCCATTATCAACGGTTACCTTACAACTGCTATTAACAATGTTGGCGGTAATGTTCGTATCCAGGCCTGAATTTGCCCGGCCTACGTCAGGTAAAAGCCCACCAGCCAGGCCGACAAGCAACACAAGACCGGGCTGGCGAAAGAGAATCGGTAATTGTTGCATGACAATTCCTGTATTACTGATAGGTTACGGTGAAGGTCACAGGCGCAGTTACCGAGCCTGTACCCACATCAGCGATGGTCTTATCCTTCGCGATCACGATACGGGAGTTCATCGGGAACTCACCCACGCCGCTGGTGATGGTAACCGCCTGCGCTGCGGGTGGTGTTTTACAGTTCAGTTGAAGGCCGGAATCCACCGCACCAGACCAGAGCTCAAAGGCGGTGTTCTGGCCGGCGGCATAAGCGTCACCGTCCAGGTTATTACCTGAGCATGAGCCGCCTGTACCGGACGCCGCAGACACCATGGCTTTTTTCACGCCAGCGCAGCCCGTGAATGAGATTTTCAGCGGTTCTACGCGACTTTTGTTTTCCAGATCAGCTTTATACACATCACCAAAGTTCACCTCAGTGGCATCCGCGCCCGCGCTGTTGGTCACTTTCGCCGTACAGGTGCCAGCGGTGATGGTTGACTGGACGGTTAGCTTGGCGCTGGGGGTGCCTGTAATCGCTGCATTTGCCGTGTCGGTAGCGAAAAGGGCAGCAACGGACAGGGCGAGTAAAGTTGAGTTAAATTTCATTTGAGTGCTCCGTTATCTGCACAAATCATTCGTAGCTGAATTCAAACGTCACTATGGCTTCGAAATCGCCTGTGGTCATTTTGCCGGTTTGGGTTTCTTTCAGAGTCGCCACCAGGGGGATTTCCTTGCTGGTGATTTCCGCCGCGGACCAGACCAGACGCTGAGCATCGTTGGTCGAGTTAATGGTGAACGGTGCGTCCGGGGCGGATGCACGGGCAATGGTGACGGCTGCATAATCTGCACCGCCGCTGGCGGTCGTTTTCGAGTTACTTACACCCGTTAACAGATCGGTGTTCTGCGTACCCTTCACCGTGGTTTTCAGGTCGCTCAGCGAGGACGGACATTCAACGATGGCCAGCTTGAATTCAGCTGTCGCTGTACCGGCCTGCACCTGGTCGAGACGGATTTTGCCCTGTGAGTCTCCGATTTTAAGCGTCTGCTCGGTATTGGAACCTGAGCCGCCAACCAGCTTCATATCACAGGTCGTTTCACGAAGGTTGGCGGTAAAGTTAACCGTAAGATCGGTACTGTGTGCCGGCCCTGAAAGCGTCAGCGCTGTCATGGCAATGACAGACAGGCTGAGAAGCATCTTTTTCATATGATTTCTCTTAATTTCCCGGATTACATTTCACATGTTTGGTTATTGAGGAGGGTAATGAGCCCGGCTTTCTCTAAATCGGGTTTCAGCTGATAGCGCACTGTGCAGGAGCCGTCCTTGTCACCGCTCCAGACCACGCGGAGCACGCCGCTGTTCTCGATACCGCGAACATAGGCCTGACCGGCCTGGCCCACGGAACCCACCGATTCATTTTTTTCATTCAGCACGTCAGCGCCCAGTGGAATAAAGCCGTTATCGTTACGCTTAAGCTCAAGAACGACCGAACGTCCTTCGTCGGTTTCAAAATTCACCAGCACGACAGAACCGCTGCGCGGTACGGTGGTGGTGGTGGTATTTTTCACTTCAACGTCGTTTTCGAGGGTCCTGATATCCAGCGAAACCCGGTTTTCCCGATACGCGGACATATACGGCAGAATGCCGTAGCCCGAGTCGTCAATTGTGCCTGCGCCGTAGCCCACACCCGCGCCCTTCGCACCGCTGGCCTTGACTACCGCGATGGCATCGTTATCGCCAATGCTGCCCGGTGCGAAGGCGATGCCGCCCGCGTGTGCGACCATCCCGCCGCTGTAAGAGGCGGAGAACTGCTTGCTATTGTCGTCACCAAACGAGGCGGAAACGCCGAGCGGACCATAGCTGCTATTTAGCGAGCTATAACCACTGATTTGGTTCAGGTTGCCGTAGTTACCGCTGCTGGACGACGTACTGACGGAGTAGCTGACCTTGTTATCCTGAGTGTTGCCACTCGCGGAGCTGTTGAAGTTAGTACCGCCTTTAAGATCGGAACGCAGGCCCATGTTGACGTTCGAGAACCCAGCTAAACGCGAGTTGTCCTGCGAGAAGACGCTCAGCGGCACGCTCAGGCTGAGGTAAACGCTGTCATCCTGTTGACCGCGCTGGTCGTAAGTCCGCTGTAACGACAGGCTATAGCTACCGTAGGCGAAGCTGTTGTTGTAGCCCACGTTGTAGTTAGAGTTAGAGCCTTCCCCGTTCCAGTAATCTTGCCAGGTTCCGCTGACGTACAGTGAACCGTAATCCTTTTCAGCCGCCCTCAGAGGCTGGTTAAGGCTGATTTGGATCTGGTTTTTAGTACGCTGGTAGTCATCGTAAAGAGCCGTATTTGACTCATAGCTACGGTTGGCATAGTTCTGCTGTTTGATGCTGTTACGCAGTTGCGCGGCATCGTTCAGGCTCAGATAGTCTTCGGTAGAGAAGCGATAGGCCGCCACGTTGAACGAGGTGTTCGTGGCTTCAATGCGCTTACTGTATGTCAGACGATAACTCTGCCCACTGCGCGTGCCCAGGTCTTCGATATCCGCGTGCGACTGGGTGATGTCCAGCGCGAAAGCACCGATGGGGGTGTTCATTGCCAGGCCGAGGATGCCTGCATAGAAGTCCATGTCGGTGTACTGGGCGCCAGCATAGCCCGTGAAGGTATTGTTGAGGCCGTAGTAGAGCGTACCGTAGCCTACCTGGGGCTTGTCGATCAGCGAGTCGTCGTTCAGTTCACCCATGCCAACGTCCCAGCGTGAGGATCCAGGGCGTAGCATCTGGGTCACGGACGAGAACGGCACCGTGAACGTGCGCTTGCTGCCGTCCGCCTCTTCAATGGTGACCAGCAGATCGTTACCGTAGCCCGTGGTGCTCAAATCGTTGATCTCAAACGCGCCCGGCGGCACTGAGGTCTCATAAATTTTATTGCCGCTCTGCGTGACGCTGACTTTGGCATTGCTGTTTGCCACGCCGCGAATCACCGGTGCATACCCCGTTGAACCGTTTGGCAGCATACGTTCGTCGCTATACAGACGTGTTCCGCGCAGGCTCAAGGAGTCGAAGGCTTCTCCGTTGGTAAAGGAGTCACCGAGTACCCATTGCGCGTCAAGAGAGGTGATGTCACGCTGAAGATAAATATCCTGGCTGCTGTAGTGCGTGCCGTTGTCTTTATCCCAGTTCAGACTGCCGCGCGATCGCAGGCGCCATGGTCCCATGTTGAGACCATAGCGCAGGCCCGCATAGGCGCTTTCAGAGGTTGAACCGCTGTTTTCGCTGTGCCAGCCGTTGAGATCGTAAGACAGAAGCGCCGCCGGAATGCCGTTATCCCAAAGGGACGGGTCGACATAGCCTAACGGGCGCTTAACCACGTAAATTTGCGGGAAGTTGAGGTTCAACACCTGCTTAGCACTGTCGTAGTTGACCGACGCTTCAGGATAGAATTTTTTTACATCGATGCAGGTCTCGTTGTCGTCGTCGTCCAGCTCGTCTCCGAGTGCGCGGGTATCCACACCGGACTGCGAGAGCAAAAGCCTCGTAATACAGGGTGTCGCGCGCGGCGTCCCGTTATCTTTAAAGATAATGTCAACCGTCGATTTTAACGTGCCGTTTAAATTGACCCTGGTACGGTACGTACCCGGCGCCACCGGGTTACCATGCGCAAAGCGGCTTACGTCAATATTTGTGCTTCTTGAGAGAAGAAACTGTTCGTTAAATTCGACCGCATCTTCGTTTTCCTGCGCGGTGTCATTAGCTGCGTGACTATCTGCACAAACATGTAAGGGGAATGCCGTGCCGATCGCAAGGCATAAAAGAGAACGTCGGAACACCATGGCACATCCATTTATCAGTGCGGATAAACATATCCGCAGAGCTCATGCTATCTATTGTTATGTTGTCGGGTGGCAAATTACTTCAACGTGGTTTCGTGGTTGTCGACCCCACCGTTATCGTTAATTGTTTCGTATGCCACTTTGCCGGTTGTGGTGGTGGTTAATCCTTTGACCAGCATGGCTTTCTCGCTGAAAGGCAGAACAGACTGGTGGGCTACCTCATAGGTCTTTTGGCCCGACTTAAGTTTGACCATTGAAATCGCTACGTTGTACGGGGACTCGTTATGGGCGACGAGGCTGACGCCGTTGCCGTCTTTCTTCATGGTCCAGGTGACATGGTCGGCGGCTTCCAGCGCTGAGCCTTTCAGTCCGTCTGGACGGAAAAAGAATTTAATGCGGGTGCGGAACGCCAGCTGAAGCTGGTTTGTATTTTCGGCGTTGGCATTTTTAGGTTTTGGCGGAATTTCTAATACGTTAAACCAGAACAACGATTCGCGGTCTTTTGGCAGCGAATGACCCATGTAGGTAATACGCAGAGACTGACCTTGCTTAGGGTCGATACGTGAAACTGGCGGGGTGATCACGAACGGGAGCTTAAGTTCTTCCGGGCTTTTTTCGTCGCGACCGTCGTCCAGCCAGGACTGAACCAGCAGAGGTTTTGCACCACGGTTATCCAGGTTAACGATGACGTCTTTTGATGACTCAGGGTAAACAATGCGGGTGCCGGAAATAACAATATCGGCACTGGCGTGTGATGCTGAAAATAAAACAGCAGTAAACAGCGCGGTCTTTAATCCTTTAATTACGGATGCGTTAAACATAATTTTTCCACTTCCTGTTGGAATGATAAGAATAATCCCCCAGAAGCGGGGGATTATTTAAAACCTGCAAAACAAAGAGGTTTATTCGTAGTTCATGGTGAAGGCAACTTGTGCCTGCACGGTACCGGCGGATACTGGATTAGTGGTTTGATCCCAACCCTGGCCCTGGGTATAAGCTACTTTGTAGTACAGCTTAGCCGCGCCGCTTGTATCAACAGTGGCCTGCTGAGTGTTGTTAGTCTGGTCGATTTTCACCAGATCGGTTTTGGTATTGCCATCGTTGCTCAGTACGAGGTTAACGTTCTTCGCAGAACCCTGAGCGTTTGCTGGTGGAACCAGCAGGCCGCCTTCGGTAGAAGTAGAACCCGCCCAGGAGTTGAACTGTGCAGATGCTTTAGCCACGGTAGCAGTATCACAACCGGTCAGCGCCAGGTTGAATTTTTTCTGGCCCAGGGTGCTGGTAGTACCCAGGGCAGTGGTGCCAAAATCAGCAACAGATACGGTGTCCAGGGTGACATCGAAATCGTTACCACTCTGGTCAATTTTCTGATCCAGGGAAACTTTACAAGTGGTGTTAGACACCATGCCGTGGAAAGTAATCGTACCTGTGTCACCTGGAACAGCTGCAATTGCGGAACCTGCGCTCAGAGCCAGTGCAATTGCCATACCCATGCTAACTTTTTTAAAAGACATACCAATATCCATATTTTGAAGTTAAAACATTTAAATCAATAATTTTTTTTGGAGCTATTGATTTAAAATCTGAAGTGTTATTTCGTGGCGGATTCTAGAGATTTATTTAGGATAAGGCTAGTCAACGGGGGTGATTAAAACTGCAGGTTGGTTTAAGTTTTTCTTAATGGGTGGGAGTTATGATTTGAGAATTATATAATATAATTCTCTGAGATTTCTTTGGTTATTTATTTAAATCCTATTAAATGCGCTATAATTGATCGTGGCTTGCACAAAAAAGACTGGACTCATTTTGATAGTGAATGGGATAAAAATGAGTCCAGGGAAAAGAAATCAGGCGACCTGAACAGGAATAGCTTTTGCCGTGCGCTTCATTTCGTTATCGTCTTCAAAATAGGCCACTTTGGGCTGCCAGCGACGCGCTTCTTCGTCAGACATCATCACGAAGCTGGCGATGATCACGATATCGCCCACCTCTGCGCAGTGTGCTGCCGCGCCGTTGACGGAGATGATTTTGGACCCGCGTTCGGCGGCAATTGCATAGGTAGAGAAGCGTTTGCCGTTATTGACGTTCCAGATATCGATCGCTTCGTTCTCAAGAATACCCGCCGCGTCGAGGAAATCCTGGTCAATGGCGCAGGAGCCTTCATAGTGCAGGTCTGCCTGAGTCACTTTCACACGGTGAAGCTTACCTTGCAGCATTTTGCGAATCATTACGTTTACCTTTCATCTTCCGGGTAGAAAAACTACGCCAGCTCAACCACTTTGTTGTCAATCAGGCGAGCCTGGCCAAGCCATGCCGCCACCAGAATTACCGCACGTTTGCTTGTCTCTGCAAGTTCGAGCAGCGTATCAGCATCGCGGATTTGTACATCGTCAGCCCGGAGACCTTTGTCGTTCAGCGCCTGTTCCGCAAGAGCAATAATCTCTTCTGCGGTTAATGCTTTCGCCAGAAGCTGTTCTGCCATGCTGTTCATGACCTTGCTTAACGCGGGGGCGATTTTACGCTGCTCGGCGGTCAAATAGCCATTGCGGGAGCTGAGCGCCAGCCCGTCTTTAGCGCGCACGATCGGCACGCCTACAATCTCAATATCATATCCCATGTCCGCCACCATTTTGCGGATCAGCGCCAGCTGCTGGAAATCTTTCTCGCCGAAGCAGGCGATATCCGGCTGCACCAGGTTAAACAATTTGCTGACGATGGTGGAGACGCCGCGGAAATGGCCCGGACGGCTGGCGCCTTCCAGCATGGTCGAAATTCCCGGAACGTCCACGTAGGTTGCTTCGCCGGTTCCCTGAGGATAAACGTCTGCCGGAGACGGCGCGAAAACAATGTCCGCCTGACGCTTTTTGAGCTTCTCGCAGTCTTCCTGCAGGGTACGCGGGTAGCGCGCCAGGTCGTCTGCGCGGTCAAACTGCATGGGGTTTACGAAGATACTGACCACCACGATATCTGCACGGGCTCTTGCTTCGTCGACAAGCTTCATATGGCCGTCATGCAGGTTGCCCATGGTCGGGACCAGTGCGATACGTTTACCTTCCTGACGCGCGCGACGGATGTGTTGGCGAAGCAGCGGCAGGGTTTCAATGATTAGCACAACGAGACTCCTTAATGGAAACTGTGTTCTTCACCCGGGTAAACACCGGATTCAACGTCGGCAATATACTGCCTGACCGCGGCGCGCATGTCGCCCGCTTCGGTAAGGAAATTTTTCGCAAATTTCGGGATATGCCCACCGGTAATACCAAAGGCGTCGTGCATCACTAAAATTTGCCCGTCGGTCACGTTGCCAGCACCAATACCAATCACCGGAATCGACAGCGCTTCAGTGATACGTTTCGCCAGTTCAACAGGCACGCACTCCAGTACCAGCAATTGCGCGCCTGCAGCTTCCAGCGCCAGGGCATCATCAAACAGCGTCTGTGCCGCATCGCCACGGCCCTGCACCTTGTAGCCGCCAAAGATGTTGACGGACTGCGGCGTCAGGCCCAGATGGCCGCACACCGGCACGGCGCGTTCGGTGAGCATCTTCACCGTATCCACCAGCCAGGCACCGCCTTCAATTTTGACCATATTGGCCCCGGCACGCATGACCGCCGCCGCGTTTTCGAATGCCTGCTCCGGTGTGGCATAGGCCATAAACGGCAGATCGGAAAGCAGGAGGCAGGCTGGCGCACCGCGGCGCACGGCGCGGGTATGGTAAGCAATATCCTCAACCGTGACCGGCAGGGTGGAATCATGTCCTTGTACCGTCATCCCTAACGAATCTCCGACCAGCATGACGTTGATACCCTCTTCGGCAAACAGTTTGGCGAAGCTGTAGTCATATGCGGTGATGGTGGCGAAGCGTTTTTTTTCCTGTTTGCATTTCTGCAGTAAGGAGATGGTGGTTGGTTTCATACTGTTTCCTGATAGCCCAAAGCGAATCTTTGCGCATTCTAACAGTAACATTCCGGGGAACAATGATTTTAGGCAACCGATTAACCACAATTATTTAGCGGCCAACCGGTGGGGGAGAGGTTTACCAGCGAGCGGGTTTTTCCGCGTTCAGGTTGTCCAGAACGGTCTTTAACGAGGTACCGTCCGGGAAGGTGATATCGGGGGCGACTTCAAAGAGCGGCCAGAGCATAAATCCGCGATTTTTCATATCATAATGCGGTACGGTGAGGCGATCGGTATGAATCACCTCCTGGCCAAACAGCATGATGTCGAGATCGAGGGTGCGCGGTCCCCAGCGTTCGGCTTTGCGCACGCGGCCCTGCTGGAGCTCAATGCGCTGGGTGTTATCCAGCAGCGCTTCTGCATCAAGGGCTGTTTCCAGCAACACGGCAGCGTTCAGATAATCAGGCTGATCCTGTGGGCCGAGCGGCGGGGTACGATAAAGCGACGAGACGGCGACGATCCGGCTTTGCGGAATCTCGCCCAGCGCCTTTACGGCAGCGTTAACCTGCTCCAGCGGAGAGGCTAAGTTACTGCCGATGGCGATACAGGCGAGTGTCATGCTGACCCTTCACGACGCGGCGCACGTTTGCGCGGACGACGATGACGGCGACGCGGTGCGGGCTCTTCATCCAGCCCGGTCAGCATATCCTTCTGTTCCGGCGGAGCGGAAACCTGGAATTCAGCCCACCACTGGGCCAGACGCTGCAGCTCCTGACTGCGTTCAATTTCCGCACGCAGGGACAGCAGATCGAACGCGGCGCGGAACTTTGGATGTTCCATCAGTTTCCAGGCGCGTTTACCCTGGCGGCGGGACATGCGCAGCTGAAGCTGCCAGATGTCGCGCACCAGCGTGGTAATACGTTTCGGGATCGCCAGCGTACGGCACCCTTCGTCCAGCACGTCGTTTGCGGCCAGCGCGAAGGCATCGTAATAGGCCAGGCCGCTCTCCTGAGTAATTCTTTGCGCGGTTTCCAGCAGGGGATACCAGAACATCGCCGCAAACAGGAATGCCGGGTTCACGCGCATGTCATTCTGGATGCGGGTGTCGGTATTTTTCAGCACCTGCGCAATCATGCGCTCCATCGGGCTGTCACCGTTTTCGGTGAAGTAGCGCGTAATGGTCGGGAACAGCGGCTGGAACAGGTTGTATTCGCGCAGCAGCTTGTAGGTTTCAAACCCGTAGCCGGCCTGCAATAGCTTCAGCGCTTCTTCAAACAGGCGGGCAGGCGGCACGTCGTTGATCAGCGTCGCCAGACGCGGGATCGGCTCTGCCGTCTCCGGGCTGATGCGCATGTTGAGCTTGGCGGCGAAACGCACGGCGCGCAGCATACGCACAGGATCTTCGCGATAACGCGTTTCTGGCGTGCCGATCAGGCGGATCAGGCCCTCTTTCAGGTCCTGCATACCGCCCACGTAATCACGCACGGTGAAATCCGCCACGCTGTAATAGAGGCTGTTGATGGTGAAGTCGCGGCGCTGGGCATCTTCTTCGATAGAACCGAAAATATTGTCACGCAGCAACATACCGTTCTGGCCGCGCTGGGAGGTCGTGCGATCGGATGCGCCCGCTTCGTGGTGGCCGCGGAAGGTCGCCACTTCGATAATTTCTGGCCCAAACATGACGTGAGCAAGACGGAAACGGCGGCCAACAAGACGACAGTTACGGAATAACTTGCGCACCTGCTCAGGCGTGGCGCTGGTCGTCACGTCGAAATCTTTTGGTTTTTTGCCCAGCAGTAAATCACGCACCCCACCGCCAACGAGATAGGCCTCGTAGCCCGCTTTATTCAGACGATAGAGCACCTTGAGGGCATTTTCACTGATATCTTTGCGGGAAATAGTGTGCTGCTCACGCGGAATAACCGACATGTGTGGCTGTGCAATAGCATCGTTCGCCATGCTCTCTTCGCGGCTTAGCACTTTACGGCAAAAATTAGCGACTCGGGTAAAAATGGTACACCTCGTAGTGTGTTTTGTTATGAAAAAAGCGGCTAATCATAGCTCAGCGCAACGCATTTGAGAATGCTGGATTTTTGGCACCGCCGTGAGCGTCCATTGCGCGATGGCCATTTTCAGCAGTTCGTCAATACGCAGATCCTGCCATTCGTGGGTTACATTTTGGTTGAGAAATCGCAGCGCGTCGATCAAAACAGGACGCGGATCGCCGTCTGGCAGGGCTGGGGCGTGGTTTTGCTTGGACAGTTTAATGCCCTGCGCATTGACCGCCAGCGGCAGATGAAGATAACCCGGTACCTTCCAGCCAAACTGCTGATACAGCGATATTTGCCGCACGGTAGGTTCGACCAGGTCTGCCCCGCGCACAATTTCCGTGACGCCCTGGAAATGGTCGTCGACGACAACGGCCAGGTTATAAGCAAACAGACCATCACGACGGTGAATAATAAAATCTTCGCGCGCCAGACGTTCATCGGCACGGATCTCTCCTGAGAGCAGATCGTGGAAACGGGTGACGGGCGCACGTTGCAGCAGGCGCACGGCGGCGTTCTCCGGGGGATGATTGAGCGTACGGCAGTGCCCGTCATAGACGCCGCCAACGCTCTGGATACGCGCGCGGGTGCAGGTGCAGTTGTAGGAAAGCCCTTGCTCAGCGAGCCAGGCCAGACGCTCCCGATACGCCTCGTGGCGTTTTGATTGCCAGAGAACCTCGCCGTCCCAGTGCAGGCCGTAATGTTCCAGCTGACGCAGTATGGTCTCTGCAGCACCGGGAACTTCACGCGGCGGGTCAATATCTTCTATGCGGACGAGCCATTTGCCTTGGCTGGCGCGAGCCTGCAGGTAGCTGCCGAGCGCGGCAATTAATGAGCCGAAGTGTAATTCACCGGAGGGAGATGGCGCGAAGCGCCCGATATAGTGTGATTCAGACATATCAACGTTAACAAGGCGGGAGAGACTCCCGCCTTTGGAGTGGGTAAACAGCGCTGGTATTAACCGGCCATCTGTTTTTCGCGGATTTCGGCCAGCGTTTTACAGTCGATGCACAGATCGGCGGTTGGACGCGCTTCCAGGCGACGAATACCGATTTCAACACCGCACGATTCGCAGTAGCCAAAATCTTCGTCTTCGACTTTTTTCAGCGTTTTCTCGATCTTTTTGATCAGTTTGCGTTCGCGGTCACGGTTACGCAGTTCGAGGCTGAACTCTTCTTCCTGAGCGGCACGGTCTACCGGATCCGGGAAGTTTGCAGCTTCATCCTGCATATGCGTAACGGTGCGATCGACTTCATCCCTGAGTTGATTACGCCATGCTTCAAGAATACGCTTGAAGTGCGACAGCTGGGCTTCGTTCATATACTCTTCGCCCGGTTTCTCTTGATACGGCTCCACCCCAGCGATGGCGAGAATACTCAGGGACGATGTTTTACGGTTTTGCCCTTCTTGCATGTTGCTTCTCCTTAACACGCACTATCGATCCCCGTGTTGGGGGAAAAATCAGGTCGCTATAAATAGCAGATGCTTTTCCGTATGGCAATTATCTAAACGTAACACTTGACAAGCCTGTGAGGAAAAGCGTATTTGCGCACGCGGCCAGAACACATAATCATCAATCGTCTAATCCCTTATAAGACAATGGGAAGAGAGGATCTCAGAGTCATATTATCGGCAGAAAGTTCCGCCTTATAAGCGAAAACCTCTACCCCCTGCTTTTGTGCCTCATTCAACAATTGCGCGTATTTAGGGTCAATATGGCGGGCAGGTGAGAACCGTTCGATGGCTGAATGCAGTACCGCAAACAGCAGTACGGCGCGTTTGCCCGCCGCCGCAACACTCATTAGCTCCCGCAGGTGCTTCTGTCCACGTAGCGTAACCGCATCCGGGAAGTAGCCATTTTCCTGTTCCGCTAACGTCACTGATTTTACTTCAATATAGCACTCCGGCCTGTCTTCCGCCTGTAACATGAAGTCAATTCTGCTGCTTTCATCGCCATATTTCACTTCACTTTTATGCGTACCATAACCCACCAGTTCGGGAATAGTGCCATGGGTCAGCGCTTCCTTAACCAGTTGATTGGCGCGCAGGGTATTAACGCAAATAAATGCCCCACTTTGTGTCTCAGTTATTTCCCAGGTATGGGGATATTTGCGTTTAGTATTTTCTGAAGTGGAATACCAGACCGTGTCACCCGGCGTGGCGCAACCGGTCATGGCTCCGGTGTTGGGGCAGTGCAGAGTGAGCGTTTCCCCCTCAGTTGTCACCACGTCGGCGAGGAAGCGTTTGTAGCGTTGGATCAGCGTGGCGGGCTGGAGTGCAGGGCTAAACTTCATCAGGATTCCTTCATCGTGTCGCCCAGCGTCCAGCGCTGTAGCGGCGTATAGCGTGTGCGTCCTTGAGCAAAGACAGATTCATAAAGCGCGAATGCATTGACCGGGAAAGCCCAGTGAAAACCCGGGGCCGGGAGGGCAACGGCCTGACCGGCATCGCGCAGCAGCGTGATATGCGGATGAAATGGCTGCGGGCTCTGATAACAGCCGCTGCGCGCCGCCTGCGCGCGCAGCATATTTGCCAGCTGCAATAATCCGCGCGGTGGCTGGCGCGTGCCCAGCCAGACCACGCGCGAACGTAGCCATTGTCCTGCATCGTCGAGGTGCAGCGTAAACGGCGGCTGAGAAATCCGCCCGGCCATGGCGGCTAACGCCCGCTGTTTCCCGGCACTCACGTCGCCCAGGAATGCCAGCGTCAGATGCAGGTTCGCGGCTGAAACGGGCCGACCTGCTTCCGGTGGAAAATGTTCAGCGCGCCAGCGAACGATTTGCCGCTGAACAGGGGCGGGCAGCTCAATGGCAAAAAACAGTCGTTTTGACTCAGACATACGGGGGACTCGGTAATGATATGCGCCGATGCTACAATGTACGCCGACTAATGTTAACCCTCTGGAGCTGTTAGTGTCCTCATTGCCGGTCGCCGTCGTCCTTCCCGAGCTTCTTGCTGCCTTACACCACGCCCCGCAGGTTTTGCTTAACGCGCCTACGGGGGCGGGCAAATCCACCTGGCTGCCGCTACAGATCCTCAAGGAAGGGAAGATTGCCGGAAAAATCATCCTGCTGGAGCCGCGCAGGCTCGCCGCACGCAACGTGGCGCAGCGACTGGCGGAACTGCTGAACGAAAAACCGGGCGAAACGGTAGGTTATCGGATGCGTGCCGAAACCTGCGTTGGCCCGTCCACGCGCCTTGAAGTGGTTACCGAGGGCATTCTCACCCGCATGCTGCAAAACGATCCGGAACTGACCGGCGTGGGGCTGGTGATCCTGGATGAATTCCACGAACGCAGCCTGCAGGCGGATCTGGCCCTGGCGCTGTTGCTGGACGTCCAGCAGGGGCTGCGCGACGACCTCCGGCTGCTCATTATGTCGGCGACGCTGGATAACGCGCGGCTGCAGCAGACGCTGCCTGATGCCCCAGTGATTGCCTCCGAAGGTCGTGCATTCCCGGTGGAGCGGCGCTATCAGCCGCTACCTGCCCATCAGCGTTTTGACGAAGCGGTGGCTGTCGCCACGGCTGAACTGCTTCGTCAGGAGCCGGGGTCGCTGCTGCTATTTTTACCCGGTGTGGGAGAAATCCAGCGCGTACAGGAGCAACTGGTATCACGGGTGAGTAGCGACATTATTCTGTGTCCGCTCTATGGCGCGCTGTCACTGGCCGATCAGCGTAAAGCGATCCTTCCCGCCCCGGCGGGGCAGCGCAAAGTGGTGCTGGCGACCAATATCGCGGAAACCAGTTTGACCATCGAAGGCATTCGCCTGGTGGTGGATAGCGCCCAGGAGAGGGTGGCCAGTTTTGACCCGCGCACCGGGCTGACTAAGCTGCTCACGCAGCGCATCAGCCAGGCATCGATGATCCAGCGTGCGGGCCGTGCCGGGCGTCTTGCGCCGGGCATTTGTCTGCATTTGACCAGCGCGGAGCAAGCTGAGCGTGCCGCACAGCAAAGCACGCCAGAAATTTTACAAAGTGATTTGTCTGGCCTGGTGATGGATCTCCTGCAATGGGGCTGTCCTGACCCTGCCCAGCTCACATGGCTCAACCCTCCGCCAGCGGTTAACCTCACGGCGGCGCGCAGCCTGCTGACTCAGCTTGGCGCGCTGGAAGGCGAGCGTCTGACGGCGCGCGGGCAGAAAATGGCGGCGCTGGGTAACGATCCGCGTCTGACTGCTATGCTGGTGGCCGCGCAGGGGAACGATGAAATTGCCACGGCGGCCAGGCTGGCGGCTATCCTTGAGGAGCCGCCGCGCAGTGGCAGTAGCGATCTGGGACAGGCATTTTCGCGTAATCAGGGGAACTGGCAGCAGCGGGCGCAGCAGCTGGCCAAACGCCTGAATAGCCGGGGCGGTTCACCTGACAGCGATAAAATTGCCTCCCTGCTGTCAGAGGCCTTCCCGGACAGAATTGCCCGCCGCCGCGGGCTGGACGGGCGCTATCAGCTGGCAAACGGCATGGGGGCGATGCTGGACAGCGATGATGCGTTAACGCGTCACGAATGGCTGATTGCCCCGCTTTTGCTTCAGGGGAGCCACTCTCCTGACGCACGTATTTTACAGGCGTTTGCCGTAGACATTGATGCCCTGACCCGCGCTTGTCCGCAGCTGCTGCAGCAGTCCGATATCGTGGAATGGGATGAGACTCAGGGCACGCTAAAGGCGTTTCGCCGCAGTCAGATTGGCAAACTGACGCTCGGGACGAAACCGCTGGCGAAGCCGTCAGAAGAAGAGTTACACCAGGCGATGCTGAACGGCATCCGGGAAAAAGGGCTGAGCGTACTGAACTGGACGCCGGAAGCTGAACAGTATCGTATACGCCTGCACTGCGCCGCGAAGTGGCTGCCGGAACACGGCTGGCCAGCGGTGGATGATGAGACGCTGCTGGCTACGCTTGAGCACTGGCTACTGCCGCAAATGAGCGGCGTACACTCCTTGCGTGCGCTCAAGGCGCTTGATGTTAAGACCGCGTTACAGAATTTACTGGACTGGTCATTACGTCAACGTCTGGATAGTGAGCTGCCTGGGCATTACACTGTGCCCACCGGGAGCCGGATTGCCATTCGTTATCATGAGGATAATCCTCCGGCGCTGGCGGTACGGATGCAGGAGATGTTTGGTGAAGCCACCACACCGTCTATCGCAGAAGGGCGTGTGCCGTTGGTGCTTGAGCTGCTGTCGCCTGCGCAGCGTCCGCTGCAGATCACCCGCGATCTGGGCGCGTTCTGGGCGGGAAGTTACCGGGACGTGCAGAAAGAGATGAAAGGGCGCTATCCCAAACACGTCTGGCCGGACGATCCGGCGAACACGGCACCGACACGGCGGACGAAGAAGTATTCGTGAATCAGGGGAAGAGGGGAGTGCGGGCTGGATTGTGCGGGCTGGATTGTGCGGCCTGATGCCCTCACCCCGGCCCTCTCCCATGGGGAGAGGGAGAAAACACTAAAGACTTTCCTGCAAGGAAAGTCTTGCTGTTTATTTTGAGAGATTTCTTCTTTCACAGGTCAGTGGAAGAAATGAGAATCGGGCCTTTGCGCCTGAACGTTGCGGAGAAAAAGCATGGCGGGGAATGACCGCGAGCCAATAGGACGTAAGGGAAAACCCACGCGTCCGGCGAAAGAAAAGGTAAGCCGTCGTCGCCTCAGAGATGAGGACTATGACGATGACTATGAAGACGATTATGAGGATGAAGAACCGATGCCGCGTAAAGGAAAAGGCAAAGGGCGCAAGCCTCGGGGCAAACGCGGCTGGTTCTGGCTGCTGCTGAAGCTGTTCATTGTTTTTGTTGTGCTGATGGCGATTTACGGCGTTTATCTGGATCAGAAGATCCGCAGCCGTATCGACGGTAAAGTCTGGCAGTTACCTGCGGCAGTGTATGGCCGTATGGTGAACCTTGAGCCAGATATGTCCATCAGTAAGAACGAGATGGTGAAACTGCTGGAAGCGACCCAGTATCGTCAGGTGTCGAAGATGACGCGCCCTGGCGAATTTACCGTTCAGGCGAAAAGCATTGAGATGATCCGCCGTCCGTTCGACTTCCCGGACAGCAAAGAGGGGCAGGTGCGCGCGCGTCTGACCTTTGACGGCGATCGTCTGGATACCATCGAGAACATGGATAACAACCGTCAGTTCGGTTTCTTCCGTCTCGATCCGCGTCTGATCACCATGCTCTCGTCGGCAAACGGCGAGCAGCGCCTGTTTGTGGCGCGTAACGGCTTCCCGGATCTGCTGGTGGATACGCTGCTGGCAACCGAGGACCGTCACTTCTACGAGCACGACGGCATCAGCCTTTACTCTATCGGCCGTGCGGTACTGGCGAACCTGACCGCGGGTCGTACCGTGCAGGGGGCGAGTACGCTGACTCAGCAGCTGGTGAAGAACCTGTTCCTCTCCAGCGAACGCTCTTATTGGCGTAAAGCCAACGAAGCGTACATGGCCGTGCTGATGGATGCGCGTTACAGCAAGGATCGTATTCTTGAGCTGTACATGAACGAGGTTTACCTCGGTCAGAGCGGCGATAACGAAATCCGCGGCTTCCCGCTGGCAAGCCTGTACTACTTTGGCCGCCCGGTGGAAGAGCTGAGCCTGGACCAGCAGGCATTGCTGGTGGGCATGGTGAAAGGGGCGTCCATCTACAACCCGTGGCGTAACCCGAAACTGGCGCTGGAGCGTCGTAACCTGGTCCTGCGTCTGCTGCAACAACAGCAGGTGATCGATCAGGAACTGTACGACATGCTGAGCGCGCGTCCGCTTGGCGTGCAGCCGCGCGGTGGGGTGATCTCTCCTCAGCCTGCGTTTATGCAAATGGTGCGTCAGGAGCTGCAAAGCAAGCTCGGTGATAAGGTCAAAGATCTCTCCGGCGTGAAGATTTTCACCACCTTTGACTCCGTGGCCCAGGATGCAGCAGAAAAAGCCGCGGTGGAAGGTATTCCGGCACTGAAGAAACAGCGCAAGCTGAGCGATCTGGAAACCGCCATGGTGGTGGTTGACCGCAACACCGGCGAAGTACGCGCGATGGTGGGCGGTGCCGAGCCGCAGTATGCGGGCTATAACCGTGCCATGCAGGCGCGTCGTTCGATTGGTTCTCTGGCAAAACCGGCGACCTATCTCACCGCCCTGAGTCAGCCGAATCTGTATCGTCTGAACACCTGGATTGCCGATGCGCCAATCTCACTGCGTCAGCCTAACGGTCAGGTCTGGTCCCCGCAGAACGATGATAAACAGTTCAGCGGCCAGGTTATGCTGGTGGATGCGTTGACCCGTTCCATGAACGTCCCCACGGTTAACCTCGGTATGGCGCTGGGCCTGCCTGCGATTGTCGACACCTGGCAGAAACTGGGCGTGTCGAAAGATCAGCTGCATCCGGTTCCGGCGATGATTCTGGGGGCACTTAACCTGACGCCGATCGAAGTGGCACAGGCGTTCCAGACCATTGCCAGCGGCGGTAACCGTGCGCCGCTTTCGGCCCTGCGCTCGGTGATTGCCGAGGATGGCTCCGTGCTGTATCAGAGCTTCCCACAGGCAGAACGTGCGGTGCCTGCGCAGGCGGCCTATATGACGCTGTGGACCATGCAGCAGGTTGTGCAGCGGGGTACTGGCCGTCAGCTGGGGGCGAAATATCCGGGTCTGCATCTGGCGGGTAAAACCGGGACCACCAACAACAACGTCGATACCTGGTTTGCCGGTATTGATGGCCGTGAAGTGGTGATCACCTGGGTAGGCCGTGATAACAACCAGCCAACCAAGCTGTACGGTGCAAGCGGGGCGATGTCGATTTACCAGCGCTATCTGGCGAATCAGTCTCCGGTGCCGCTGAACCTGGTTGCGCCGGAAGATATCGTCGATATGGGCGTGGACGGTTCCGGTAACTTTGTTTGCGGCGGTGGGATGCGTACCCTGCCGGTCTGGACCACCAATCCGGACTCCCTCTGCCAGCAGAGCCAGCCTGAACAGCCAACGGGCAACCCGTTCGATCAATCTTCTCAGCCTCAGCAGCCGCAGCAACAACAGCCGCAGCAGCAGAATGAGAAGAAAGACAGCGATGGCGTAGCCGGCTGGATTAAGGACATGTTTGGCGGGAATTAATTAATTCCCTGAATAAAAGGCCGCTTTATTTTAAAGCGGCCTTTTTTATTGTTTACAGTCCGCAATCCTTTAAAAAAAGTTAATTCAAAATTAAGAATTCCTAAGATTCATTATTTTTTATTTAAAACATAGTCTTGTGCGCCATTATGTGCAGGAGGTTTTTAGGCTATCTGGACACTGGTAAGAATGATCTGATTTAATCGCCTCAAGGAATCACAGGCTTTCCTGAAACATGGCTGGGTTAATTACCCCTGTATGAGTGATATGAGCGCTTAAATAACATTCTGACGCACAGTATTGGGGCGGGAATGGATGACTGCATCGATATATATAAGGATATGATTATGAGTAAGTATGTTCTTTCTTCATTTTTGGCTGCAAGCATAATGGCAGCGCTGTCTCTGCCAGCATTTGCCGGAAACGATTCTGGCACGGTGAACTTTGCCGGGAAAGTGGTGGCCGACACCTGTGAAATTAATGTTGATGGCTCCGGTACGACCTCGTCAACCGTCACGTTCCCCGATACCTATGCGTCGGACTTTGGCACTGATGGCGCAGTGGGCACCAGCAAAACGTTTAATATTGAAGTGAAAAAATGTGACCCGCTGGTTGCCAAACTCAACCTCAAATTCAGCGGAACGACAACGGATGCCGCGCATAAACGTCTGAAGAACGACCTCAGCGGCGCCGGTAATGCCACCAACGTTGGCATCATCGTCAGCAATGAAAACGGCACGAAAGACGATGTGGTATTTGATGGCTCCCTGCCTTCGACGGGAACGGATGTGGCTAACGATGCGACGGGAACAAATGCGTCAGTCTTTAACTACATCGCGAAGGTGATTCAGATTGGTGATACTGCACCCACCGCAGGCCGCTATTCTTCTTCGGCAACTTTCGAGGTTGTCTATCGCTAAGTCATTACTGGCAGCCTTTATGGCTGCCTTTTGGAACGTTGTATGAAGACTTTATTTAAATTGTTATGTGGTTGTTTAATTATTTCTTGTCTGTCAGCGCAGGCCAGCGTGGTTCTGGGTGGTACTCGTATTATTTATCCATCAAATAAAGCTGAAGTACAAATAGCCCTTAAAAATAAAGATCCCCATACGCGTTATCTGGTACAAAGCTGGGTCAGCTATGTCAATAATGCAAAAGCGCCCTTCGTTATTACCCCTCCTGTTTATAAGCTGCAGGAAAATCGTCAAACCCTTTTACACGTTATTTTTACTGGCGATAAAAAAAGCCTGCCATCAGACCGTGAATCGCTGTTCCTGGCGAATGTGAAATCGGTCTCCGCGCTGTCGCCTGAGCTGAAAGAGAAAAATACCCTGCAGTTCGCGATGAAAACGCGGCTGAAGCTTTTCTGGCGCCCGTCTCAGTTAAAAGAGGCCGATGCGCTGGTGGCGGATGAAAAAATCACGTTCCGTCGTCAGGGCGACACGCTTATTGCCAACAACCCCACACCGTTTTACGTCTCCTTTGGCGAGCTGGCCGTGGGCGGGAAAAGCGTACCGGTGAAAGAGACCGAAACCACGCCGGGGGCTATTTCGATGATGGTTGCACCGTTTAGCGAGCAGCATTTTGCGTTGCCAAAAGGGGCGACGGGTGCGGTGACCTGGACGGCAATCAATGATTTTGGGGCGCAAACCCCTCAGCGCAAGCAGGCCCTTTAACGGGATCGTGTTGGAATGCTATGTCCTCTCCCTTTCGCCAAAAACAGGTATGGTCCGGGATCGTGCTCGCGCTGTTCGTCGCGATCCCGCCTGCGTGGGCTGATGACGAATTCAACCTGCGGATCCTTGAGCTGGATACGCCGCTGGAAAATACCGCTACGCTCAAAAACTTCATTAATGATAACGGCTTGCTGGCAGGGCGCTATCTGACCACCATCATGTGGGATCGGGACGTCGTGGATAAACGCGAGGTCACCTATGTGCTTTCTGACGATAAGCAGCAGCTTCTGCCGGAGCTGACCAAAGCGGATCTGCGTGAATTCGGCGTGAACGTCGACGCGGTGCCGGATCTCAAAGATATGGACGATGCGGCCTGCATTCGGGATATCTCCCATTTTATCGAACATGCTCGCTACGATTACAATCAGGATAACCAGACCCTGACGCTGGTCATTCCCCAGGCCTACCGCAACCGCGCGGCTGCGGGCGCCATTAACCCGAAATTCTGGGATGACGGTGCTCCGGCGGCCTGGACAAGCTATCAGCTCAGCGGTTCTCAGCAGCACTACAGCACGGGTCAAACCTCATCAACCTGGCTTGGCCTGACGTCGGGTCTTAATCTGGGCGCGTGGCGGCTGCGCAACAACAGTACCTGGAGTGACTCTTCGGGCTGGGAAGCCATCGCCACCACCCTGCAGCGCGATATCAAAGCGCTGAAAAGCCAGCTTGAACTGGGCCAGACGTACACCAACAGCGAGCTGTTCGACAGCATGCAGATGACCGGCCTGACGCTGGAAACGGATACGGCGATGCTACCGGTCAGCCAGCAGGGGTTTGCGCCAGTCGTGAGGGGGATTGCCAACAGCGATGCAAAAGTCACCATTAAGCAAAACGGCTACACCCTTTATCAAACCAACGTCTCGCCGGGGCCATTTGAGATCCGTGATTTAAGCCAGGTCGCCTCCGGCGCGGATCTGGAAGTCACCGTTGAAGAGGCGGATGGCTCGGAGCATAGCTTCATACAGGCCAGCGCGTCGGTGCCGGTCCTCCAGCGTGAGGGCGGGTTTAAGTATTCGCTGGCGGCCGGGCGTTATCGCGGCAATGAAGGGGAAGATGAGCCCACCTTTGTGCAAGGTACGGCTATTTATGGCCTGCCGTATGGCGTGACGGCCTACACCGGCGCTCAGGGGGCGTCGATGTATCATGCACTATTGCTGGGGGTTGGCGCGGATTTGGGTCACCTGGGCTCAGCCTCGGTGGATATCACCACCGCGAGAACCGCCTTTGATGACGGACGTGATGACGCAAATGGACTCTCATGGCGAGCGCAGTATTCAAAAGATATTCCCGACACAGATACCACCGTCACGCTTGCCAGCTACCGCTATTCCACCTCCGGGTTTTATACCTTTCAGGAGGCTATCGATCAGCGCGACAGCGAGATTGATGACGGCATTTATACCTATCGCAGAACCAACAACCGCCGAAGCCGCATGCAGGTAAACCTTTCCCAGCGGCTTTCTGACTGGGGCTCGGCGTATCTTAACGGCTATCAGCAGGATTACTGGGATATGGACGGCCACGAGCGCAGCGTCAGCGCCGGGCTGAGCTCCAGCTGGCGGGATATTACCTGGTCGATAAGCTACAACCTGACCCGCACGCCAGATGCCGATTCCGATCGGCAACTGGCGCTGAACGTCAATATCCCGTTATCGCACTGGCTCTCTAACGCGTGGGCAAACTACAGCGTAAATACCGCAAGCGGCGGGTATGTCTCGCACCAGGTGGGGATCGGGGGGACCGCGCTTGAGGATAACAAGCTGAGCTATAACCTCCAGCAGACCTACGCCAACAAAGATACGGGCTATGGCGGCAGCGTATCCGGGCGCTATCGCGGCTCGTCCGGCGAAGTTGGCATGGGGTACAGCTACGGCGGGGATAACCGCCAGTGGAACTATAACGCTCAGGGATCCATCGTGGCTCACGGTCAGGGCGTTACGCTGGGGCAGCCCGTGCGGGACGCTTTCGCGATTGTACACATCAACGACGGAGAGGATGTCAACGTTCAGAGCGGCCGCGGCATTTATACCGATGCGTTTGGTAATGCCATCGTGCCGTCGCTTACCGCTTACCGACACAACACCCTCACGGTAAACACGCAGGAACGCAGCGATATTGATATTGACGGGGCAACGTTAGATCTCGTGCCGACAAAAGGCGCGGCGATACTGGCGAACTTCGAGGCCCGCGTTGGGCGCCGCGCGCTGGTCACGCTGCGTCATCAGGGTAAACCAGTGCCGTTTGGTGCCATCGTGGCGCTTGATAACACCACCGCGATTGTCGGGGATGATGGCGAGGTCTACCTCTCAGGGCTTAACGGACACACATCGTTCAGCGCGCAGTGGGGAGAGGCGGGCGACGAACAGTGTCATGGCGTCATCGATTTACCCGATGACAATGGCGAGGGAATCATTAATACCGCGGTCAATTGCCAATGAGGCTGGAGAGAAAATGCGCGTGACTATTCTGGTGAGAACCGTTATCTCTGCCGTACTGCTGGTCGCCGCCGCGCGGGTACATCCGGCATTTGCTCAATGTACTTTCAGCGGCGGGGATGGATCTGGCGGCATTGTTACCTTTCAGCTTCCAGCGGTCTTTATGCTCGATCCCGATACCCCTGTGGGGACCGTAATTTATGACAATGCCGTCGAATCCAATGAAATTACGGTGCACTGTGGCGGAGCTGACGCGCAAATCCGGCGCGGCTATTTGACCCTGACGGATGCCGACGCGCGTGAGGACGTTCTGCCGGGAGTCTATAAAACCAACGTGCCGGGGATTGGAATCCGTGCGGCGGCGTCAAGCGAACGGTTGCCCGACTATATAGAGGAGGACCTCATTCGTCCCTGGCAGTATTATGGCTACAAACATGGCGGGTCTGATGGCACCCACGTCTTTCGGGCCGCCGCCCAGCTGGTGGTCATCGGCCAGGTACAGGACGGGATGCTGGATACCTCGCGCCTGACCGCGCAGGATACGCTCGGCGGTGCTGTAGTGGGAGAAATACGTTTTTCGCCCACCAGCGTCCATATTACGACCAATACCTGTAACCTGGTTGACCGGAACATCTTTGTTCCTCTCAAAACGGTCAATTCTCAGGATTTTGACGGGCAATACTCAGAGATACTGACTGATGGGAGCTTTAAGATCGCTATAAACGACTGCGCGGCGGGAACAAAGATTGACTATCAGTTCACCCGCACGGGGTCGACGGGGGTGACCAACGGCTCGATTTTGGGCATTGCATCCGGTGATGCTGCCGCACAAGGGTTGGGGATTCAAATTCTCGACAGCAACGATACCGTCCTTCAGTTTGACCAGACCTATACTGCGATATCCGCTACGCAGGACAAGGTGCCCGCAGAGATCCCCCTGAAGGCCCGCTACGTAAAAACGGGGGAGGTCAAACCCGGAAAAGTCGAGGCGGTCGCCACGTTCGAGCTGTTTTACCGCTAATGCTTCCCGCCCGCTCCGGCGGGTTTTGGCGATCCTTTCGCTAACATCATTAACCCCCTGTTTTCATCTGGTTAATTCTTAATCCCTCAATTCTCGTAGGGCCGCTTATTGCTTGCTATGCAACCGGCGTTTCGCCTATTATTCTTGCGCTCATAATAATAATTCTCGTTTACGTTATCATTAACCTTTCCATCAGAGATACAACATGGCGCTTTCCAATACTGCTCAGCCAATCAACACGTCGCTGCGAAAAGTCGCGGTCGTCGTAGCCACAGCGGTTGCCGGCATGTCGGCTTATGCACATGCTGCCGAAACCCCGAAAAAAGAAGAAACCATTACGGTAACCGCAGCGCCTGCGGCACAGGAAAGTGCCTGGGGACCGGCGGCAACTATCGCGGCAAGACAATCCGCGACCGGCACGAAAACCGATACGCCAATTCAGAAGGTGCCGCAGTCTATTTCAGTCGTCACCGCCGAAGAGATGGCGCTGCACCAGCCGCGTTCGGTAAAAGAAGCCCTGAGCTATACGCCGGGCGTGGCGGTTGGCACCCGTGGTGCGTCGAATACCTATGACTATCTGGTGATTCGCGGCTTTGCGGCCGACGGCCAGAGCCAGAATAACTACCTCGACGGCATGAAGATGCAGGGCAACTTCTATAACGACGCGGTAATCGACCCTTACATGCTGGAACGCGCCGAGATCATGCGCGGTCCGGTTTCCGTTCTGTACGGCAAAAGCAGCCCTGGCGGTTTGCTGAACATGGTAAGCAAGCGCCCAACCACCGAGCCGCTGAAAGAAATCCAGTTCAAAGTCGGTACGGACAGCCTGTTCCAGACCGGGTTTGACTTCAGCGATGCCATCGACGACGACGGCGTATACTCTTACCGCTTAACGGGTGTTGCGCGTTCTAATAACGCTCAGCAGGAGCGTGCGGAAGAGCAGCGTTACGCCATCGCGCCATCGTTCTCCTGGCGTCCGGATGATAAGACTACCTTCACGTTCCTCTCTTACTTCCAGAACGAGCCTGAAACCGGCTACTACGGCTGGCTGCCAAAAGAGGGGACGGTTGATCCGCTGCCGAACGGCGATCGTCTGCCGACGAACTTCAATGAAGGCGCGAAGAACAATACCTATTCCCGCAACCAGAAAATGGTGGGATACAGCTTCGATCACGAATTCAACGATACCTTTACCGTACGCCAGAACCTGCGCTTTGCTGAGAATAAAACCTCACAAAACAGTGTTTACGGCTATGGCGTCTGTACCGATCCGGCGAATGCAGGCAACAAACAGTGCGCCGCGTTAGCCCCTGCTGACAAAGGCCATTATCTGGCGCGTAAATACGTTGTCGATAATGAAAAGCTGCAGAACTTCACCGTTGATACCCAGTTGCAAAGCAAATTCGCTACCGGTGAGGTGGACCACATCCTGCTGACCGGCGTTGACTTTATGCGCATGCGTAATGACATTAACTCCTGGTTCGGCTATGACGACTCGGTGCCGCTGCTGGATCTCTACAACCCGGTGAACAGCGATTTTGATTTCGGTTCAAAAGATCCGGCGACCTCCGGCCCTTATCAGATCCTCAACCGTCAGAAACAGACCGGTCTGTACGTTCAGGATCAGGCGCAGTGGGATAAAGTGCTGGTTACGCTGGGCGGCCGTTATGACTGGGCGGATCAGGAATCGTATAACCGCGTGTTGAATACCACCTCCAAACGTGATGATACCCAGTTCACCTGGCGTGGTGGTGTTAACTACCTGTTTGATAATGGCGTAACCCCGTACTTCAGCTACAGCGAATCGTTTGAGCCCGCTTCGCAGACCGATGCTCAGGGCAAACTGTTCTCCCCGTCTAAAGGTAAGCAGTACGAAGCGGGCGTGAAATACGTGCCGAATGACCGTCCGATCGTTGTCACCGGTGCGTTGTACCAACTGACCAAAACCAACAACCTGATGGCGGACCCGGCTGGCTCGTTCTCCTCGGTTGAAGGAGGAGAAATCCGCGCGCGTGGCGTAGAGCTGGAAGCGAAAGCGGCGCTGTCTGCAAGCGTGAACGTTGTCGGTTCCTACACCTATACCGATGCGGAATACACCACCGATACGAATTACAAAGGCAACACGCCTGCTCAGGTGCCTAAACACATGGCATCCGTATGGGGAGATTACACGCTGTTTGATGGCCCGCTGTCCGGCCTGACGCTGGGTACCGGCGTGCGTTACACCGGCTCCAGCAAAGGCGATCCGGCGAACACCTTCACGGTAGGCAGCTACACCGTTGTCGATGCGCTGGTGAGATACGACCTGGCGCGCGTGGGCATGGCAGGCTCGAACGTCGCACTTCACGTGAACAACCTGTTTGATCGCGAGTATGTTGCCAGCTGCTTTAACACCTACGGTTGCTTCTGGGGTGCTGAACGTCAGGTTGTCGCCACCGCGACCTTCCGCTTCTAATCTCTCTTTGGGCACGGTTCGCCGTGCCCTTTTTATTTAAGTTGGCTGATATGCAGGATAATCAAACGCAATCCGACACCACCTTCACGCTCAATCATCTCTCCTTTCGCGTACCCGGACGCACGTTGCTGTATCCGCTCTCTCTGACGTTCCCGGCCGGTAAAGTGACGGGCCTGATTGGTCACAACGGTTCCGGTAAATCCACGCTCCTTAAGATGCTGGGACGCCATCAGCCGCCGTCTGAAGGGGATATCCTGCTGGACGGACAGCAACTGGAGAGCTGGAGCAGCAAAGCCTTTGCGCGCAAAGTGGCCTATCTGCCGCAGCAGTTGCCGCAGGCGGAAGGGATGACGGTGCGTGAGCTGGTGGCGATTGGGCGTTATCCGTGGCACGGGGCGCTTGGGCGCTTCGGCGTGGCTGACCGGGAGAAAGTGGAAGAGGCGATTGCGCTGGTTGGGCTAAAACCGCTGGCGCACCGTCTGGTGGATAGCCTGTCTGGCGGTGAGCGTCAGCGGGCGTGGATTGCAATGCTGGTGGCTCAGGACAGCCGTTGCCTGCTACTGGATGAACCTACCTCTGCGCTGGATATTGCCCATCAGGTCGACGTGCTGGCGCTGGTACACCGGTTAAGCCAGCAGCGTGGCCTGACGGTGATTGCGGTCCTGCACGATATCAACATGGCGGCGCGCTACTGCGATTATCTTGTCGCGCTACGCGGCGGCGAAATGATTGCGCAGGGAACACCGTCAGAATTGATGCGCAGCGAAACGCTGGAACACATTTACGGTATTCCAATGGGTATCTTGCCTCACCCGGCTGGGGCTGCACCGGTGAGCTTCGTGTACTGATGCTGGACAACACATTTATCAGCCGTCGTCGCCTGTTGACGGCAATGGCGCTCTCACCTCTGCTGTTTAACATGACGACGGCGCGTGCTGCCGCAGTCGATCCTCACCGCATTGTGGCGCTGGAGTGGCTGCCGGTAGAGCTGATGATGGCGCTGGGTGTCACGCCCTATGGCGTGGCGGACATCCCTAACTATAACCTCTGGGTGAACGAGCCGAAGCTGCCGGACTCGGTGATTGACATCGGCCTGCGTACGGAGCCAAACCTCGAACTGCTTACCCAAATGAAACCGTCATTCCTGTTCTGGTCTGCGGGCTATGGCCCGTCAGAAGAGACCATGGCACGTATTGCGCCAGGGCGCGGTTTTTCCTTTAGCGACGGTAAAAAACCGCTGACCGTGGCGAAAAACTCGATCAACGAGATGGCGCATTTCCTCAACCGTGAAACGGAAGCCAAAAAGCATCTCGATGAATTCGATGCCCTGATTGACGTCCTGAAGCCGCGCTTTGCCGGGCGGGGCGATCGCCCGCTGCTGATGGTGACGCTGCTGGATGCCCGCCATATGCTGGTATTCGGTAAAAACTGTCTGTTCCAGGAGGTGCTGGACAGCTTTGGCATTCGCAATGCGTGGGAAGGGGAGATGACCTTCTGGGGCAGTACCGCCGTCGGTATCGATCGTCTGGCGGCGTTTCGTGATGTGGATGTGCTGTGTTTCGACCACGGCAACGAGCGCGAAATGCAAACGCTGATGGCGACGCCGCTCTGGCAGGCGATGCCGTTTGTGCGCGAGAAGCGCTTCCAGCGTGCGCCCGCTGTGTGGTTCTACGGCGCGACGCTATCGGCCATGCATTTTGCCCGCGTACTGGATAACGCGCTGGGAGGTAAAGCATGAGTACCCGTATCGCGCGTTTCCCGGTTTTACTGCTGTCCGTGCTTTTTCTGGCTGCACTGTCATTCACCGGGTTCAATCTCTCGACGGCGTTACCGCGTGCGCAGTGGGGAGCCGCGCTGGTCTCGCCGGATATCGACAATATTCAGCAGATGCTGTTCCACTACAGCCTGCTGCCGCGTCTGGCGATCTCCCTTTTGGTCGGGGCCGGTTTAGGCCTGGTAGGCGTCTTATTCCAGCAGGTATTACGTAACCCGCTGGCGGAGCCAACCACGTTGGGCGTCGCTACCGGGGCGCAGCTTGGGATCACGATCACCACGCTGTGGGCATTGCCCGGCGCGTTAACCTCGCAGTTTGCGGCCCTCGCGGGGGCGTGTGTCGTAGGGGCGCTGGTCTTTGGTGTGGCCTGGGGAAAACGCCTTTCTCCGGTAACGCTGATTCTTGCCGGGCTGGTAGTCAGCCTCTATTGCGGTGCGATTAACCAGCTGCTGGTGCTGTTCAATCACGATCAGCTGCAAAGTATGTTCCTGTGGAGCACCGGCACGCTCACCCAGACCGACTGGAGCATTGTGCAGCGTCTGTGGCCGCAGCTGGCGGGCGGAGTCGTGCTGACGCTGCTGCTCCTGCGTCCGCTGACGCTCATGGGGCTGGATGATGGCGTGGCGCGTAACCTGGGGCTGGCACTGTCGCTGGCACGCCTGGCGGCGCTCACGCTGGCGATTGTGCTGAGCGCTCTGCTGGTTAACGCGGTGGGCATTATCGGCTTTATCGGTCTCTTTGCGCCGCTGCTGGCAAAAATGCTCGGGGCGCGTCGGCTGCTGGCGCGTCTGCTGCTCGCACCGTTGATCGGGGCGCTGATCCTCTGGCTTTCCGATCAGATCATTCTCTGGCTGGCCCGCGTCTGGATGGAAGTGTCTACCGGGTCAGCAACGGCGCTTATCGGTGCGCCGCTGCTGCTGTGGTTGCTCCCGCGTTTGCGCAGCATCAGCGCGCCTGCGATGGACGCGGGCGATAAGGTCTACGCGGAACGTCAGTCGGTACTGTGGTTTAGCCTTGCCGGTCTGGGAGTCTTGCTTCTCGCCTCGTTTGCCGCACTCGCGTTTGGGCGCGATGCCGCAGGCTGGCACTGGGCAACGGGTGATTTACTCAACGAATTACTGCAATGGCGCTGGCCGCGGATCCTCTCCGCGCTTATTGCCGGTGTGATGCTGGCGGTTGCTGGCTGTATTATTCAGCGTCTGACCGGTAACCCGATGGCGAGCCCGGAAGTGCTGGGGATCAGCTCCGGTGCCGCCTTTGGCGTGGTGCTGATGCTGTTCCTGGTGCCAGGGAACGCGTTTGGCTGGTTGATGCCTGCCGGGAGTATCGGTGCGGCGGTGACGCTGATGATTATTCTGATTGCCTCTGGCCGCGGCGGATTTTCCCCGCACCGGATGTTGCTGGCCGGGATGGCGCTCAGCACGGCCTTTACGATGCTGTTGATGATGCTGCAGGCGAGTGGCGATCCGCGAATGGCGAAGATTCTGACCTGGATTTCTGGCTCAACCTACAACGCGACCGCCAGCCAGGTTGTGCATTCCGGGATCGTAATGATTGTGCTGCTGGCGATTGTGCCGCTGTGTCGTCGCTGGATGACCATTCTGCCGCTCGGCGGCGAAACGGCGCGGGCTGTGGGCATGGCGCTGACGCCTACGCGTGTCGCACTTCTCCTGCTGGCAGCGTGCCTCACGGCAACGGCAACCATGACTATTGGCCCGCTGAGCTTCGTCGGGTTGATGGCACCGCATATCGCCAGAATGATGGGGTTCCGCCGGACAATGCCGCACATTGTGATGTCAGCCCTGACGGGCGGAGTCATTCTGGTATTTGCGGACTGGTGTGGAAGGATGGTGCTGTTCCCTTACCAGATCCCGGCGGGACTGCTGTCGACCTTTATAGGCGCGCCGTATTTTATTTATCTGTTGAGAAAGCAGAGTCGGTAGTCAGGTGCGGCCTGATGCCCTCACCCCGGCCCTCTCCCACGGGGAGAGGGAGAATATCGTAGGCCGGGTAAGCGTTAGCGCCACCCGGCAATTCCCTTAAAGCTTCGCAAACACCTTACGCGCCGCGTCGATGGTGTTATTGATATCTTCTTCGCTGTGCGCCACGGACATAAAGCCCGCTTCAAACGCCGACGGCGCCAGGTACACACCTTCTTCCAGCATCAGGTGGAAGAAGCGCTTGAAGCGTTCAACATCGCACTTCACGACGTCCTGATAGCAGGTCACGGTTGGCGCATCGGTGAAGAAAATCCCGAACATGCCGCCGACGTGATTGACCACCAGTGGGATACCCGCCTCTTCTGCGGCTTCCAGCAGACCGTTAGCCAGTTGAGTCGTCAGGTCGGTCAGGGTTTCGTGAATACCTGGTTGCGCCACTTCGGTCAGGCAGGCGAAGCCTGCTGCCATCGCAATCGGGTTGCCGGAAAGGGTACCAGCCTGGTAGACCGGGCCCGTTGGCGCCAGCGCTTCCATCACATCCTTACGGCCGCCGAATGCGCCAACAGGCATGCCGCCGCCGATGATTTTGCCGAGGCAGGTCAGGTCCGGCTCAACGCCATAATAAGACTGGGCACCCGCCAGCGCTACGCGGAAGCCGGTCATCACTTCGTCGATGATCAGCAAGGCACCAAACTCATCGCACAGGGCGCGCAGGCCCGGCAGGAAGTCCGGCTGCGGTGGAATGCAGTTCATGTTGCCCGCTACCGGTTCAACGATGATGCAGGCGATCTCCTGCGGATACTGCTCGAACGCCGCGCGAACGGTGTTCAGATCGTTATAGGTACAGGTCAGGGTATGCTTAGCGAAATCCGCCGGCACGCCAGGCGAGTTTGGCTGGCCGAGGGTCAGCGCGCCGGAGCCTGCTTTCACCAGTAAACAGTCTGCGTGGCCGTGGTAGCAGCCTTCGAATTTAATGATTTTATCGCGACCGGTAAAACCGCGCGCCAGGCGGATCGCGCTCATGGTCGCTTCGGTACCGGAGTTCACCATACGTACCATGTCCATGGTCGGCACCAGTTCGGTCACCAGCTCCGCCATCTTCACTTCCATTTCGGTTGGCGCACCGAAGCTCAGGCCACGCTGAGCGGCTTCAATGACCGCGTTACGAATGGCTGGGTGGTTGTGCCCGAGCACCATCGGTCCCCAGGAACCGACATAATCGATATAGGCTTTGCCATCGACATCATACAGATACGCGCCGTCAGCACGTTCAATAAACAGCGGCGTACCGCCCACGCCGGTAAAGGCGCGAACAGGCGAGTTCACACCACCTGGAATAAGCTCCCGGGCTGCACTGTAGAGGTTTTCAGACTTGCTCATGGCGTCGTTCCTGGTTCGTATAAAATGATTAAGCACACTATTCTAAGTGATTCGCAGTAGGTTATGAAATTTTTAGCCAGATAATGCTTTAAGATTTGTTAAGTATTTTTAAGGGGACGGAGGGAATGTCTCTGGTAAAATCTCCTCGGCTTTTTGTATGACGAATAAGAACAGGACATGAAATCAGATTCTCCGTCTTTTGAAGAACAACAGTTTACGCGCGCTCAGCACCGGATCAGTATTCGGCGGCTGCTCAATCGCGATAAAACGCCGCTGGCGATCCTGCTGGCTGCAGCCGTGGTGGGGACTCTCGCCGGTTTGGTTGGCGTGGCGTTTGAAAAAGCGGTCAATGCCGTACTCAACTGGCGAGTGGGCACCGTCGCGGGTTTTGCCGATAGCCGGTGGCTGGTCTGGGTCGGGGCATTTGGACTGTCGGCGCTGTTTGCCATGGTGGGGTATTTTCTGGTGCGTAAATTCGCCCAGGAGGCCGGCGGGTCTGGCATCCCGGAAATTGAAGGTGCACTGGAAGAGTTGCGCCCGGTGCGCTGGTGGCGCGTGATCCCGGTTAAATTCATCGGCGGTATGGGGACGCTGGGCGCGGGGATGGTGCTGGGCCGGGAAGGGCCAACGGTACAACTGGGGGGCAACGTCGGACGCATGGTGGGCGATCTGTTCCGGATGCGAAGCGCCGAAGCGCGCCATACGCTGCTCGCCACCGGTGCGGCGGCGGGTCTTTCAGCGGCGTTTAACGCACCGCTGGCGGGCATATTGTTCATCATCGAAGAGATGCGCGCGCAGTTCCGCTACAACCTGATCTCCATTAAAGCCGTGTTTACCGGCGTTATTATGTCGAGCATTGTTTTCCGCCTCTTCAATGGCGAAGGGGCGGTAATTGAGGTGGGTAAACTGACCAACGCGCCGGTCAACACCCTGTGGCTTTACCTGATCCTCGGCATGATTTTTGGCGTGGTGGGGCCGCTGTTTAACACCTGCATCTTACGTGCTCAGGATATGTTCCAGCGTATTCATGGCGGCAATACGACGAAATGGGTGCTGATGGGCGGCCTGCTGGGCGGGATGTGCGGCGTGCTCGGCTTTATTGAGCCGAATGCCGCAGGCGGCGGCTTCGGGCTGATCCCCATCGCCGCAGCGGGAAATTTCAGCGTCGGTCTGCTGCTGTTTATGTTTATCTCCCGGGTTATCACAACGGTTCTGTGCTTCTCCTCCGGTGCACCCGGCGGGATTTTCGCCCCGATGCTGGCGCTTGGTACGCTGCTGGGCACCGCGTTTGGTATGGCAGCCAAAGTGGGCTTCCCGGCGTATCATCTTGATGCTGGCACCTTCGCGGTGGCCGGCATGGGGGCACTGCTGGCTGCGTCTCTGCGTGCACCGTTGACCGGTATCGTGCTGGTGCTGGAGATGACAGATAATTACCAGCTCATTTTGCCAATGATCATTACCTGTCTCGGGGCGACACTATTAGCCCAATTCCTGGGCGGGAAACCGCTATACTCCACCATCCTCGCGCGTACCCTGGCAAAGCAAGAGGCGGAGCGGGCCGCCGCGCAGAATACTTGAATGAATTACCAGGGTATTAGATAATGACGAAAAGAATTGGGTGAATTTTACCCAATAGCAGTATTCATGGGAGCATAAGATGAGTGATGACGTAGCTGTGCCGCTGGAATTTACCGAAGCAGCAGCCAACAAAGTGAAAACCCTGATTGCCGACGAAGACAATCCGGATCTGAAACTGCGTGTCTATATTACCGGTGGCGGCTGCAGCGGCTTCCAGTACGGTTTTACTTTTGACGATCAGGTGAACGATGGTGATATGACCATCGAGAAGCAGGGCGTTGCGCTGGTGGTTGACCCGATGAGCCTGCAGTATTTGGTCGGCGGTTCAGTGGATTACACCGAAGGTCTGGAAGGGTCACGCTTTGTGGTGACTAACCCGAACGCAACCAGCACTTGCGGGTGTGGTTCTTCGTTCAGTATTTAAGCCTGAATGCGGATTTGTAGGCCCGGTAAGCGAAGCGCCACCGGGCTTATAAACGACGCCTATCTTGAATTTTCATCCAGCGCAAACGTCGGCAGCTTCAGGTGCCAGCGTATTGCCGCCAGACGAATCACCAGCGTCACGACCATCCCCAGCATCGCAGCATTTTCCAGCGGCACCGCAAAGGTGTAATACGCCGTGGCGTGCACAATCCCGCCAATAATACAGGCAGTAGCATAGATCTCGGTACGCAGGATCATCGGTACTTCACGCGCCAGAATGTCGCGAATAATGCCGCCGCCCACGCCGGTTAATACGCCCATGCAGATCGCGACCATCGGGCCGGTTCCGGCATTGAAGGCTTTATTGACGCCAATACCGACAAACACGGCCAGACCCACGGCATCCAGCACCGGGAGTATCCATTTCGGTAATCTGCGGGGCTGGCGAACCAGCACAATGGTTAACAGACAGGTCACCATGGCTACCACCAGATCGGTCGGATCTTTCACCCAAAACACCGGGCCATTCGCCAGCGCCATATCACGGATAGTCCCGCCGCCAACGGCAGTGACTACGCCAAGCACCAGCACGCCAAACGGATCCATGCGTAGTTTTCCGGCGAGCAGAACGCCGGAGATAGCAAAAACGGCTGTGCCAAGAATATCCAGCCAATAAACGAGCATCGTTAAATCCTCGAAAAAGGTCTTCTGTTAGTGACTCTCTGCCAGTGCGGCACAGAGCTGTTTTGCGGCGAGGATAATACGCGGGCTGGCGCGTTCAAACCAGTCACTGTTGAGTGGGATCACCGGAATTTTTAGCTGGCTTTGCCAGAATTGTTTAATTTTAGGAATCTCGCTCGCATTTCCGACCACGACGATGGCCTGCGGCTGGCGCGCCAGAACCTGCTCACGGCTAACCTGCGGCCACGGTACCCGGCTGGCAGCAAAAATATTTTCACCGCCACACACTTCCAGGACCTGGTTCTGAATTGACCCTTTACCTGTGGTAAACAGCGGCTGACTGCCAAACTGCAGGAAGATGCGCTTTTTAACGGACGTATCGTATTGAGCTTTCAGCGCAGCATAGTCATTGAGCATCTGGCTCGCCGCATGCCTGGCTTTTTCAGGCGCAGGGCTATAAGGGGCAAGGGCTCGCAGTGCCTGAGCGACTTGCTCAATACTTACGGCGTCAACCCACATGACCTTGATGCCAAGCGAGGTAAGCTGATTGACCTGCCGTTCGGCGTTACCGCCACGCCAGGCCAGCACGAGATCGGGTCTCAGCGCCACGATGCGCTCAAGGTTCATCCCTTGCCAGGTCGCAACGTGTTCAATGTTGGCCGCCTGGGGGGGGTAATCCGAAAAGCTACTCACGCCAACGGGGGTGATGCCAGCGGCAAAGGCCAGCTCGGTGTTAGCGGGAGAGAGCGTAATTACGCGAGGCGCGGCACAGAGCCACGCTGAAGCAAGCAGAAGCAGGGCGGCAAGCGCCCTGAGGGATGGTTTAGCCACGTGCCAGGTTCTGCACCAGGCGTTCCACCATCACGGTGGACTGTTTTGCCGCAACGGTCAGGAACTCGTCGAAGCTGATGTGAGACTGCTGGTCTGCGACGTCAGAGATGGCGCGAACCACCACGAACGGTACGCTGAAGTTGTGGCAAACGTGCGCAATCGCGGTCGCTTCCATCTCAACGGCAACCGCCTGCGGGAAGTTATGACGGATTTTTGCCAGACCGACGGAGCCATTGATGAACGCATCACCGCTGACAATCAGGCCGCGTACCGCGTTAAGATTGAGCTCAGCAATACAGGTTTCAGCCGCCGCAATCAGTTTGTCGTCAGCTTTAAACCCTGCCGGGCAGCCCGGGAGTTGACCGTATTCGTAGCCAAACGCGGTTACGTCGGCATCGTGATAACGCGCTTCGTCGGAGACAACGATATCGCCCACTTTCAGCGTCGGCGCCAGGCCGCCAGCCGAACCGGTGTTCACGATCACGTCCGGCTTGCAGCGCTCAAGCAGCAGGGTCGCACCCAGCGCAGCAGCCACTTTACCGATGCCTGATTTCAGCAGAGCCACGTCAACACCGTTAAGCTGACCGGTGTAGATCTCACCCCCCCCCAGAGAGAGGGTCTGACGGTTCTCAATTTTGTCACGCAGGAGCGTAACTTCTTCTTCCATTGCACCAATAATGCCGATTTTCATAGATTTACTCGCGATGTGCCTTGTTAAGATGCATAGTCTATCATGCGGTTAAGGGGAAACGCATTCTCACGCGGGGGAGCACATGTCACCAATCGATTTTCGTACCAAAATTAACTGGCACCGACGTTTCCGCTCGCCACAGGGCGAGAAGAGCGAACATGAGATCCTGCGTATCTTCGAAAGCGATCGAGGAAGGATTATTAACTCGCCCGCCATCCGGCGTTTGCAGCAAAAAACGCAGGTGTTTCCGCTGGAGCGTAATGCCGCTGTACGCACGCGCTTAACCCACTCAATGGAAGTGCAGCAGGTCGGGCGGTATATTGCCAAAGAGATTTTAAGCCGTCTCAAAGAGCTACGTTTACTGGAAACCTATGGTCTGGACGAGCTGACGGGGCCCTTCGAGAGCATCGTTGAGATGGCCTGCCTGATGCATGACATCGGCAATCCGCCTTTTGGTCACTTTGGCGAGGCGGCAATTAATGACTGGTTTAAACAACGCCTTCATCCGTCGGATGCGGCAAGCCAGCCGCTCAGCGATGACCGCTGCATCGTGCGGGATTTACGTCTGCGTGAAGGTGAAGAAGGGCTTAACGATCTGCGTCGCAAAGTGCGTCAGGATCTCTGTCACTTCGAGGGCAATGCCCAGGGTATCCGACTGGTACATTCTCTGATGCGCATGAACCTGACCTGGGCGCAGGTCGGCTGTATCCTGAAATATACGCGTCCCGCGTGGTGGACGGGAGAGACGCCTGCATCCCACAGCTATTTAATGAAGAAACCGGGCTACTACCTTTCCGAAGAGGCCTATATTGAACGGCTGCGTAAAGAACTTTCATTGACGCCAAACGGTCGCTTTCCATTAACCTGGATTATGGAAGCCGCGGATGATATTTCCTATTGCGTCGCTGACCTGGAAGATGCCGTTGAGAAAAGAATATTCAGCGTCGAGGAGCTTTACCAGCACCTTTATGCCGCCTGGGGAAACCACGAAAAAGGTTCACTGTTTGCTCAGGTTGTCGAAAATGCCTGGGAAAAGTCGCGCTCAAATACATTAAGCCGCAGCACGGAAGACCAGTTCTTTATGTATTTGCGCGTCAATACATTAAATAAACTGGTGCCCTACGCAGCCTCGCGCTTTATCGATAATCTGCCGCAGATTTTCAGCGGGGAATTCAATCACGCGCTGCTGGAAGATGACAGCAGTTTCAGTCAACTCCTTGAGCTCTATAAACATGTGGCGATGCGGCATGTGTTCAGCCATCCGGATGTCGAGCAGCTCGAACTGCAGGGCTACCGGGTAATCAGTGGGTTACTGGAAATTTATTCTCCGTTGCTTCAGCTGTCGGTCGACGAATTCAGTGAGCTGGTGGAAAAAGAACGCGTGCGACGAATTCCCATCGAATCCCGGCTTTATCAAAAACTTTCAACCCGTCATCGGCTGGCCTATGTCGAAGCGATAAGTAAGCTGGATCGTCACGCTACGCAGTGGCCGGTAATGGAATATTATTATCGCTGCCGTCTTATCCAGGACTATATCAGCGGCATGACGGATTTGTATGCCTGGGATGAATACCGCAAGCTAATGGCTGTGGAATAAACGCTGAGTTTTGTAAAGACAGCCAATAAATTTTTACCTTTTCCATAAACTTATGGCCGGAACTAAGCGGTATAAAATGAATCTGAGTTACACAGCAATTTTGCGTTACCTGTAAATCGAGATTGAGAAACATGAAAAAAACCACATTAGCAATGAGTGCACTGGCTCTGAGTTTAGGTTTAGCGCTGTCTCCTCTGACTGCTACCGCAGCCGAGACCGCGTCATCGGCAGCAACCGCGCAGCAGATGCCAAGCCTGGCACCGATGCTCGAAAAAGTGATGCCATCGGTGGTGAGTATTAACGTTGAGGGGAGTACGACCGTCAATACGCCGCGTATGCCGCGTAACTTCCAGCAGTTCTTTGGTGACAACTCACCGTTCTGCCAGGACGGTTCGCCATTCCAGAGTTCCCCGTTCTGTCAGGGCGGTGGTGCAGGGGATGACAGCCAGGGCGGCGGCCAGCAACAGAAATTCATGGCGCTTGGCTCGGGGGTCATTATCGATGCAGCGAAAGGCTACGTCGTGACCAACAACCACGTGGTTGATAACGCGAACAGCATTAAGGTTCAGCTGAGCGATGGCCGTAAGTTCGACGCAAAAGTGGTCGGCAAAGACCCGCGTTCCGATATTGCGCTGATCCAGATTCAGGATCCGAAAAACCTGACGGCGATTAAAATTGCCGACTCTGATGCGCTGCGCGTAGGTGACTACACCGTGGCTATCGGTAACCCGTTCGGTCTGGGCGAAACCGTGACCTCAGGTATCGTCTCTGCACTGGGCCGTAGCGGCCTGAACGCAGAGAACTATGAAAACTTTATTCAGACGGATGCGGCCATCAACCGCGGTAACTCCGGCGGTGCGCTGGTGAACCTGAACGGCGAGCTGATCGGTATTAACACCGCGATCCTGGCGCCGGACGGCGGCAACATCGGGATCGGTTTTGCTATCCCGAGCAACATGGTGAAAAACCTGACCGCGCAGATGGTGCAGTACGGCCAGGTGAAACGCGGCGAGCTGGGCATTTTGGGCACCGAGCTGAACTCTGAGCTGGCAAAAGCGATGAAAGTGGATGCCCAGCGCGGCGCGTTCGTCAGCCAGGTGATGCCGAACTCCTCTGCTGCGAAAGCAGGGATTAAAGCGGGTGACGTGATCACCTCCCTGAACGGTAAACCGATCAGCAGCTTTGCAGCCCTGCGTGCGGAAGTCGGCTCTATGCCGATTGGCAGCAAAGTGACCCTCGGTCTGCTGCGTGACGGTAAGCCGGTCAACGTGAGCCTGGAGCTGCAGCAGAGCAGCCAGAATCAGGTTGATTCCAGCACCATCTTCAGCGGTATTGAAGGCGCTGAGATGAGCAATAAGGGCGCAGACAAAGGTGTGGTAGTGAATAACGTGAAGGCGAATTCACCTGCTGCCCGTATCGGCCTGAAAAAAGGGGATGTGATCATGGGCGCTAACCAGCAGCCGGTGAAAAACATCGCTGAACTGCGCAAAATTCTCGACAGCAAACCGTCCGTGCTGGCGTTGAATATTCAGCGTGGTGATACCTCTATCTACCTGCTGATGCAGTAATCCTCTTAAGCCCCTGTACGCAGGGGCTTTCTTGTTTCTGTGACTTTTCCCACAACTCCATACTTCTTCCGCTCTCTTTGTGCATTCGCACAATGCAGCCGTCACTGAACTTCCCTATGCTTGAGCTCTGCTCAGAGGAGGGTGACATGGCTGGCTGGCATCTTGATACCAAAATGGCGCAGGATATCGTGGCGCGCACGATGCGCATCATTGATACCAACATCAATGTAATGGATGCCCGTGGGCGCATTATTGGTAGTGGCGATCGTGAGCGCATTGGTGAATTGCACGAAGGCGCGCTTTTGGTGCTCTCTCAGGGGCGTGTGGTTGATATCGACGATGCGGTTGCGAAACACCTGCACGGCGTGCGCCAGGGCATCAATTTACCGCTGCGCCTTGAAGGCGAGATTGTGGGGGTTATCGGCCTGACCGGCGAGCCGGAGTCCCTGCGTAAATATGGCGAGCTGGTCTGTATGACGGCGGAAATGATGCTGGAGCAGTCGCGCCTGATGCATCTGCTCGCCCAGGACAGCCGCCTGCGCGAAGAGCTGGTGATGAACCTTATCCAGGCGGAAGAGCTTACGCCTGCACTCAGCGAATGGGCGCAGCGCCTGGGGATCGACCTCAATCAGCCGCGCGTGGTGGCGGTGATCGAGGTCGATAGCGGTCAGCTTGGCGTAGACAGCGCGATGGCCGAACTGCAGCAGCTGCAAAATGCGCTGACGACACCGGAACGCGATAACCTGGTGGCGATAGTCTCGCTGACGGAAATGGTGGTGCTCAAACCCGCGCTCAATCCGTTTGGCCGCTGGGATGCCGAAGATCATCGTCGTCGCGTGGAACTGCTGATTTCCCGGATGCAGGAGAACGGTCAACTGCGTTTTCGCGTTGCGCTCGGCAATTACTTTTCCGGGCCGGGCAGTATTGCCCGCTCCTGGCGCACCGCGCGCACCACCATGATGGTGGGTAAGCAGCGGATGCCGGAGAGCCGCAGTTATTTCTATCAGGACCTGATGCTGCCGGTGCTGCTCGACAGCCTGCGTGGCGGCTGGCAGGCCAACGAGCTGGCGCGGCCATTAGCGCGCCTGAAAGCGATGGACAACAACGGCCTGCTGCGCCGGACGCTGCAGGCGTGGTTCCGCCATAACGTGCAGCCGCTGGCGACGTCGAAGGCGTTGTTTATTCATCGCAATACGCTGGAGTACCGGCTTAACCGGATTTCGGAGCTAACGGGGCTGGATCTGGGGAATTTTGACGACAGGCTGCTGCTGTATGTGGCGTTGCAGCTGGATGAGCAGAGATGACTGAGTGCGGTCTGGTGCCCTCACCCCATCCCTCTCCCACGGGGAGAGGGCGCAAACATTAAAAACGGCAATCAGGGACTGCCGTTTTGCTTTTATTTCCGAGTTAACTTCTCAAGATCCGCTTCAATCTCGCTGATCTTATTGGTAACAACGCTTTCAAGGTGACGCAGATCGTCAAGGATCTTACGCTTGAGATCGACTTCAGTGCGGTCGCGCTGACAAATCTGATCGAGTTCATCGATCACATAGCGCAGGTTAGGGCTGATTTCCTGAACTTCTTTGTACCCCTGGCCTACGCCGTCCGCGACGACGGTCTTACGCTGGCGTGGATATTTAAACTTCACGCTTTTGGCGAAAAACTCGCCTTTATCCTTGTGAAAATAAATTTTTAAGATGTCGTTGTTGGCTTCCTGGCGGAGGCTGTAACGATCAATTTCATCAGGATTGGTAATGCCCAGACTTTTCAGATTATCGTACATAGCGGTACCCTTATCTCAACATAACCTTTGAATAATTAATGAAAAAATTCCTTTTTGCCACCCTCGGGTTCAAAAAAAGCGGGGTCGATCCTGATTACCTTTCACTGACATTACCGAGCAGGGAAAATAAATGCTCCCACTCGTTTATTGTTGTTTTTAACGACCACGTCAAGCGGAAATCAACGTAATAAGGTAATCATTTCTCTCAACCTTAATGCAGCATCGTGAGAGTCGTGAGAAAAGGCGAGCGAGACGGTATTCAAAGCCGGGGAATTCAGGCAAAGTTATCGCACGAAAGCGTAGGCTGCGGGGATAATGACATGTCAGGACGCATTGATTATCAAATTGAAAAATATAGCTTTGGTGCCGTAGAGGAGAACCAAAGACTCACGCATCAGTGGGCAGAAGTCGCCGCCGAATGCCGCCAGCTTCAGGCGGGGGCGGAGGAGCGTTTACGCATTGCCTTGCTCAACGTGGATTATGTCACCAGCTTCGAATTGCCATTTCGGCTGATACTGATCCGCGCCCCGCAGCTAATTGCCGGGCTGCGCGATGAGTTTCAGCTAAACCAGAAGAACGTCATCTTCAACGGCAAGCGCTTTGGCTGCGTTTACAGCCTGAAGGGCGATCTGGATGCGATCCCCGACGCTTTTCAATACCGCATGACCACCCGCATTCGACGGGTCGATCCCACCGGGCTTACGGCGGAGCCATTCCGGCAGATTGCCAGAGAGGTCAAAGCGCCGCGTGAGCGACTGAAGCTGGCGCTGGAATCGGGTCTGGCTGTGACTGCGCTTGACGGGCTTTTCTGGTTGGGGAGCCAGCGTATGGCGGCGGATATTGCAGGGTTGAGAAGAAAGGGAATGGTAATCGTGACTGCGGAAACGGACGTCTTTGATGATTACACCGGGACGCACAGGCGGGTCCCGGTGTATCAACGGGTCAGCGATTAGTCGATGGTGCGCAGCAGTTCGTTGATACCGACTTTACCGCGGGTTTTCGCATCCACTTTCTTCACGATAACGGCACAGTACAGGCTGTATTTGCCATCTTTCGACGGCAGGTTACCGGAAACGACCACGGAACCCGCCGGAACGCGGCCGTAGTGAACTTCGCCGGTTTCGCGATCGTAAATACGGGTGCTCTGGCCGATGTAAACGCCCATGGAGATCACGGAACCCTCTTCCACGATCACGCCTTCAACCACTTCTGAACGTGCGCCGATGAAGCAGTTGTCTTCGATGATGGTTGGGTTAGCCTGCAGTGGCTCCAGAACACCACCGATGCCCACGCCGCCGGACAGGTGAACGTTTTTACCGATTTGGGCACAGGAACCGACGGTAGCCCAGGTATCCACCATCGTACCTTCGTCAACGTAGGCACCGATGTTCACGTAGGATGGCATCAGCACGGTGTTGCGTGCGATGAACGCGCCCTGACGCACTGCCGCAGGCGGCACCACGCGGAAGCCTTCTTTCTGGAAACGCGCTTCGTCGTAATCCGCGAATTTCATTGGGACTTTATCGAAGTAGCGGCTTTCTGCTCCGTCGATAACCTGGTTATCGTTGATACGGAAAGAGAGCAGCACCGCTTTCTTCAGCCATTGATGAGTAACCCACTGACCGTCGATTTTTTCTGCCACGCGCAGCGCGCCGGAATCCAGCAGGGAAATCACCTGGTTTACCGCTTCACGGGTCACGGTATCCACATTTGCCGGGGTAATCTCGGCGCGACGCTCAAAAGCGGACTCAATAACGTTCTGTAACTGCTGCATTGTTTACTCTTTCCATTTCACTAAAAAACACGTCACCCTTTATCGTTTGGATTGAGGGCTGCTGTCAACCGTTGTTGCACTTCAAGTTGCAGGTCATTATTAAGGGCACGCCGGTCGGCGGTGGCGATTATAAATAAATCTTCTACTCGCTCGCCAATGGTTGTAATTCGGGCGCCATGAAGCGAAATTCCCAGATCGGCAAAAACCTGGCCGACGCGGGCGAGCAGCCCTGGCTGGTCGAGCGCGATCAGCTCCAGGAACGATTTACGGTCGGTGTGGGTCGGCAGGAAATTGACCTCGGTATCGACGGTAAAGTGGCGCAATTTCGCCGGCTGGCGACGCGGCTGCGGTGGCTGCCAGCTGCGCTGAGTGATCGCCTGTTCCAGACCGAAGCGTATCCCTTCATGCCTGTCCGACGAGAGCGGACTGCCATCCGGCTCCAGCACGATAAAGGTATCCATCGCCATGCCGTCGCGGGTGGTAAAAATCTGCGCGTCGTGAACGCTCAGGTTACGCCTGTCCAGCTCGGCGCAGACCGCAGCAAACAGATAAGGCCGATCCGGGCTCCAGATGAAGATCTCCGTCCCGCCGCGCGTCGCCTGTGGGCTAAGCAGGATCATCGGCTGCGACAGATCGTGCTTCAGCAGATGTCGCGCGTGCCAGGCAAGCTGGTTTGGGCTGTGGCGGACAAAATAGTTGGCACGGCAGCGGGCCCAAATCTGATGCAGTGCTTCTTCATCAATGTTATCCATCCGCAGCAGCGCCAGGGCCTGCAGCTGGTGATGGCGCACGCGTTCGCGCATGTCCGGGGTGTTTTGCATCCCGCGACGCAGCTGTTTTTCGGTAGCAAAATAGAGCTCGCGCAGCAGGCTTTGCTTCCAGCTGTTCCACAGGGTTTCATTGGTGGCACAAATATCCGCGACCGTCAGGCACACCAGATAGCGCAGACGGTTCTCCGTCTGGACCTCTTCGGCGAATTGCTTAATTACCTCTGGATCCTGAATATCACGACGCTGGGCAGTGACTGACATCAGCAGGTGATGGCGTACCAGCCAGGCGACCAGCTGCGTTTCGCGCGAGTTGAGCCCATGCAGCTCGGCAAATTTCAGCACGTCCTGCGCACCCAGCACCGAGTGGTCTCCACCGCGGCCTTTGGCGATGTCGTGGAACAGGGCGGCAATCAGGATCAGTTCCGGATGGGTGAGGCGCGGCCACAGCTCCACGCAAAGCGGGTGGCGGGATCGCGTCTCTTCTTTCGCAAAGCTTTCCAGCTTGAGCATGACGCGGATCGTGTGCTCATCCACCGTGTAGGCGTGAAAGAGATCGAACTGCATCTGTCCGACGATGTGCGACCACTGCGGCATATAGGCCCACAGCACGCTATGACGGTGCATTGGCAGCAGACCACGGCTGACGGCGCCAGGATGACGGAGCATACTCAAAAACAGCGAGCGCGCTTCCGGGATATAGCACAGAGGCTGCGTCAGATGACGGCGCGCATGGCGCAGATGGCGCAGGGTGGTGGAGTAGATCCCGGTAATCGTGCTGTTGCGCACCATGGTGTAGAACATTCGCAGGATCGCTTCCGGCTCGCGGATAAACAGCGTTTCGTCCCGCAGGTCGATAAGCGTGCCGCGCAGCTGGAATTCGTCATCAATTGGGCGCGGCTTTTCGTCCGCCGTCAGGGCCAGAATGGCCTCGTCGAACAGCTGCAACAGCATCTGGTTCAGCTCGGTCACCCGGCGGGTGACGCGGAAGAAATCCTTCATCATCTGCTCAACCGGTTCGTTACCTTCGCCCTGATAATTCAATCGCTGCGCCACGCTGAGCTGGCGGTCAAACAGCAGGCGGTTATCGTAGCGGGTCACTTCCAGATGCAGGGCAAAACGGATGCGCCACAGCAGATGCAGGCACTCGTTCAGTTCGTTACGTTCGGCCTCGGTTAAAAAGCCAAAGCCGACCATCTCGTCCATTGAGGTGGCGCCAAAGTGGCGGCGGGCCACCCACTGTAGCGTGTGGATGTCGCGCAGGCCGCCGGGGCTGCTTTTAATATCGGGTTCAAGATTGTAACTGGTGCCGTGGTAGCGCTGATGGCGATGATTTTGCTCCTCGACCTTCGCGGCGAAGAATTTTTCTGACGGCCAAAAGCCGTCGCTGAAGATGTGTTTTTGCAGCTCCAGGAACAGCGCCACGTCACCGATCAGCAGACGGGTTTCAATCAGGTTGGTGGCGACGGTCAGGTCAGATAAGCCCTCCAGCAGGCACTCTTCCAGGGTTCTCACGCTGTGTCCCACTTCCAGCTTCACGTCCCAGAGCAGGGTCAGCAGCTCGCCAATCTTCTGCGCCTGTTCGTCCGGTAGCTTTTTACGGCTTAAGATCAGGAGATCGATATCGGAAAGTGGATGAAGTTCACCGCGGCCATAGCCCCCGACGGCAACCAGCGCGATGTCGCTCACCTGCCCGAAACCGTAGTCGATCCACAGACGCTGCAGGAGCTGGTCGATAAATTCGGTGCGCGCTTCAATAAGTTGCTCGGCTGAGACCCCTGCGTCGAACGCGCTGCCCAGCCAGCGATGGAAAACATCCATATGGGCTTTGATATGCGCGCAGGTCAGCTCGTGCGACGGCCAGACGCCCGGGTTATCGGGCTGGTCGGGAAGGGTGGGAAGTGCTGTGTTAGCATACTGTTCGGGTAAGAGATTACTCATCGTGCGCCACCCATAAGAAAAAGCTATCGCCATTAAAAAAGCCGGCATTTGCCGGCTTCTTATCACTCAATGTTCGTCAGTATCGCCGGGATGGTGTCATCCTTGCGCAACGTCATAATTTCGCAGCCGTTGTCTGTTACCACAATAGTATGCTCGTACTGAGCAGACAAGCTTCTGTCTTTGGTTTTCACCGTCCAGCCATCTTTCATGGTGCGGATGCGGTAGTCACCGGCGTTGACCATCGGCTCGATGGTGAAGGTCATACCCTTTTGCAGCACCACGCCGCCGTCATCGGCATCATAGTGCAGAACCTGGGGTTCTTCATGGAAAACGCGGCCAATACCGTGACCGCAGTATTCGCGCACGACGGAGAACCCTTCCGCTTCTACAAACTTCTGGATGGCAGCACCAATGGTACGCAGGCGAATACCCGGCTTAACCATTTTCAGCGCCAGGTACAGGCTCTCTTGTGTCACTTTGCACAGACGCTCGCCCAGAATCGTTGGCTTGCCGACAATGAACATCTTAGAGGTGTCACCGTGGTACTCGTCTTTAATGACGGTCACGTCGATGTTGACGATGTCGCCATCTTTCAGCAGTTTTTCGTCGTCCGGGATACCGTGACAAACCACTTCATTAATAGAAATGCAGACGGATTTCGGGAAACCGTGGTAGCCGAGGCAGGCGGAAACCGCGTGCTGTTCGTTCACGATATAGTCGTTACAGATGCGGTCCAGTTCACCGGTGCTGACGCCCGGCTTCACGAACGGTTCGATCATTTCCAGCACTTCCGCGGCCAGACGACCGGCGACGCGCATCTTTTCAATTTCTTCAGGTGTCTTAATAGAGATAGCCATGTAATCTGTCCATCGGTGTCGATTTTTTCGACAATACTAGTCTAAGTGTCGTCAATGGTATCAGTCAGGCACGCTCCGTGCCAAATTGAGAATCATTAACAGCACACTCCGCCAACAACTGTTGGTTTCTGGTCGTGTTTTGTGGTATAAAGCGCGCCGGACTTCCGATCCATCTCAGATACACAGGCTGGACGGGAGCGACAAATCTCACTTTGTGTAACAACACACACGTATCGGCACATATTCCGGGGTGCCCTTCGGGGTCGGTAATATGGGATACGTGGAGGCATAACCCCAACTTTCAATATAGAGGTTTTAAACATGGCAACTGTTTCCATGCGCGATATGCTCAAGGCTGGTGTTCACTTTGGTCACCAGACCCGTTACTGGAACCCGAAAATGAAGCCTTTCATCTTCGGCGCGCGTAACAAAGTTCACATCATCAACCTTGAGAAAACTGTACCAATGTTCAACGAAGCCCTGGCTGAGCTGAACAAGATCTCTTCCCGTAAAGGTAAGATTCTGTTCGTTGGTACTAAGCGCGCTGCAAGCGAAGCTGTGAAAGATGCTGCTAACAGCTGCGACCAGTTCTTCGTGAACCATCGCTGGTTGGGCGGCATGCTGACCAACTGGAAAACTGTTCGTCAGTCCATCAAGCGCCTGAAAGATCTGGAAACCCAGTCTCAGGACGGTACTTTCGACAAGCTGACTAAGAAAGAAGCGCTGATGCGCACTCGTGAACTGGACAAGCTGGAAAACAGCCTGGGCGGTATCAAAGATATGGGCGGCCTGCCAGACGCGCTGTTCGTAATCGATGCAGACCACGAGCACATCGCTATCAAAGAAGCTAACAACCTGGGTATCCCGGTATTCGCTATCGTTGATACCAACTCCGATCCGGACGGTGTTGACTTCGTTATCCCGGGTAACGACGACGCAATCCGTGCTGTTAGCCTGTACCTGAGCGCTGTAGCTGCTACCGTTCGTGAAGGCCGTTCCCAGGATCTGGCTTCTCAGGCGGAAGAAAGCTTCGTAGAAGCTGAATAATAAGGTTTTACCCCTTATTAGTACCGTGTATGAATAGGGGCCCATTACCGGCCCCTTTTTTCAATTTACACTGTTTGGCCCCCGGCCGGGCAGTTCACATCTCCCGAGGATTTAAGAATGGCTGAAATTACCGCATCCCTGGTAAAAGAGCTGCGCGAGCGTACTGGCGCAGGCATGATGGATTGCAAAAAAGCGCTGACTGAAGCGAACGGCGACATCGAGCTGGCAATCGAAAACATGCGTAAATCCGGTGCGATCAAAGCAGCTAAAAAAGCAGGCAACGTTGCTGCTGACGGCGTGATCATCACCAAAATCGACGGCAACTACGGCATCATTCTGGAAGTTAACTGCCAGACTGACTTCGTTGCTAAAGATGGCGGTTTCCAGGCATTTGCGAACAAAGTTCTGGACGCAGCGGTTGCTGGCAAAATCACTGACGTTGAAGTTCTGAAAGCACAGTTCGAAGAAGAACGTGTTGCGCTGGTTGCTAAAATCGGTGAGAACATCAACATCCGTCGCGTTTCTTCTCTGGAAGGCGACGTTCTGGGCTCTTACCAGCACGGTGCACGTATCGGTGTTCTGGTTGCGGCTAAAGGCGCTGACGAAGAGCTGGTTAAACAGCTGGCCATGCACATCGCTGCAAGCAAACCAGAATTCGTTAAGCCAGAAGACGTGTCTGCTGAAGTGGTAGAAAAAGAGTACCAGGTTCAGCTGGACATCGCGATGCAGTCTGGTAAGCCAAAAGAAATCGCAGAGAAAATGGTTGAAGGCCGCATGAAGAAATTCACCGGCGAAGTTTCTCTGACTGGCCAGCCTTTCGTTATGGATCCAAGCAAGTCTGTTGCTCAGCTGCTGAAAGAGCACAACGCTGACGTAACTGGCTTCATCCGCTTCGAAGTGGGCGAAGGCATCGAGAAAGTTGAGACTGACTTCGCAGCAGAAGTTGCTGCAATGTCCAAGCAGTCTTAATGATTGAAAAGGAGCCGCCTGAGGGCGGCTTCTTTTTGTCACCCGTCATATGAAATCAGACAGGCTCCAGTATCGCTGTGCTGATTTGCGGCATATCATGTCGCCAGAATTAACTCCCATCTTAATCGTTGACAGTCTCAGGAAAGAAACATGGCTACCAATGCAAAACCCGTGTACAAACGCATTCTGCTTAAGCTGAGTGGCGAAGCGCTGCAGGGATCGGAAGGCTTCGGTATTGACGCAAGCATCCTTGATCGCATGGCACAGGAAATCAAAGAACTGGTCGAACTGGGTATCCAGGTTGGCGTGGTCATTGGCGGTGGCAACCTTTTCCGTGGTGCTGGTCTGGCGAAAGCGGGGATGAACCGCGTTGTGGGCGACCACATGGGTATGCTGGCAACCGTCATGAATGGCCTGGCGATGCGTGATGCGCTCCACCGCGCCTATGTGAATGCCCGCCTGATGTCCGCGATTCCACTGAATGGCGTATGCGATAATTACAGCTGGGCAGAGGCGATCAGCCTGCTGCGCAACAACCGCGTGGTGATCCTCTCCGCCGGTACGGGTAACCCGTTCTTTACGACCGATTCCGCTGCCTGCCTGCGCGGTATTGAGATCGAAGCCGATGTGGTACTGAAAGCGACCAAAGTAGACGGCGTGTTTACTGCCGACCCGGCAAAAGATCCTTCCGCCACCATGTACGATCAGCTGAGCTACGGCGAAGTGCTGGAAAAAGAGCTGAAAGTGATGGATCTTGCCGCCTTCACGCTGGCTCGCGACCACAAACTGCCGATCCGTGTCTTCAACATGAATAAGCCAGGCGCACTGCGTCGCGTGGTCATGGGCGAAAAAGAAGGCACTTTGATCACGGAATAATTTCCGTCGGCGATAAATACAGGTAAGATTCCGCTTTATTTTGTAGTGGTATCTTACCCGGGCGCGCCTTTGGCGTTGTCATGAATTAAACGCGACTATACTTAGCACACCTGTAGCGCTGTGCTGGCGGATAGTCTGCCTGAGACAAGTTTTCAAGGATTCGTAACGTGATTAACGACATCAGAAAAGATGCTGAAGTACGCATGGAAAAATGCGTAGAAGCGTTCAAAACCCAAATCAGCAAAATCCGTACTGGCCGTGCTTCCCCAAGCCTGCTGGATGGCATCATCGTGGAATACTACGGTACGCCAACCCCTCTGCGTCAGCTGGCGAGCGTGACGGTAGAAGATACCCGTACGCTGAAAATCAACGTGTTCGATCGCTCTATGAGCCCGGCGGTTGAGAAAGCAATCATGGCCTCTGACCTCGGTCTGAACCCAAGTTCTGCCGGTTCTGATATCCGCGTTCCACTGCCTCCACTGACGGAAGAGCGTCGTAAAGATCTGATCAAAGTGGTGCGTGGCGAAGCTGAGCAGGGTCGCGTATCCGTGCGTAACGTTCGCCGTGACGCGAACGATAAAGTGAAAGCGCTGCTGAAAGAAAAAGAGATCAGTGAAGATGACGATCGTCGTTCTCAGGACGACATTCAGAAAATGACCGACGCAGCGATCAAGAAAATTGATGCGGCGCTGGCAGATAAAGAAGCGGAACTGATGCAGTTCTGATTTCTGTCGTACACTGATAAACGCCGTTCAGAGGGACTTCGGGTCTTGCTGGCGGCGTTTTGCTTTTATCTGGTCTAACTTTTTTCGGGCATCCCATGAAGCATTTAACTCTCCTTGGCTCAACCGGCTCTATCGGTTGCAGTACTCTCGACGTCGTCCGCCACAATCCTGAACATTATACCGTGACCGCGCTGGTCGCCGGTAAGAACGTGCAGCGCATGGTCGAGCAGTGCCTGGAGTTTATGCCACGTTATGCGGTTATGGATGACGATGAGAGCGCGCGTCAGCTGAAAACTCTGCTGCTTGAGAAGGGCAGTCGAACCGAGGTGCTGAGTGGGTCGCAGGCGGCCTGCGACATGGCGGCGCTGGATGAGGTTGACCAGGTCATGGCGGCCATTGTCGGTGCGGCCGGGTTGTTGCCGACGCTTGCGGCAATAGATGCGGGTAAAGATGTTCTGCTGGCCAACAAAGAGTCGCTGGTGACCTGTGGACGTCTGTTTATGGACGCGGTGAAGCAGCGCGGGGCGCGTCTTTTGCCGGTCGACAGCGAGCACAACGCCATTTTTCAGAGTTTACCGCAACCTTTTCAACAGAACCTGGGGTACGCTGACCTGGAGCAGAATGGCGTCGTGTCGATTCTGCTTACCGGGTCTGGTGGCCCGTTCCGTGAAACGCCACTGTCTGAACTGAGCGCAATGACGCCGGATCAGGCGTGTCGTCATCCGAACTGGTCAATGGGACGTAAAATCTCCGTTGACTCCGCCACCATGATGAATAAAGGTCTGGAATACATTGAAGCTCGCTGGCTGTTTAATGCGTCAGCGAAACAGATGGAAGTTCTGATTCACCCGCAATCGGTCATTCACTCGATGGTGCGCTATCAGGATGGCAGCGTGCTGGCACAGCTGGGCGAGCCGGATATGCGTACGCCCATCGCCCATACAATGGCGTGGCCAAACCGGGTGAAATCGGGCGTGAAGCCGCTTGATTTTTGTAAGCTAAGTTCCCTGACGTTCAGTGAACCCGATTACGATCGCTATCCTTGTCTGAAGCTTGCGATGAACGCCTTCGACCAGGGACAGGCGGCGACGACGGCACTGAATGCAGCCAACGAAATTACCGTTGACGCATTTCTGCATCAGCAAATCCGCTTTACCGATATCGCAACGTTGAATTTATCGGTACTGGAAATAATGGATTTGCGTGAGCCTCAAAGTGTGGAAGAGGTGCTGGCGGTCGATGCTGCTGCACGTGATATTGCGCGTAAACAGGTGAGCCGCCTCGCAAGCTGGTGATAAAGCAAGCACTAGTCGTCGTGCTATTTGTTAGCTTTGGGCTTCAGTGATATAGTCTGCGCCACCTGATCGCAGGAATTTGACTTTATGTGGTCAGGTAAGCCGTGGTTTGACACGGCTTTTTTATGTACAGGCTTAAGTATTCCTGAGTACCGTTAAATCCTTTTCAGGGACAAAAAACGCGTTATGTTGTCTGCGAATCAACCAATAAGCGAAAACTTGCCAGCTCATGGCTGCCGTCATGTAGCAATCATTATGGATGGCAATGGCCGCTGGGCGAAAAGACAAGGGAAGATACGAGCCTTTGGGCATAAAGCAGGGGCGAAATCCGTTCGCCGCGCCGTTTCTTTTGCCGCGAATAACGGCATTGATGCGTTAACGCTCTATGCTTTTAGCAGTGAAAACTGGAATCGACCGCCGCAGGAAGTGACTGCGTTGATGGAACTGTTTGTGTGGGCGCTCGACAGCGAAGTAAAAAGCCTGCACCGCCACAACGTCCGCCTGCGTATCATTGGCGATACCAGTCGTTTTAACTCACGTTTGCAGGAACGGATTCGTAAAGCAGAAGCGCTGACTGAAAATAATACCGGTCTGACGCTCAATATCGCGGCGAATTACGGCGGACGCTGGGATATTATCCAGGGCGTTCGGCATCTGGCCGAACAGGTTCAGGAAGGGCTGTTGAGACCCGACCAGATTGATGAAGAGGCGCTGAGCAAGCAAATCTGCATGAATGAGCTGGCACCTGTGGATTTGGTAATTAGGACAGGGGGGGAACATCGCATAAGTAACTTTTTGATATGGCAAATTGCCTATGCCGAACTTTACTTTACAGATGTTCTTTGGCCCGATTTTGATGAACAAGACTTTGAAGGTGCGCTGCATGCCTTTGCCAATCGAGAGCGTCGTTTCGGCGGCACCGAGCCAGGTGGCGACAACGCCTGATGGGGGTAGCTTTTGCTGAAGTATCGCCTGATTTCCGCTTTTGTATTAATACCCATTGTCATTGCGGCGCTGTTTTTACTGCCCCCGGTGGGATTCGCTATTGTCACGCTGGTGGTCTGCATGCTCGCGGCGTGGGAATGGGGACAGTTTAGCGGCTTTACCTCGCGCAATCAGCGAGTATGGCTTGCGGTACTCTGTGGCTTTATTCTGGCCATAATGTTGTTTACGTTGCCTGAATATCACCACGATATTCATCAGCCGCTGGTTGCCGGCTCCTTGTGGATATCGCTGGCCTGGTGGGTGGCGGCATTGCTGCTGGTTCTTTTTTATCCAGGCTCTGCGGCGTTATGGCGTAATTCGAAAGTGTTGCGACTCATTTTTGGTCTGCTCACCATTGTGCCTTTTTTCTGGGGGATGGTCGCGCTACGCGCCTGGCACTATGACGAAAACCACTATAGCGGTGCGATCTGGCTGCTTTATGTGATGATTCTCGTCTGGGGGGCTGACTCCGGGGCCTATATGTTTGGTAAACTGTTCGGCAAACATAAACTGGCGCCGAAGGTGTCTCCAGGGAAAACCTGGCAAGGATTCATCGGCGGCTTGTTTACGGCTGCAGTTATCTCCTGGGGCTATGGCGTCTGGGCGGATCTGGCAGTGGCTCCGTCAATACTGCTGGTATGCTCTATTTTTGCAGCGCTTGCCTCAGTGCTCGGTGATTTAACCGAAAGTATGTTTAAGCGTGAAGCAGGGATTAAGGACAGCGGACATCTGATTCCAGGGCATGGCGGTATACTGGATCGCATTGACAGCCTGACAGCGGCTGTTCCAGTGTTTGCTTGCCTGCTTTTACTGGTATTCGGGACGATTTAACGGAAGGTTTTATGCTGAGCATTCTCTGGAATCTGGCGGCGTTCATTGTTGCACTGGGTGTGCTGATTACCGTGCATGAATTTGGCCATTTCTGGGTTGCTCGCCGTTGTGGTGTGCGGGTAGAGCGATTCTCCATTGGTTTTGGCAAATCACTCTGGACGCGCACCGACCGTCACGGCACGGAATTTGTCATTGCACTTATCCCGCTTGGCGGCTACGTCAAAATGCTCGACGAACGCGTCGAGCCTGTCGCACCCGAGCTGCGACACAGTGCGTTTAACAACAAAACCGTTGGACAACGCGCTGCCATCATCGCTGCCGGACCGGTAGCCAACTTCATCTTTGCAATTTTCGCTTACTGGCTGGTGTTTATTATCGGCGTCCCTGGCGTGCGTCCGGTGGTGGGGGAAATTGCGCCCAACTCTATCGCGGCGAATGCGCAAATTACGTCCGGGATGGAACTTAAAGCGATTGATGGCATCGAAACCCCTGATTGGGATGCCGTGCGACTGCAACTGGTAGCCAAAATTGGCGATGCGCAGACAACCCTCAGCGTATCGCCGTTTGGGTCCGACGCGCGTCAGGACAAAGTACTGGATTTACGCCACTGGCGTTTCGAGCCCGATAAAGAAGATCCCGTCGCAGCGCTGGGTATTCGTCCCCGCGGTGCGCAGATTGAGCCGGTATTAGCTGAAGTCCAGCCAAATTCGGCGGCGAGCAAAGCGGGTTTGCAAGCGGGCGACAGGATCGTTAAAGTCGATGGTCAACCATTAACAGAGTGGATGACCTTTGTTACTCTGGTGCGCGATAATCCGGGGACGTCCCTCGCGCTGGAAGTTGAAAGGCAAGGCAGTCCGCTTTCGCTGACGCTGATCCCGGATACGAAGTCGGTCGGCAAAAAGGCAGAAGGGTTCGCAGGCGTTGTGCCAAAAGTGATCCCGCTGCCAGATGAGTACAAGACAATACGCCAGTATGGGCCGTTCAGCGCCATCCTTGAAGCCACGGATAAAACATGGCAACTGATGAAGCTGACGGTCAACATGTTGGGGAAATTGATAACCGGTGATGTGAAACTGAACAACCTCAGTGGGCCAATCTCGATTGCTCAGGGGGCTGGGATGTCAGCGGAATTCGGGGTGATTTACTATCTCATGTTCCTCGCGCTCATTAGCGTGAACCTTGGGATAATCAACCTGTTCCCGCTTCCCGTGTTAGACGGGGGTCATCTGCTGTTTTTAGCGATTGAAAAGCTAAAAGGCGGACCGGTATCCGAGCGAGTTCAAGACTTTAGTTACCGCATCGGCTCGATTTTGCTGGTGCTGTTAATGGGGCTTGCACTTTTCAATGATTTCTCTCGGTTGTAAGAGAGTTAGTTAGGAAGAACGCATAATAACGATGGCGATGAAAAAGTTGCTCATAGCGTCGCTGCTGTTTAGCAGCGCCACCGTATACGGTGCTGACGGGTTCGTAGTGAAAGACATTCATTTCGAAGGCCTTCAGCGTGTCGCCGTTGGTGCGGCCCTCCTCAGTATGCCTGTGCGCCCCGGCGATACGGTTAATGATGAAGATATCAGTAACACCATCCGTGCTCTGTTTGCCACCGGCAACTTCGAGGATGTCCGCGTCCTGCGCGATGGTGATACGCTGCTGGTACAGGTAAAAGAACGTCCAACGATCGCCAGTATCACTTTCTCCGGTAACAAGTCGGTGAAAGATGACATGCTCAAGCAAAACCTTGAAGCATCCGGTGTTCGTGTGGGGGAATCTCTGGACCGCACAACCCTTTCAGACATTGAAAAAGGTCTGGAAGACTTCTACTACAGCGTCGGTAAATACAGTGCCAGCGTGAAAGCGGTGGTTACGCCGCTCCCACGTAACCGTGTTGACCTGAAGCTGGTCTTCCAGGAAGGTGTTTCCGCGAAGATCCAGCAGATCAACATCGTGGGTAACCACGCGTTTAGCACCGACGAACTGATCTCCACTTTCCAACTGCGCGATGAAGTGCCGTGGTGGAACGTGGTTGGCGATCGTAAATACCAGAAACAGAAACTGGCGGGGGATCTCGAAACCCTGCGCAGCTACTATCTGGATCGCGGTTACGCCCGTTTCAACATCGACTCGACTCAGGTCAGTCTGACGCCGGACAAGAAAGGTATCTACATCACGATTAACATCACTGAAGGCGATCAGTACAAGCTTTCCGGTGTTGAAGTCAGTGGTAACCTGGCCGGGCATTCAGCTGAAATTGAAGCGCTGACTAAAATTCAGCCGGGCGATCTGTACAGCGGTTCTAAAGTCACCAAAATGGAAGACGGCATTAAGAAGCTGCTCGGCCGCTATGGTTATGCTTACCCGCGTGTACAAACACAGCCGGAAATCAACGACGCGGATAAAACCGTTAAGCTGCATGTTAACGTTGATGCGGGTAACCGTTTCTACGTACGTAAGATCCGCTTCGTCGGTAACGATACCTCCAAAGACTCCGTTCTGCGTCGCGAAATGCGTCAGATGGAAGGGGCATGGTTGGGTAGCGACCTCGTTGACCAGGGTAAAGAGCGTCTGAACCGTCTGGGCTATTTCGAAACCGTGGACACGGAAACGCAGCGTATACCCGGCAGCCCGGATCAGGTTGATGTCGTGTATAAGGTGAAAGAGCGTAACACCGGTAGCTTCAACTTCGGTGTGGGCTACGGTACTGAAAGTGGCGTGAGCTTCCAGGTTGGCGTCCAGCAGGATAACTGGCTGGGTACAGGTTACTCTGTCGGTATTAACGGCACCAAAAACGACTACCAGACCTACTCTGAGTTCTCTGTTACCAACCCATACTTCACCGTTGACGGTGTAAGCCTGGGCGGTCGTATCTTCTATAACGACTTTAAAGCAGACGACGCGGATCTCTCCTCCTATACCAACAAGAGCTATGGTGTAGACGGAACGCTCGGCTTCCCGGTTAACGAATATAACACCCTGCGTGCGGGCTTAGGTTACGTGCATAACGACCTGTCCAACATGCAACCGCAGGTGGCGATGTGGCGTTATCTGGACTCTATTGGCCAGTCTGCGAGTAAAACCGGCGATAACAATGGTTTTGCTGCGGATGACTTCACCTTCAACTACGGCTGGACCTATAACCGCCTCGACCGTGGTTACTTCCCAACGGAAGGTTCTCGCGTCAACCTGAACGGTAAAGTGACCGTTCCGGGCTCTGACAATGAGTTCTACAAGGTAACCCTGGATACCGCGTCCTACTTCCCAATTGATGATGACCACAAGTGGGTCGTTCTGGGTCGTACCCGTTGGGGCTATGGTGATGGTATCGGCAGTAAAGAGTTGCCGTTCTACGAGAACTTCTACGCGGGTGGTTCCAGCACCGTGCGTGGCTTCCAGTCCAACAACATTGGTCCGAAAGCGGTTTACTACGGCGGTAACGATAAAGATAACTGCTATAAATCTTCATCTTCCGAAGTGTGTAGCTCTGATGATGCAGTGGGCGGTAACGCCATGGCCGTGGCGAGCCTCGAGTTCATCACACCAACGCCGTTTATCAGTGATAAATACGCGAACTCCGTCCGTACGTCCTTCTTCTGGGATGCCGGTACGGTGTGGGACACCAACTGGCAGAATACTGCACAGATGCGTGATGCTGGCGTTCCGGACTACAGCGATCCGAGCAATATTCGCATGTCTGCTGGTATCGCATTACAATGGATGTCACCGCTGGGACCGTTGGTCTTCTCTTACGCCCAGCCGTTTAAGAAATACGATGGAGACAAAGCGGAGCAATTCCAGTTTAACATTGGTAAAACCTGGTAATAATCCGCTGCAAAGGAATGCGTTGGCAGTGTAGCGCTGACAACCGGCGATCGGTAAAACGGTCGCCTTGCCACGCAAAGAACGGTACCTTCTGGTGCCAATGGGATGGTAAGGAGTTAATTGTGAAAAAGTGGTTATTAGCTGCAGGTCTCGGTTTAGCGATGGCAACTTCTGCTCAGGCAGCAGACAAAATCGCAATCGTCAACATGGGTAATTTGTTCCAGCAGGTTGCACAGAAAACGGGTGTTTCTGCAACACTGGAAAACGAATTCAAAGGCCGTGCGAGCGAACTGCAGCGTATGGAAGGCGATCTTCAGTCCAAAATGCAGCGTCTGCAGCGTGATGGTTCTACCATGAAAGCAAGCGATCGCAGCAAACTGGAAAAAGACGTTATGGCTCAGCGCCAGACCTTCTCTCAGAAAGCGCAGGCTTTCGAGCAGGATCGTCAGCGTCGTTCTAACGAAGAGCGTGGCAAGCTGGTCACTCGCATTCAGACTGCTGTTAAAGCAGTGGCTGCCGATCAGAGCATCGATCTGGTTGTTGATGCGAATGCCGTTGCTTTCAACAGCAGCGATGTTAAAGACATCACCGCTGATGTTCTGAAACAGGTTAAATAAGTAATGCCTTCAATTCGACTGGCTGATTTAGCTCAGCAGTTGGATGCAGAATTACACGGTGATGGCGATATCGTCATCACCGCTGTTGCGTCCATGCAATCTGCTAAAGCTGGCACGATTACCTTCATGGTAAGCCCTAAGTACCGTGAACAACTGGCTCAATGCCAGGCGTCAGCTGTTGTTCTGACGCAGGACGATCTTCCCTTTGCCACTGGAAGTGCACTGGTAGTGAAAAACCCCTACCTGACGTATGCACGCATGGCTCAAATTCTTGATACCACGCCGCAGCCGGCTCAGAACATTGCTGCCAGTGCAGCAATCGATCCGACGGCTAAGCTTGGTAACAATGTTGCCGTTGGTGCGAATGCGGTTATCGAGTCTGGCGTTGTGCTGGGTGATAACGTCGTGATTGGCCCGGGGTGCTTCGTTGGGAAAAATACGAAAATCGGCGCAGGAACCCGTTTATGGGCCAATGTGTCCGTTTATCATGAAGTTGAAATCGGCGAAAATTGCCTCGTCCAGTCCAGCACCGTGATTGGTTCTGATGGCTTTGGTTACGCGAACGATCGCGGTAACTGGGTTAAGATCCCGCAGCTTGGTCGCGTTATTATTGGCGATCGCGTGGAGATTGGGGCCTGTACTACGATCGATCGTGGTGCACTCGACGACACGATCATTGGCAATGGTGTTATCATCGATAACCAGTGCCAGATTGCGCATAACGTTGTGATTGGCGACAATACCGCAGTTGCGGGGGGCGTCATCATGGCGGGCAGCCTGAAAATTGGTCGTTATTGCATGATTGGCGGTGCGAGCGTGATTAATGGCCACATGGAAATATGCGACAAGGTGACGGTGACAGGCATGGGCATGGTAATGCGTCCGATCACTGAACCTGGCGTCTATTCCTCGGGCATTCCGCTGCAACCCAACAAGGTATGGCGTAAAACAGCAGCACTGGTGATGAACATTGATGATATGAGCAAGCGACTCAAGTCTCTTGAGCGTAAGATCGATCAACAAGACTAAACGTCACCCGTTTAACGCTATCTTTCCCGGCCTGTCGGCTTTCTAATAAACCGGCAGGCCGTGTTATTATTGTTATCAGTACATTTTGACAGGAAGAGTATTTTGACTACTGACACTCATACTCTGCATATTGAAGAGATTTTAGAACTTCTGCCGCACCGCTACCCGTTTTTGCTGGTAGACCGTGTGCTGGATTTTGAAGAAGGTCGTTTTCTGCGCGCAGTGAAAAATGTTTCCGTGAACGAACCGTTCTTCCAGGGACACTTCCCGGGTAAGCCTATCTTCCCGGGTGTGTTGATTCTGGAAGCGATGGCTCAGGCTACCGGTATTCTGGCGTTTAAAAGCGTCGGTAAACTGGAGCCAGGTGAACTCTATTACTTCGCAGGTATTGATGAAGCGCGCTTTAAGCGTCCTGTCGTGCCTGGTGATCAGATGATCATGGAAGTCACTTTTGAAAAAACGCGTCGTGGCCTGACTCGCTTCAAAGGCGTAGCGCTGGTTGACGGCAAAGTTGTTTGCGAAGCGACGATGATGTGTGCTCGTAGCCGGGAGTCCTGATACGTGATTGATAAATCCGCCTTTATTCATCCTACTGCTATTGTGGAAACCGGCGCCATCATTGGTGCCAACGTTCACATTGGCCCGTTCTGTATTGTTGGACCCAATGTCGAAATTGATGAGGGTACAGTACTGAAATCTCACGTTGTCGTGAATGGTCATACGACCATTGGCAGCAATAACGAGATCTATCAGTTCGCTTCCATCGGTGAAGTTAACCAGGATCTGAAATATGCTGGTGAGTCGACCCGTCTGGAAATTGGCGATCGTAACCGTATTCGCGAAAGCGTCACCATTCATCGTGGAACAGTACAGGGTGGTGGGTTGACGAAGGTGGGTAGCGATAACCTGTTTATGGTGAATGCGCATATTGCGCATGACTGTACCGTGGGCGATCGCTGTATTCTTGCCAACAACGCAACGCTGGCAGGACACGTATCTGTTGATGACTTCGCAATTATTGGCGGCATGACCGCAGTCCATCAGTTCTGCATCATTGGTGCACACGTGATGGTCGGTGGCTGCTCCGGTGTGGCGCAGGACGTCCCACCGTATGTGATTGCGCAGGGCAACCATGCCACGCCGTTTGGCGTGAACATCGAAGGCCTCAAGCGTCGTGGTTTTAGTCGCGAAGCGATTACTGCCATCCGTAACGCGTACAAACTGCTGTACCGTAGCGGTAAAACGCTGGAAGAGGCGAAGCCGGACATTGCCGAACTGGCGGATAAGTTCCCGGAAGTGAACGCGTTCATGGAGTTCTTTGACCGTTCAACAAGGGGTCTGATTCGTTAATGGTCGACAGTCGTCCGCTTACGATAGCCCTGGTCGCCGGAGAAACCTCCGGCGATATTCTTGGTGCCGGTCTCATCCGCGCGCTCAAAGCTCGCGTACCTAACGCCCGCTTTGTTGGCGTGGCTGGCCCGCTGATGCAGGCCGAAGGCTGTGAAGCCTGGTATGAAATGGAAGAGCTGGCCGTGATGGGCATTGTTGAGGTGCTGGGGCGTTTGCGACGCTTGCTGCATATTCGTGCCGATCTTACCCGCCGATTTACCGAGCTCAAACCCGATGTGTTTGTCGGTATCGATGCACCCGACTTCAACATTACCCTCGAAGGTAATCTGAAAAAGCAGGGCATCAAAACCATTCATTACGTCAGTCCGTCCGTTTGGGCGTGGCGACAGAAACGCGTTTTCAAAATTGGACGGTCCACCAACCTGGTGCTGGCTTTTCTGCCTTTCGAAAAAGCGTTTTACGACAAATTTAATGTTCCGTGCCGTTTTATCGGTCATACCATGGCGGATGCGATGCCGCTGGATCCGGATAAAAACGCGGCGCGCGACGTGCTCGATATCCCTCATGATGTGCACTGTCTGGCATTGCTGCCAGGAAGCCGTGGCGCAGAAGTGGAGATGCTGAGCGCTGATTTCCTGAAAACCGCGCAGATTCTTCGCAAGACGTATCCCGATCTTGAAGTGGTCGTGCCGCTGGTGAATGCCAAACGCCGCGAGCAGTTCGAACGCATTAAAGCGGAAGTCGCCCCGGATCTTCACGTCCGCCTGCTGGACGGGAAAGGTCGGGAAGCAATGTTTGCGAGCGATGCCGCACTGCTGGCCTCTGGCACGGCTGCGCTGGAATGTATGCTGGCGAAATGCCCGATGGTGGTCGGTTATCGTATGAAGCCGTTTACCTTCTGGCTGGCAAAACGTCTGGTGAAAACGGATTATGTCTCCCTGCCAAACCTGCTTGCCGGGCGCGAGCTGGTAAAAGAGCTCTTACAGGATGAGTGCCAGCCTCAGGCGCTGGCGGAGGCTCTGCTGCCGCTGCTCGCCAACGGCAAGACCAGCCACCAGATGCATGATACCTTCCGTGAACTGCATCAACTGATCCGCTGCAATGCAGATGAGCAAGCGGCCGATGCAGTGCTGGAGTTAGCAAAATGATGGAATTTGTATACCCTCACACGCATCTTGTGGCAGGGGTGGACGAAGTCGGTCGTGGCCCGTTAGTGGGGGCTGTTGTGACCGCCGCGGTGATCCTCGATCCCGCCCGCCCGATCGTCGGGCTAAACGACTCAAAAAAATTATCCGAAAAACGTCGACTGGCCCTGTTCAGTGAGATTCAGGAGAAGGCTCTGGCCTGGAGCCTGGGGCGCGCTGAGCCGCATGAAATCGACGAGTTGAATATTTTGCATGCTACAATGCTGGCCATGCAGCGCGCGGTAGCGGGCCTGAAAATTGCTCCGGAATATGTCCTGATTGACGGCAACCGCTGTCCGGCACTGCCGATGCCTTCTATGGCGGTCGTCAAAGGCGATAGCCGTGTCGCCGAGATCAGCGCAGCATCTATTATTGCCAAGGTGACACGCGACGCTGAAATGGCCGCGCTGGATCTCACTTACCCTCAGTATGGCTTCGCCCAGCACAAGGGGTATCCTACGGCTTTCCATCTGGAAAAGCTGGCTGAACATGGCGCAACTGAACATCACCGGCGCAGCTTTGGCCCGGTGAAACGCGCGCTGGGACGGGTGTCCTGAATCAATACGCAAGCAATTAAGTAACGCGGAATCTGAAGATGGCTGAACCACGTTTCGTACACCTGCGGGTGCATAGCGACTACTCCATGATCGATGGGCTGGCGAAGACCGGGCCGCTTGTAAAAAAGGCGGCCGCGCTTGGCATGCCTGCGCTGGCGATCACCGATTTTACCAACCTGTGTGGCCTGGTGAAGTTCTACGGAACGGCACATGGCGCGGGGATGAAGCCTGTCGTCGGTGCGGATTTTCATGTGCAGAGCGATCTCATCGGCGATGAACTGACGCAAATTTCCGTGCTGGCTATGAACAACACGGGCTACCAGAACCTCACTCTGCTTATTTCGAAAGCCTATCAGCGCGGCTATGGCGCGCTGGGCCCGTGGATCGACCGGGACTGGCTGGCGGAACTGAACGAAGGGCTGCTGCTGATCTCCGGTGGCCGCATGGGCGACGTCGGCAAATGCCTGCTGCGTGGCAACAGCGCGCTGGTGGATCAGTGCGTCTCGTTTTATGAAGAATATTTCCCGGATCGTTACTATCTGGAATTGATCCGCACCGGCCGCCAGGACGAAGAGAGCTATCTGCACGCCGCTGTTGCGCTGGCTGAAGAGCGCGGTTTGCCCGTGGTGGCGACGAATGATGTGCGTTTCCTGGAATCCGGCGATTTTGACGCCCACGAAATTCGTGTGGCGATCCATGATGGCTTCACCCTTGACGATCCAAAGCGCCCGCGTAATTACTCATCGCAGCAGTATATGCGCAGCGAAGAGGAGATGTGCGAGCTCTTTTCCGATATCCCTGAAGCGCTGGAAAACAGCGTAGAGATTGCCAAGCGCTGTAACGTCACCGTGCGCCTCGGCGAATACTTCCTGCCGCAATTCCCGACGGGTGACATGACGACGGAAGATTTCCTGGTCATGAAATCGAAGGAGGGTCTGGAAGAGCGTCTCGAATTCCTCTTCCCGGATGAAGAAGAACGTAAAAAACGTCGTCCGGAGTATGACGAGCGTCTGGATATAGAGCTTCAGGTTATCAACCAGATGGGCTTCCCCGGCTACTTCCTGATCGTTATGGAGTTCATTCAGTGGTCGAAGGATAACGGCGTACCGGTAGGTCCGGGCCGTGGCTCCGGTGCGGGCTCGCTGGTGGCGTATGCATTAAAAATTACCGACCTCGATCCGCTGGAATTCGACCTGCTGTTCGAACGTTTCCTCAACCCGGAACGTGTTTCCATGCCCGACTTCGACGTCGACTTCTGCATGGAGAAACGCGATCAGGTGATCGAGCACGTAGCGGATATGTATGGCCGTGACGCGGTATCGCAGATCATTACCTTCGGTACCATGGCGGCGAAAGCGGTTATCCGCGACGTGGGTCGTGTACTCGGCCACCCGTACGGTTTCGTCGATCGTATTTCTAAGCTGGTGCCGCCCGATCCGGGCATGACGCTGGCAAAAGCGTTTGAAGCCGAACCTCAGTTGCCGGAAATCTACGAAGCTGACGAAGAAGTCAAAGCCCTGATCGACATGGCGCGCAAGCTGGAAGGCGTCACGCGTAACGCCGGTAAGCATGCAGGTGGAGTGGTTATTGCTCCGACCAAAATTACCGACTTCGCGCCGCTCTACTGCGATGAAGCGGGTGAGCATCCAGTCACTCAGTTTGATAAGAACGACGTGGAATACGCCGGGCTGGTGAAGTTTGACTTCCTTGGCCTGCGTACGCTGACGATCATCGACTGGGCACTGAAGATGATCAACCCGCGCCGGGAAAAGCAGGGCCTTGAACCGATAGACATTGCTGCCATCCCGCTGGATGACAAGAAAAGTTTCGACATGCTGCAGCGCTCGGAGACCACCGCGGTCTTCCAGCTTGAATCCCGCGGCATGAAAGACCTGATCAAGCGCCTGCAGCCTGACTGCTTCGAAGATATGATCGCACTGGTGGCGCTGTTCCGCCCGGGGCCGCTGCAGTCGGGGATGGTAGATAACTTTATCGACCGTAAGCACGGTCGCGAAGAGATTTCCTACCCGGACGTGCAGTGGCAGCATGAAAGCCTGAAACCGGTACTGGAGCCGACCTACGGCATCATCCTGTACCAGGAACAGGTCATGCAGATTGCTCAGGTGCTTTCTGGTTATACCCTCGGCGGCGCGGACATGCTGCGTCGTGCGATGGGGAAGAAAAAACCGGAAGAGATGGCCAAGCAGCGCTCCATCTTTGAAGACGGCGCGAAGAAAAACGGCGTTGACGGCGAGCTGGCGATGAAAATCTTCGACCTGGTGGAGAAATTCGCCGGGTACGGATTTAACAAATCCCACTCTGCCGCCTATGCGCTAGTCTCATACCAGACGCTGTGGCTGAAAGCGCACTATCCTGCTGAATTTATGGCGGCGGTAATGACTGCCGATATGGATAACACCGAGAAGGTCGTTGGCCTGGTGGATGAGTGCTGGCGCATGGGGCTCAAGATCCTGCCGCCGGATATTAACTCGGGGCTTTACCATTTCCACGTCAACGACGACGGGGAGATCGTTTACGGGATCGGTGCGATCAAGGGCGTGGGTGAAGGGCCGATCGAGGCGATCATCGAAGCGCGTAACAACGGCGGCTATTTCCGCGAGCTGTTCGATCTGTGCGCCCGTACCGATACCAAAAAACTGAACCGCCGCGTACTGGAAAAGCTGATCATGTCCGGCGCGTTCGACAGGCTGGGGCCGCACCGCGCTGCGTTGATGAACTCCCTCGGCGATGCCCTGAAAGCGGCGGACCAGCACGCGAAAGCGGAAGCCATTGGGCAGGCAGATATGTTCGGTGTGCTGGCGGAGGAGCCGGAGCAGATTGAGCAGTCGTATTCTAACTGCCAGCCGTGGCCAGAACAGGTCGTGCTGGATGGCGAGCGTGAAACGTTAGGCTTGTACCTGACGGGTCACCCGATCAACCAGTACATCAAAGAAATTGAGCGCTATGTCGGCGGCCACAGGCTAAAAGACATGCATCCGACAGAACGTGGTAAAATTACCACGGCTGCGGGGCTCGTGATTGCTGCAAGGGTTATGGTCACCAAGCGCGGCAATCGTATCGGCATCTGTACGTTGGATGACCGTTCCGGGCGTCTGGAGGTGATGTTGTTCACCGACGCGCTGGATAAATACCAGCAATTGCTGGAAAAAGACCGCATACTTATCGTCAGCGGACAGGTCAGCTTTGATGACTTCAGCGGGGGGCTTAAAATGACCGCCCGCGAAGTGATGGACATTGACGAAGCCCGGGAAAAATATGCTCGCGGGCTTGCTATCTCGCTGACGGACAGGCAAATTGATGACCAGCTTTTAAACCGACTCCGTCAGTCTCTGGAACCCCACCGCTCGGGGACAATTCCAGTACATCTCTACTATCAGAGGGCGGATGCACGTGCGCGGTTGCGCTTTGGTGCAACGTGGCGTGTCTCTCCGAGCGATCGTTTACTGAACGATCTCCGTGGCCTCATTGGTTCGGAGCAGGTGGAACTGGAGTTTGACTAATACAGGAATACTATGAGTCTGAATTTCCTTGATTTCGAACAGCCGATTGCTGAGCTGGAAGCGAAAATCGATTCTCTGACAGCGGTAAGCCGTCAGGATGAAAAACTGGATATTAACATCGACGAAGAAGTGCATCGTCTGCGTGAAAAAAGCGTAGAGCTGACGCGCAAAATCTTTGCCGATCTCGGCGCATGGCAGATCGCCCAGCTGGCACGTCATCCACAGCGTCCGTACACCCTGGATTATGTCCGCCTGGCGTTTGACGAATTTGACGAACTGGCAGGCGATCGCGCATACGCTGACGACAAAGCTATCGTCGGCGGTATCGCGCGTCTGGACGGACGCCCGGTGATGATCATTGGTCATCAGAAAGGGCGTGAAACCAAAGAGAAAATCCGTCGTAACTTCGGTATGCCTGCACCAGAAGGCTACCGCAAGGCCCTGCGTCTGATGGAGATGGCTGAGCGTTTCAACATGCCAATCATCACCTTCATCGACACCCCGGGTGCATACCCTGGCGTGGGCGCGGAAGAGCGCGGTCAGTCTGAAGCCATCGCCCGTAACCTGCGCGAGATGTCCCGCCTGAAGGTGCCGGTCATCTGTACCGTCATCGGTGAAGGTGGTTCAGGTGGTGCGCTGGCCATTGGCGTGGGCGATAAAGTGAATATGCTGCAGTACAGCACCTATTCCGTTATCTCTCCGGAAGGCTGTGCGTCCATTCTGTGGAAAAGCGCTGATAAAGCGCCGCTGGCCGCAGAAGCGATGGGCATCATTGCCCCACGTCTGAAAGAGCTGAAGCTGATCGATACCGTGATCCCGGAACCGCTGGGTGGCGCGCATCGTAAGCCGGAAGTGATGGCTGCTTCCCTGAAAGCCCAGCTGCTGGCTGACCTGGCCGATCTGGATGTCCTGAGCAAAGAAGACCTGCTCAACCGTCGTTATCAGCGTCTGATGACTTACGGCTACGCGTAAGCTTCACAATTATCTGAAAAGCCGCACAATGTTGCGGCTTTTTTTATACCCGCCGTTTACCTTAACTATGCTTAGCTAATGTTTTTCAAGGAGGTAGACCGTGAACATCATTGCCATTATGGGGCCGCACGGCGTCTTTTATAAAGACGAGCCCATCAAGGAGCTGGAGCAAGCCCTTCAGTCGCGCGGGTATCAGCTCATCTGGCCGCACAACAGCGCCGACCTGCTGAAGTTTATTGAGCATAACCCGCGAATCTGTGGCGTGATCTTCGACTGGGACGAATACGATCTGGAGCTGTGCAGCGAGATCAACAAGCTGAACGAATATCTCCCGCTGTATGCGTTTATCAATACCCACTCGACCATGGACGTCAGCGCGCATGATATGCGGATGGCGCTGTGGTTCTTTGAATATTCTCTCGGCGTGGCGGAAGATATCGCGACCCGCATTCAGCAGTACACGGGTGAATACCTCGATAACATTACGCCGCCCTTTACCCGCGCGCTTTTTACCTATGTGAAAGAGGGGAAATACACCTTCTGCACGCCAGGGCATATGGCCGGAACAGCCTATCAAAAAAGCCCGGTAGGCTGTCTGTTCTATGATTTTTTCGGGGGCAACACGCTGAAAGCGGACGTGTCAATTTCGGTCACGGAACTGGGCTCTCTGCTGGATCATACCGGCCCGCATCTGGAGGCCGAGGAGTATATTGCCCGCACCTTTGGCGCTGAGCAGAGCTATATGGTGACCAACGGCACCTCGACCTCGAACAAAATCGTCGGGATGTATGCTGCGCCTGCGGGCAGCACGCTGCTGATTGACCGCAACTGCCATAAATCGCTGGCGCACCTGCTGATGATGAGCGACGTGGTGCCGCTCTGGTTATCCCCTACGCGTAACGCGCTGGGGATTCTCGGCGGCATTCCACGCCGGGAGTTCACGCATCAAACCATTGAAAAGAAAGTTGCGGCGATCCCTGGCGCAAGCTGGCCTGTTCATGCGGTGATCACCAATTCCACCTATGACGGCCTGTTATACAACACCAACTGGATCAAGCAGACGCTGGACGTGCCGTCGATCCACTTCGATTCTGCGTGGGTGCCTTATACCAATTTTCACCCGATTTATTCGGGTAAGAGCGGGATGAGCGGCGAGCGCGTGCCGGGCAAAGTGTTCTTCGAAACGCAGTCGACCCACAAAATGCTGGCCGCCTTTTCCCAGGCGTCTCTTATTCACATCAAAGGCGAGTACGACGAGGAGACCTTCAACGAAGCCTTTATGATGCATACCACCACTTCACCGAGCTATCCGCTGGTGGCATCTATCGAAACCGCGGCGGCGATGCTGCGCGGCAACCCGGGTAAACGCCTGATAAACCGCTCGGTGGAGCGGGCGCTGCATTTCCGTAAAGAGGTCCAGCGGCTGAAAGATGAGGCAGACGGCTGGTTCTTTGATATCTGGCAGCCGGAAGAGATCGACGAGGCCGAGTGCTGGCCCGTTGCGCCTGGGGAGAGCTGGCACGGCTTCCGCGATGCCGATGCGGACCACATGTTCCTCGATCCGGTTAAGGTGACGATCCTGACGCCAGGCATGGACGAGCAGGGTGTAATGGGTGATGAAGGTATTCCCGCCGCGCTGGTGGCGAAGTTCCTTGATGAGCGCGGCGTGGTAGTGGAGAAGACCGGCCCCTACAATTTGTTGTTCCTGTTCAGTATCGGGATCGATAAAACCCGGGCAATGGGTCTGCTGCGTGGGCTGATGGAGTTTAAGCGTGCCTACGATCTCAACCTGCGGGTGAAGAACATGCTGCCGGATCTCTACGCGGAAGATCCTGACTTCTACCGCAATATGCGCATTCAGGATCTGGCCCAGGGGATCCACAGATTGATCCGCCAGCACGATCTGCCGCGCCTCATGCTTCAGGCGTTTGACGTCCTGCCTGACATGAAGCTGACGCCTCACAAGGCCTGGCAGCGGCAGGTAAAAGGTGAGGTAGAAACCGTTGAGCTGGAAAATCTGGTCGGGCGCGTGTCGGCCAATATGATCCTGCCTTACCCACCGGGTGTACCGCTGCTGATGCCGGGGGAAATGATCACCGAGGAGAGCCGGGCAGTGCTCGATTTTCTGCTGATGCTCTGTTCGGTGGGGCGTCACTATCCGGGTTTCGAGACGGATATTCATGGTGCGAAGCGCGATGAGCACGGCGTTTACTGGGTGCGAGTCCTAAAATAAGGGTGACCGCTTGCCAGGTGCGGGTTCTCGGTTGTAACGTTCAGGCATCATAAAAAGGAGAAGCTATGCTGGGTTTAAAAGCGGTTCACCATATTGCGATCATTGCTACCGATTACGCGAAAAGTAAGGCCTTCTATTGTGACATTCTTGGCTTTACGCTGTTGAGCGAGGCCTACCGCGAGGAGCGTGACTCCTGGAAGGGGGATCTCGCTTTAAACGGGCAATATGTGATTGAGCTGTTCTCTTTTCCCTTCCCGCCTGCGCGCCCGTCGCGCCCGGAAGCCTGTGGACTGCGCCATCTTGCCTTCAGCGTTGATGACCTGGATAACGCAGTAAAACATCTGGAAGCGCACGGCGTGACGTGTGAACCGATCCGTGTCGATCCCTTCACCGACAAGCGTTTTACCTTTTTTAACGACCCGGATGGTTTGCCGCTGGAGCTTTACCAGCAGTAATGTTTGTCCTGTGTGATAATGCCCGCTCAGTTCGGGCATTTTTTATGTGTAATTTCCTATGACCTTACCCGCTATCGCACAAGCTGTTTCACCGTACCGCCAGCTGCTGGTGGGGTTTAGCGGTGGCCTGGATTCCACCGTTCTGCTCCATCGCCTGAAACGCTGGCGCGACCGGGAGCCTGACGTCCAGCTTCGGGCTATGCACATCCATCATGGATTAAGTCCTCACGCTGAGGAGTGGGTGGCGCACTGTGAAGCCTTGTGTGCGGCCTGGGCGATCCCGTTCATCGCTGAGCGCGTCACGCTCATTGATGAGGGGAAGGGCATCGAGGCACAGGCGCGGAAAGCCCGCTATGCCGCTTTTTCCGCGGCATTACTTCCTGGCGAAGCGCTGGTCACGGCTCAGCATCTGGACGATCAGTGCGAAACTTTTTTGCTGGCGCTTAAGCGGGGAAGCGGACCGGCGGGGCTGTCCGCCATGCCTGCACGATCTGAGTTTGCCGGGACGCAATTGCTGCGCCCGCTGCTGGGCGAGACGCGGGCGTCGCTGGAAGCCTGGGCGCGGGAATATCAGCTGAACTGGATAGAAGACGAGAGTAACCAGGACGACAGTTACGATCGTAATTTCCTGCGCCTGCGCATCCTGCCGCTGTTGAGCGAGCGCTGGCCGCATTTCGCCGACGCGACAGCGAGAAGCGCCATACTGTGTGCTGAACAGGAATTGTTGCTGGATGAACTGTTGAGTGCGGATCTGGCTGACCTGATTTCTGAAGACGGAGCACTGGCGATAGCGCCCCTGGAGGCGATGAGCCCGGTGCGCCGCGCCGCACTGTTACGCCGCTGGCTGGCTACTCATCATGCAGCGATGCCGTCGCGGGCGATGCTGAGCCGGATCTGGGACGAAGTCGCGCAGGCGCGGGAAGATGCTTCCCCCTGCGTGTATCTGAATGGTTTTGAGGTCAGGCGCTATAAAGGCAAACTCTGGCGGGTCAAATCCACGCCTTCACTGACTGAGGTGGTACTCGACTGGGCGTCGCCAGAGGTACCGCTGATATTGCCCTGTGATGCAGGGAGCGTCTCTTTGAGCCCATCCGGTCATGTGCGTCTGCCGAAGCCTGGTGAGCCGGTAACCGTACGCTTCAAGGCTGGTGGTTTGCTGCATATTGTCGGGCGCAACGGGGGACGGAAGCTTAAGAAGATATGGCAGGAGTGCAGCGTGCCGCCGTGGCGACGTGATACCACGCCACTGCTGTTTTACGGTGAAACGTTGATGGCTGCTGCCGGGGTTTTCATCACGGAAGAGGGATGGTCAGAAGAAGGGGTCAGTTTTGATTGGCAGAAAATGTAACGGGCAGCCAGGCTGCCCGTAAGTGTCATCAGGATTCGCTCACCACGACTGTGCCGATTTGCGGGTGGCTGAAGCTGGCTATTTTATCCAGACGTAGCTCACGCGTTGCACTGCCGTCTTCAACAACCAGATATTCCACGTTTTTACGTGAAACCAGATCGCTGGCTTTTGCCTTCAATACTTCGCCATCTTTTAGCTCCAGCGTCAGTATTAAATGATGCTGGCAGGCGAGTTCGAGGTTGTCATAGTCATCACAATTGATGGGTTGATAAGTATCATTCATCGACATAATCGCTCACCAGTAAATTCGCCGCAGCGTACGCTGCTTTTTCCCTGACCGACTCTGAAAGGCTCTCATCAGAGGCCACTTCATTAAGCACTTTCAATACACAGCCCAACGCGTCCGGGACATACCCCAGATCTCCGCTGGCGATTTCCGCATACCGTTTGCGAATTAACTCACAATAATTATTCACATCCCCTCCCGCCAGCGCACTGACTTACTGTGAGATATCATTAAGCCTACGAAGATAAACTCGGTTTAGCAAGGTGACTATACCATACTCATTTAAGCAATATCAGCGCCTTGACAGGTGTGATTTATCACCGCGTGACAGCCTTTTGCCTCTGTTTTCGCTACAATGTGCCCCTGATTCGAATGGAGTTCTCTCATGGCGCTTAAAGCGACAATTTATAAAGCAGTGGTCAATGTGGCCGATCTTGATCGCAACCAGTTTCTGGATGCGTCGCTGACGCTGGCGCGCCACCCCTCCGAAACCCAGGAGCGTATGATGCTGCGCCTGCTGGCGTGGATTAAATACGCCAACGAGCGGCTGCAGTTTACCCGCGGCTTAAGCGCAGAGGACGAGCCAGAAGTCTGGCTGCGAAACGATCATCTGGGCATCGACCTGTGGATCGAGCTCGGTCTGCCGGACGAGCGTCGGATTAAAAAGGCCTGTACCCAGTCCGCTGAAGTGGCATTATTCGCCTATAACCAGCGCGCGGCGGAGATCTGGTGGCAACAAAACAAGAATAAATGTGCGCAGTATAAAAATCTCACCGTCTGGTATCTGGATGATGAACAGCTGGCGCAGCTCAGTGAGTTTGCCGGCCGGACGATGGCGCTGCAGGCAACCATTCAGGACGGCGCCATCTGGCTCTCTGATTCTCAGAATAATCTGGAAATTCATCTGACGGCCTGGCAGCCTGCGTCATGATTGTTTTGTCCCGAAACGTCAGCATCCCTGATAATGAGCTGGAGATCACCGCCATCCGTGCTCAGGGGGCGGGTGGACAGCACGTCAATAAGGCGTCAACGGCGATCCATTTGCGTTTTGACATTCGGGCATCAAGCCTGCCAGAGTATTATAAAGAGAGTCTGCTTGCTGCCAGCCATCACCTGATCACCAGCGAAGGTGTGATCGTGATTAAAGCCCAGGAGTACCGCAGCCAGGAGTTAAACCGGGAAGCGGCGATAGCCAGGCTGGTGGCCGTTATTAAAGAATTAACAGCAGTACAAAAAAGCCGCCGGGCAACGCGGCCAACCCGCGCATCGAAAGAGCGTCGGTTGTCCTCGAAAGCCCAAAAATCCACAGTGAAAGCACTACGCGGTAAAGTTCGTCGCCCGATGGAGTGACGAAAGGGAACACAATTTTCATAAGGAATTCATTGTGAAAAAAGCATTATTTTCAGCGCTGGCAGTGAGTACGCTGTTTGCGCTTTTCGGGTGTAACAACCGTTCTGAAACGCAGGTTTTGCAGCCCTCGCAGAATGAAGCGTTAAAGCCTATGCAGCAGAGCTGGCGCGGCGTATTGCCTTGTGCAGACTGTGAAGGCATCGAAACGTCCCTGTTCCTGCAAAAAGACGGCACCTGGGTTATGAACCAGCGTTATCAGGGCGCTAAAGAACCCTCTTCGTTTGCGACCTACGGAACCTGGGCGCGTACGGCGGAAAAGCTGATCCTGACGGATACCATGGGTGAGAAAACGTATTTCCGCGCCAAAGGTGAGGGGATGGAGATGCTCGACCGCGAGGGCAACCCGATTGAATCCCAGTTCAACTATACGCTTGCGCCGGTGAAAGCGGCCCTGCCTGCTACGCCGATGCCAATGCGGGGTATGTATTTCTATATGGCGGATGCGGCGATCTTTACCGACTGTGCAACGGGTAAGAAAGTCAGCGTGGCGAACAACGCGCAGCTTGAACGTGATTACGCCGTGGCGCGTGGCAATGACAGCAAGCCGGTATTGCTGACCGTAGATGGTCACTTTACGCTGGAGCCAAACCCGGATAGCGGAGAGAGCGTGAAAACGCTGGTGGTGGATAAAGAGGCGAAATTTATCACAGGCAAAGACTGTAACAGTCAATAAGCTGACGATTATCCATTAAAAAACCCCGCCTGAGCGGGGTTTTTTATTTAGGCTTTGATGGCTTTCACCAGGTAATCAAGAATATCGCCTGTCTTGATCATCTGTTTCTCGCCGCTACGACGGTATTTGTATTCGATCTCATCGCTGTCGAGGTTACGGTCACCGATGACCACCGTGTGTGGAATACCAATCAGTTCCATATCGGCGAATATCACGCCCGGACGCTCTTTACGGTCATCCATCAGCACTTCGATACCCTGAGCACGCAGCTCGGCGTACAGCTTCTCAGCCAGCTCCTGCACACGGTAGGATTTGTGCATGTTCATTGGCAGAATCGCAACCTGGAACGGAGCGATATTGTCCGGCCAGACGATACCACGCTCGTCGTAGTTCTGTTCAATGGCCGCCGCGACCACACGAGTGACCCCGATACCGTAGCAGCCCATGGTCAGGATTTGGTTACGGCCATCTTCACCCTGAACGGCGGCGTTCAGTGCGCGAGAGTATTTGTCACCCAGTTGGAAGATGTGACCGACTTCGATACCGCGCTTAATCATCAGGGTGCCCTGACCGTCCGGACTTGGATCGCCTGCGACCACGTTACGGATGTCTGCCACTTCAGGCGTCGCCACGTCGCGATCCCAGTTAATACCGAAGTAGTGTTTACCGTCGATGTTAGCACCGGCGGAGAAGTCGCTCATCGCAGCAACTGTGCGGTCAATAACAACCGGAACCGGCATATTAACCGGGCCGAGAGAGCCAGGACCTGCATTGACCACGGCACGGATTTCCGCTTCTGTTGCAAACGTCAGCGGGCTCGCGACCTGCGGCAGCTTCTCTGCTTTCACTTCGTTCAGCTCGTGATCGCCACGCACCAGCAGGGCAACCAGCGGGTAAGCGCAGCCTTCGGTAGATTTCACCAGCAGCGTTTTGACGGTTTTTTCAATCGGCAGACCGAACTGCTCAACCAGCTCAGCAATGGTTTTCGCGTTTGGCGTATCAACCAGCGTCATCTCCTGCGTTGCAGCGCCGCGTGGTTCTTTTGGTGCCAGCGCTTCTGCAAATTCGATGTTCGCGGCGTAATCTGAAGAGTCCGAGAAGATCACATCATCTTCACCGCTCTGCGCCAGTACCTGGAACTCATGGGATGCGCTACCACCGATGGAGCCGGTATCAGCCTGTACAGCGCGGAAATCCAGACCCATGCGGGAGAAGATTTTGCTGTATGCCTCGTACATTTTGTCATAGGTCTCTTGCAGCGATTCCTGAGAGGTATGGAAAGAGTAAGCATCTTTCATCAGGAATTCGCGAGAGCGCATCACCCCGAAACGAGGACGAACTTCATCACGGAACTTGGTCTGAATCTGGAAGAAGTTCAGCGGCAGCTGTTTGTAAGAGCTCAGCTCGTTACGGATCAGGTCGGTAATGACCTCTTCATGCGTTGGGCCGAGAACGAATGGACGCTCGCCGCGATCGACGAAGCGCAGCAGCTCTGGGCCATATTGTTCCCAACGGCCGCTCTCCTGCCACAGGTCAGCGGGCTGAACCACAGGCATGGACACCTCGATAGCACCGGCGTTGTTCATCTCTTCACGCACGATGTTTTCGACTTTTTTCAGGACGCGCACGCCGGTCGGCAGCCAGGTATATAACCCGGAGGCCAGCTTGCGGATCATCCCGGCGCGCAGCATCAGCTGATGGCTGATCACTTCGGCGTCGGCAGGCGTCTCCTTCAGAGTGGAGAGCAGATATTGGCTAGTACGCATGTTGTTACGGTTCCATTTCGACGATTGGAACAGGCTGAAACACCAGCCTGACACAAAAAAAGTGGTTTAGTTTACCAGTGTGGCAAAGATGCCAAAAGAGAGGAGAACAAAATTACCTGGGTTCAAGGGCAAACACTTCAAAACCTGCCCCGGCGACGCGCCAGCGCACGTTAAAATCCAGCAGCCAGACGGCGTATGTTTTTCCTGCTTCCTCTTCTTTACGGTAGGCTGGACGGGGGTCCTGTGCCAGCACTTCGGTGATGAAATTCCGCAAACGAGGATAGCGTTTCTCCATCTGGCTAAGCTGCGAGGCGATCTCAGGGGTAAAAGAGACAGGCATATCCGCCTGCGGTGCATCCTGAGCATAACTTGCGCGCGCGTCCGGGAGCGCTTCCGCGAAGGGCAAATAGGGTTTGATGTCGATAACCGGCGTGCCGTCCACCAGGTCCAGACTGCCTAATTCCAGTATCACCCGATCTTTCTGACAACGTATGCCTTTCAGTTCAACCAGCGACATCCCGATCGGGTTTGGACGGAAGGTCGAGCGAGTCGCAAATACGCCCATTCGCGCATTTCCACCCAGACGAGGAGGGCGCACGGTAGGTCGCCAGCCGCCTTCCATTGTCTGATGAAAGACAAATACCACCCATAAATGGCTGAAGGCCTCAAGCCCGCGTACCGCATCGGCCTGGTTGTAAGGCGCCAGAAGATGAAGTTCGCCCCCGCCGCTGGTCACCAGACCCGGCTGGCGAGGCACGGCGAACTTCTCTTTATAGGGAGAGTGGATAACGCCTATCTGCTCAAACTGAAATGCACTCATTTCGCCGTAATGTTCAGCGCAGAACCGATGCAAACCGCCTGACGATAGCAGCCCGGCGTGCCGCTGGTGACTTCACAGCTGTGCAGCAGAACCGCGTTGGCTTTCATTTTGGCAGCGTTAATCTGCATGCGTTTACGCGCTGTCGGGATATTCGGCGGAGAGTCCTGATTGGTTGCCTGACAGGATTCACCGCTTACTTCACCCAGTTCACGGAACGGTTTACCGACGAGTTCGTCAGCTTTCGTGATAATGCGAACCGGCGCAGGGCGAACCACTTTCGGTTTCGCAGGCTCTGTTTTTGGCGGGGTTGCCGTGCTTTGAACAGGTTCAACAGGAGATCTGCTTAGCATAGAACAGCCGCTCAGCATGAGTGCTAAAAGACAGATCGGTAAAGCACGCATAATAATTCCTCAATGGATAATCAAAACGTCAGATATTGAATCAGTTGACTGCACAAATGACAAGACGGGCATAAGCCCGTCCTGATGATATTACACTGAGGTGAGATTACCAGCCTTTAACCGCGCCGCCGTTAAACACTTTGTTGGCTTCCTGGTAAACTTCGTCAGACTGATAAGCCTGTACGAACTTCTTCACGTTTTCCGCGTCTTTGTTGTCTTCGCGAGTCACGATCAGGTTAACGTACGGGGAGTCTTTATCTTCAACGAAGATACCGTCTTTCGCTGGCGTCAGGCCAATCTGGCTGGCGTAAGTGGTGTTGATAACGGCCAGAGCAATCTGCGCATCGTCCAGAGAACGTGGCAGCTGTGGGGCTTCCAGTTCAACAATTTTCAGATTTTTCGGGTTCTCGGTGACATCCAGAACGGTTGGCAGCAGGCCAACACCGTCTTTCAGTTTGATCAGGCCCACTTTCTGCAGCAGCAGCAGGGAACGACCGAGGTTGGTTGGGTCGTTAGGCACCGCAACCTGAGAGCCCGGCTGCAGTTCGTCCAGTGATTTAATCTTCTTGGAGTAACCGGCAATTGGATAAACGAAGGTGTTACCGACACCCACCAGTTTATAGCCACGATCTTTGATCTGCTGATCCAGGTAAGGCTTATGCTGGAAGGCGTTAGCGTCGATATCGCCTTTGCTCAGCGCTTCGTTTGGCAGAACGTAATCGTTGAAGGTCACCAGCTCAACGTCCAGGCCGTATTTCTCTTTCGCCACTTTCTGGGCAACTTCAGCAACCTGCTGTTCTGCACCTACGATAACGCCCACTTTGATGTGGTTTGGATCTTTTTCGTCCTGACCGCAACCCACCAGTGCCAGAGAGCCAATAAGCGCGCCTACTGCTGCAAAGGTCTTTAATTTAAACGCCATGTTTTATCCTTAACTCGTCGAGTTTGTGTTGTGTGTAACGTTATTTGTGAGTAACAGCCCGGACGATGCGATCGCCAGAGAACTGGATTAAGTAAACCAGCACAACCAGCAATACCAGAACGGTATTCATTACGGTAGCGTTATAACCAATATAGCCGTACTGGTAGCCAATCTGGCCTAAACCGCCGGCACCTACGGCACCGCCCATCGCGGAATACCCCACCAGAGTAATAAGCGTAATCGTTGCTGCGTTCACCAGGCCTGGCAGTGCTTCAGGCAGCAGTACCTTGCGGACGATCTGCATAGGTGTTGCGCCCATCGCACGAGAGGCCTCGATCAATCCCGTTGGGATCTCCAGCAGGGCGTTTTCCACCATACGGGCGATAAACGGCGCAGCGCCGACCGTCAACGGAACAATGGCCGCCTGCAGACCGATTGACGTACCAACGATCACGCGGGTAAATGGAATCATCCACACCAGCAGAATAATGAACGGGATGGAACGGAAGATGTTAACCAGTGCAGAGAGCGTACGGTAGAGCTTCGCGTTCTCAATGATTTGACCCGGACGCGTGACATACAGCAGTACGCCGACCGGCAGGCCAATCACAAAACCAAAGAAACCCGATACGAAGGTCATTGCCAGCGTTTCCCAAACGCCGCGAACCAGCAGCCACATCATCGGCTCAGACATAACCCAGTACCTCTACTTTTACGTGGTGTTCTTGCAGCCAGGCGATTGCCGCCTGGGTTTCTTCTTGTGTGCCGTGCATTTCCGTCAGCATGATGCCGAACTTCACGCCACCGGCGTAATCCATCTGGGCACTGATAATGTTGTTGTTCACGTTAAAGCGACGCGCGGTTTCGGAAAGCAGAGGGGCATCAACGGACTGACCGGTGAACTCCATGCGCAGCATTGGGACACTGTCTGCCGCGGGTTCAGTTTTCAAACGCTCCAGATAATCTTCCGGAATATCCAGGTGCAGCGTCGACTGAATGAACTGCTGCGCCAGCGGGGTCTTCGGATGGGAGAACACTTCGCTGACGGTATCCTGCTCAATCAGTTCACCGTTGCTAATTACCGCCACGCAGTCGCAGATGCGTTTCACCACATCCATCTCGTGCGTAATAAGGAGGATCGTCAGGCCGAGGCGACGGTTAATGTCTTTCAGCAGTTCCAGAATAGAACGCGTGGTAGCCGGATCCAGTGCGCTGGTCGCTTCATCACACAGCAATACCTTAGGATTGCTAGCCAGTGCGCGGGCAATCGCCACACGCTGCTTTTGACCACCAGACAGATTTGCCGGGTAGCTGTCATGTTTGTCACCCAGACCCACGAGGTCGAGCAGTTCGGTAACGCGACGCTTCACTTCTTCTTTCGGTGTGTTGTCCAGCTCCAGCGGCAAGGCGACGTTGCCGAAAACGGTGCGGGAAGCCAGCAGGTTGAAGTGCTGGAAGATCATGCCAATCTGACGACGCGCTTTGGTGAGTTCTTTCTCTGAAAGAGCGGTAAGTTCCTGGCCGCCAACTTCTACGTTACCCTGGGTTGGACGCTCAAGCAGGTTAACACAACGGATCAGCGTGCTTTTACCTGCACCCGATGCGCCAATGACGCCATAAATTTGACCAGCAGGAACATGCAGGCTGACATTGTTCAGCGCCTGAATGGTTCGGTTCCCCTGCTGGAACACTTTGGTGATATTGGAAAGTTTAATCATTAGATTATTTTTATCGTATGTAAGTTAGCCGTGGCATTTTGTTCTGCCAGATACGGGTGATGACCGTAAACAAAACGGATGTTAAGGCATCCAGACGTCTAAATCAATCCAACTCTGTACGATGAGCACTTTATTGCGCTGCGTTTCATGAGATACTAGCTCAACAGGCCTTTTTCAGGAGCAAACCGGTGGCAAAATCAGTACCCGCAATTTTTCTCGATCGTGATGGCACTATTAATGTGGATCACGGTTATGTCCATGAGATTGATGAGTTCGAATTTATCGAAGGCGTTATAGAGGCAATGCGTCAGCTGAAAGAGATGGGCTACGCGCTGGTGGTCGTAACGAACCAGTCTGGTATTGCGCGCGGTAAATTCACCGAAGCGCAATTCGAGACGCTGACAGAATGGATGGACTGGTCGCTGGCGGATCGCGGGGTCGATCTTGATGGCATTTATTATTGCCCACACCACCCTCAGGGAACCGTAGAAGCGTATCGCCAGACCTGTGATTGCCGTAAACCGCATCCGGGAATGTTTATCTCCGCGCAAGAGTTTCTGCACATCGATATGGCCGCTTCTTATATGGTGGGCGATAAACTGGAAGATATGCAGGCAGCTGCAGCTGCAGGTGTGGGGACCAAAATATTAGTGCGCACGGGTAAGCCTGTTACGCCAGAAGCTGAAAATGCCGCGGATTGGGTGATTAATAGCCTGGCCGAACTGCCAAAAGAGATAAAAAAGCACCAAAAATAGCCGTTCTGGTGAAAAGGTGAGCGGTCGAAATAAAAATGCATATTTCCACTTGTCATTCCTCGGCAGTTCCCTATAATGCGCCTCCATCGACACGGCAGATGTGAATCACTTCACAGACAACCCGGT